>CAYPOY010000529.1:0-2523 GCA_964412395.1 uncultured Anaerolineales bacterium | reverse complement strand
CCCGGGACGGGGGCTGGGAGCACTGGAAAACAGTTTTGTACCGGAAACTAGCTAGTTCTCGGTACAAAACGCTCAGAGCCACCGTCCCGGGGGCGGCCCATGCAGGAAACGACCGCTTTTTGACACGGTTTTTGTGCCTAAACCGCCCCCGGGACGGGGGCTGGGAGCACTGGAAAACAGTTTTGTACCGGAAACTAGCTACTTCGGCTTGCGCCGCTCGGCTTGTTGCCGAAGATGATACTCCTCGTCGTACAACTGACGGGATTGCCACAATTTCCAGGCCACGGCCAGCCACCGGTTCGCCAGGCAGCGGAGGGCGTGGCTCTTCGAATGACCCCGCGAGCGTGCTCGTTGGAGATAGGTGTTGGCCCACACCGAGACATCCAAAGAGCGCAACGCCCACTGCTGGGAGAGATAGCGAAAGTCACGGTCGCAGGCTTTGCGGAATTGGACGTACTTTCGTTTTCCACTCTGCTTCGTCACGGGGCAGGTTCCTGCCAACGCCTGTACGCTTGCCGGCGACGGAAACCGGTTTCGGTCGTCACCAAACTTGACCAGTAGGCCCGGTGCCAAGAGTGCGCCTGTTCCTGGCAGCGAGGCGAATATCTCGTGATCGAGATGCTGGGCGAATAGTTTTCCCAGTTCTTTGTAGGTGGCTTTGTTGGTTCGGACCGTGTCCAGGAGCAAGGTGGCGAGGGAGGCCGCTTCCATTCGATAGCTCTCGATGACCGCTGGCGCAGCCTGGGGTTGGGGAGCCTGGAGACGGGCGAAGCAAGCAGGGAGTTTTTTCACTTGGATGTAGCCGTGTTGGCGCGCAAACGTTTCGAACTCGTCCCGACCCAGCGCAGCAGCGGCATGGGGTGTAGGGTAGGCACGGACGAATTCGAGGGTTACGACACCGTCGAGCGACGAAAAGACGTTCACCGCGGCTGGGTAATAGCGCAACAACACTGCCCGCAGCCGATTCGAGAGCCGAACGGCTGTGCGCGTCAGGTAGAGTAGGGCGCTGATCTTGGCGCGCATTTGCTGGGTCAACGGCAGAGCGGGATGCCGGGGCTGTAAGCGCTGCCTGTCCGTGCGCAGGAGGTCTGCCAGCAAGAAGGCAGCGGACTTGTCGGTGTAAGCGCCACTCTGACGGTAGCGTCCCTGGCAGCTCTTGGCCAAGTTGGGAGGGATGACGTACACCTGGCTATAGTTCCGCGACCATAGGAAATCTATGACTATGTTGTGGGCGGTCTCCAGCCCCACCAGGCAGTCTGCGGCGGTGACTCCGAGCTTTTTGCGGGTATCGTCGAACTTGCGGAGGCCGTCGAGAGTGTGAGGGATAACAAAATACGTCACGATGGCACCCGCCTCGTTCATAAAGAGTACGTCGTGTTTATTTTCGCTCCAATCAATTCCGGTGTATACTTCCATTTGAACCTCCTTGGCGTATGCAGGGAGTCTTCCACCGGCGGACGCAGAGTGACCATGTCCCTATTAAGGCGCTCACGGCGCGACACGCTTTGGACGGTGGCTCTGTCGGGCCTGGGGGACGGTCCGCGCGTGACACTCGCAGTGTAGGCGGGTGAGGGTCCTTGTTTCCCAGGCCCTCGCCGGTGGAAACCGGCGACACAGGTGAGTAGATGCAGTAACTTCGTGGAGATAACCAAGTGCATTGCCAGGTGAACCGTGGAAACCGGCGACACAGGTGAGTAGATGCAGTAACTTACTGTTTGAGAATTGGTAGAAGGGTGCTAAATGAGTCTGACATTTGAGTGGGACGAAGAAAAGGCCAAAGTAAATCTCCGGAAACACAAAGTCAGTTTTGAGGAAGCGAAGACGGTTTTCAATGACCCGTTCTTGATGACATTCCCTGACCCGGAACATTCTGACAGCGAACAACGTTATCTCAATATCGGTCATTCCTCAAAAGGACAAGTTTTGGTTGTTGTTCACATGGAGCGAGAAGCGAATATACGCATCATCAGTGGCCGCAAAGCAACTACATCTGAACGGAGAGATTATGAAGAAGAGGGTTTCTAAACAAGTGAACGTGGAAAATGACGATATGTGTCCCGAATATGATTTTAC
Source organism: uncultured Anaerolineales bacterium (assembly GCA_964412395.1). Taxonomy (GTDB): domain Bacteria; phylum Chloroflexota; class Anaerolineae; order B4-G1; family B4-G1; genus CAYPOY01. The sequence goes on along the minus strand of CAYPOY010000529.1, from coordinate 450 downwards.
AAGCATGGCTGGTGGCGCCCGAGGCAAGTATTACAAAGCCTACCGTGCGGGGCATACGGTCAAGATTCACAAAGCTGATGGAACTACCACCGTGCAGTACTTCACACTCGAAGAGGGCGCGGTGATGCTAGAGCCAGATGTGCAGGAGTATTTTCCCGATTCGGAAGCCGTGAACAAGGCTTTACGTTCTTTGATTATGCTCGTACCCCGAAAACGTGGAACGGTTGCCCAGACAAAGTGAGACAGGGCAAGTCAAGGACTGGGCCTGAGTGTGCGGGTAGCCTGAAACAGGAGGTATTGTTCGGGGGGAAGCATAGAGGGGCCTTGCATGGGTGAGGAGGGCGGCTAACCAGCGCTTGGTGCGACACGAAGTCGCTTGTGTAGCTGTTGTACCTGAACAATCGGGATACAACCTGGCGTTCTGCCGCCAGTACTCCACCCAGGCGTGCG
>CAYPOY010000528.1:0-2541 GCA_964412395.1 uncultured Anaerolineales bacterium | reverse complement strand
CGTCTAGGCTGGGCTTCCCGTCTGGTGGCTCCACCGATCTAGGCGACGAGAAATACCGACAAACGCGAAGCGTGAGACATGGCTTTTTAGCCGTGCCTCACGCCTTGCGTTGCCAGGATAGTGCATCAGTAGTGAATGTTGACCAGCGTGCCCACCGAGGCCCAGTTGTAGAGCCACTGCGCCTCCGGCGTGGGCAGGTTGATGCAACCGTGGCTCATCGGGTGCCCAAAATTCGAGTGCCAGTAGGTGCCGTGCAGGCCGTACCCCTTGTAGAAGTACATCGTGTAGGGCACGTTGGGCAGATAGTAGCCGGGGCCACTCATGGCGTCGTAGCGCAGTTTGATCTGGATGTAGTATCGGCCGACGGGTGTGGGTGTGCGTGGCAATCCTGTAGAGATGAGCGTCGTGCGCACCGGCGTCTGTCCCACGTAAGCGGTGAGGGTCTGGTGGGTCAGGTCCACGTCTATCCAACGCACGTTGCTGTGAATAGATCGGGGGGCCGGCGTCAAACTCGGCGGGAGTGGCGGTGCGGTGGGTAGGACAGTAAGTGGCGTGACCATGTGGGCGAGGGTGGGTGTGTGTCTCTCGGTCGGGGAAGGTGTGCAGGTGGGGGTAGAGGTGAGCCTGGGTGCGGAAGTAGGAGTGGGAGTGAGTGTGGGTGCGGAAGTGGAAGTGGGGGTGAGTGTGGGCGTGGGATTGGCGGTAGCAGTGGTGGTTGGGGAAGGGGTGGAGGCCAGCGCGGCAAACACCGGCAGACCATCCGGCAGGAACCAGGCCAGTGCGCCGCCGATGAGGACGACCAGCAAGCCCAAGACGACCAAGAAACCAGGTTTTGGGGAAAAAACCCGGTTTCTCATCCCCCAGCGGCGGGACGCCAGTGTGACAAGCGTGGACGCGGATGATGGTTCCTGGGGCGCAGGAGAGGTCACACGCTGGCGCGCCCAGCGCAGCGCAGCGTGGGCACGGGGATTATGGGGGTCGCAGACCAGCGCGCGAGCGATGTAGGCCAGGCTGGCGCGGGGATCGTCGCTGAGCCATGCTACCCACAACAGAGCGTCTACGTTGGTGGGATCGAGCATCAGCGCGGCGCGGAGCTTGCGCCGTGCTCTGACCTTGTTACCGGCGCGGACGGCGGCCTGACTGTCCTGTAACAGAGCAACAACACGGTCTTCCATCGTGCCTTCCCTGCGCATCAACGCCGCCCATCAGAATTCCATCAGCCGCTTCACCAGTTCTTGCGGCGTGTCCGCCACTAGAGGGATGTAAGAGAATACCCTGCTATTTCCCAGGTTTCATGCTATGGCCTCTCACCCTCAATGAAACAAACGATACCATCCACAATTCCCTGGGCTACTAAATCGGCTCGTTGGGTGAGCAGGCGGCGATCGTTCAACATAAAGCCGGTCTCAATGATGGCGCCCGGTGTCTGGTTGCCAATCTCGTAAAATGTGTGATAGCGGGTCATGTCGTAGGTGATGCTGTTGGCGTGAAAGTACATCCCAGTGCGGGCGGCGTAGCACTGCGCCAGGCAAGCGACCAGCCGCTCCTCTTCCTCCGGCATCAGGCTGTCCTCGACGCTGGCGACTTTAAACCCGCTTGCTGGCGGATTGGCATTGGGGAAGGCTTCACAGGAATCGGCGTGGATGGAGATGAGCACATCGGCCTGGTAGCCCTCCAGGCGCGGGTCGAATTCCGCCAGCAGGTCGGCCTGGTAGCCGAGAGCCTGCAGGATGTAGACGACCCGCTGGGCAACGTCGAGGTTGATATCAACCTCAGTCAGACCATCAGGGCATGTCGCGCCCGTATCGCTTCCCCAGTGACCGGCGACGATACCGATGTGCGGGACAGCAGTGGATTGGTCGGTGGATTGATCATCTGACTGGCCAGCGGACGGTGGCGAACTAGAGGGTGAGGTAGGGGATTGGTCGGTGGCTGGTAGGAGATTGGCAGATGGGATAGCGAATGGAGCAGGAGGCAGGGTGATTTCCGGCGTGATACGGGCAGGCGACTTCGCTCCCCGTGGCCCATAAACCATCGCAACGATGGCGGCTATGCAGGAGACAGTGACGACCAGACGCAAGGCAATAGGCACAGCGCCTGTGGCCCCTTCATACGCGGATGATGCGCGACCGCTTGTTTGACGCGCCACGTTGCCCCCTCCTGGGCATCTATCTTACACTGAAATGGAGGGGAAGTCAATCGCGCGACCTGGCCTGGCCCTAAACACACGGAGGGCCGGGATCGCCATACCCCGGCCCTCACCAAAAGGAGGAGAAGAAGAGAAACCGCCCCTGACTCTGGTTATATGATACCACATCTTGCCCCACAGGACTTGACGTCACCCCTACGCTAACCCTACGGAAACTCTACGCTGGTCGCAGAAACGCGAAGGAGCCTGCCCTGAGCGGCTCGACTGAGCTCGCCGAAGTCTTGTCGAAGGGTGCTCTCACGGAGCACCCCGCTGGAGTAGCCATCTCTATGTCATGCCCTGGTTGACTGACAAAACTCTGGATTGGCCCTGGGAGCAAGAAATGGGACGCA
>CAYPOY010000527.1:0-2555 GCA_964412395.1 uncultured Anaerolineales bacterium | reverse complement strand
GCTGCGCACGCCTTATACTGCTTGTGATTCTGACCTGAATTTGCGAAAACTTGGCAAGGGTATCGCCCAGACTCTTGCGGGATCTTGCCGATGCCATCGGCGAGGGATGGGCGGTGCACTATGCCTTCTTTGCCCGTGCCGGTTTCACCGACGCGGCCCGCTCCCTCGCCCAGGACCACGGTGCGTTGTTGATCGATCTGGACAGGCTGGACCGCGATCTGCAGACAGAGGGCGGTGTCCGGTAGTCGCCTGATCTAACTCGAACCATTCTCATCCCCGTTGGATAAACGAATGCGGCAGGACGATTGTCGTTGTCCTGCCGCGTCTCTTGCCCGCCAGCGCTGTTCTAGGCAGGGTTTCCCAGTATCCTCAGCACAGCCAGGCGTTCCAGCGCCTCGCGCGGCGTGACCCTGGGGTGCGCGGGGTCACACGCGGCGATCAGCGCCTGCACCGCTCTGGACGGTACGCGACTGCCCACCCGAACGGTGGCCCTGCTCCAGTCCGGGTGGTACTCGTGCTGGCCCTTCTCTTTGGATGTGACTGTGACGTCCGAGAGCGGGATCGCTTCCAGCCAGATCAGTTCCGGCGTCTCCTGCACCCGGCGCAAGCACCCCACACAGCACGGTCCCCACCAACCATAGACCACCCCGCCACTCTCCGCGGCGTAGTTGGGATCATCAAGTACCAGCACCTGGTACTCGACAAGGTATGCCGCGATCTCATCGTGCAACGCATCGCTGAACTGTTGCTAGAAGAGCGTCGAGGCGTGCACGCCTAAAGTCCAACCACCATATCTTACAGACCATTCACCCTCCGATTTCGACCGCTCGGCTGGAAAGTGTAGACTTCCGGCCGAGTTTTTGCTATCATGATGATGACCATTGGAATGAACGATGACCAATGACCAGATTCGGACGTATGGATATGCGGGAGATGAGTTGGACGCCAGGGAGAGAGATAGTGCACGAGGTTGTTCGAGTAGTGATGGGTATCGCACTGCTCATGCTGGTGAGTGGAGTTTGGGTCTGCCTGTGGATTCCGCCGTCATTCTGATGTAGGCTGCCGGGCAAGACCCAACGTAAGGAAAGGATGAGAGCATGGAGCGAAACAGACGTAAGAGAACGGTGTGGCGGGTGTTCGGCGTCGCCGTGGCGGTGCTGGCAATCGCCTGTGTAGTTCTGTGGCTGGCAGCGCCGGGTTTCTTCGCCAGGATGTACATTCAGCAGACCCGCGAGCCGATAGAACTTGCGCGGGATGACGTCGGGAGTTTTCCGGCCGAGCATCACCTGGACGGCACCCCATGGATCGCCACGCGGGAGTGGTATTGCCAAGCCAACAGCCTGGCTATGATCGCGGCGCAGCAGGGCATTGACGAACCCATCGGTCACTTCTGCTTCCTGATGGGGTTCACCTACGGGGCGTTCAGGGAGCCGGGTGAATGGGAGTTCATGCCCTACACTGACCCGGAGGCCGGCTTTGGCGTTGCGGCCCCCTACCTGGGACTGGTGCGCCGCTACTACGTCACCGACGATCCATCGCTGTACCTCGACGCGGTGCGCTACTACCTCTCCCAGGGCTACGTAGTGCGCGTGGCGTTGAACGGCTGCATGCTGCCGGAGATGGAGCCGTGCGCCAGCGCCCACAGCGAGGTACTGGTGGGCTACGACACGGACGGTTTCTTTTACTACGAGACCGTGATCGACACGCGCCACCTGCCGCCCGGCGAGAAGGGTATCCAGGTCTCCGATCAGACCTTGTTGGACACGGTGGCGGATTGGAACCGGAGGTTCTCATCTCCCTGGAACTACGCGCTTACCATCTTTGAAACAGGGCCAATCGAGCAGGACCTGGATCCAATCTGGGCGCGCAACGGGCAGTTGCTCGCCGGTGGGTCAAAGTACGGGCCACGCCAGGGAGCGGATGCCATCGAGGTGCTGGCGACTTGGGTTGAGGAGCACTGGGCTGAGTTGGACCTAACCAACACCGACTTTGGCGGTCTGCGCTGCGGGATCGAGGCCGCAGCCTACACGCGCCACAGCAACGCGGCCTACCTGCGCACAGCGTTCACCGGGGAGGCGGATGTCGAGCGCGCCGCCGACCTGTTCGACGAGGCAGCAGCCCTCTACATAGACGCGCTGGCGGCGTTGGAGGGCGGTATTGCCGGTCAATCCGAGGCAGATCAAATCGCGAACATGCTGCGCGACGCCGCCGCGTTGGAGCGAGAGATCGGCCAGGTCTTTCTGATCAGAGGAGAAGGTAGATGAGTTTGCACACAAGGACTTCCGACGGGCGATTCAAGCGGAGTACGCTGAGGTGAAGAAACCTGAGAGAATCACCATCACGAGCTTTTGGCTGGACTGGCTGCTCCTGCCTATCATGCTCGGAGCAGGATGGCTGACGCTCCGCTGGGCCTTGGCGGACTTTGGGCTGGCCGCAAGTCTAGGGACATGGGGCGGAACGCTACCAGCCTGGATCGTCTCAATCCCGCTGATGCTCTGTGCCCTCGGCTGGGTGATCCTTGGATTCGGCTCCCTGATCCGCGAGGAGTACTGGGA
>CAYPOY010000526.1:0-2557 GCA_964412395.1 uncultured Anaerolineales bacterium | reverse complement strand
CAGGTCACCTCGTTAATCGCGCTCACCAGCAGCCCCACGTCCTCCGGCCCGACGATGAAGAGCACCGGATAGCCATCATTCACCGCCGAGAGTGGCCCGTGTTTGAACTCGGTAGATAGCATACCCTCGCAATGGGCATAAGTGATCTCCTTCAGTTTCAGCGCCCCCTCCAGCGCGATGCCGTAGGTGACACCGTAACCCAGGCAGTAAAGATCGTTCCGACCCTCCAGCAGCGGCAGCACCTGCTCAACCTGCGGTCCGACCTCCTCAAGCGCCTGCTGCAGAAATCCGGGCAGCGGATCCAGCACAGCAGTGGGCCGCTCGCCCATCCGCAGCGCCAGGTATAGGAAGGCTATCACCTGGTTGACGAAAGTCTTCGTCGCGGGCACGCTGATCTCGTAGCCACAGGCCAGCGGCAGGTAGTGACGGCTGCGGTGCATCAGCGTTGAGCCTAACACGTTGACCAACCCCAGCGGGACCACACCACGGGCCTCGGCCACCTCCAGCGCGTTGAGCACATCTTTCGTCTCGCCGCTCTGGCTGACAAAGACAGCCACGTCGTCAGGGGCCAGCGCAGGGCCACATTGAGCAATAAACTGGGGGGCCAGAATAGGGACAGCGGGGCGGCGGGCCAAGCGGGCCAGGTAGACTGCGCCCAACAGGCAAGCGTGGTAACTGGTGCCGCAGCCCACGAAATACAGGCAGCGTGCCCGCTGCATCGCCTCGACCATCGGCGTCACGTGGGGGGAAGCCGCCAGCAGATGCAGCAAGTCTCCCGCCACCTTCGGCTGCTCGTGGATTTCCTTGAGCATGAAGTGCGGGTAGCCTCCCTTCTCGGCCACGTCCATGCCCTCGGTGCATAACTCCACCTCGCGCCTGACCAGGCCCCCGTCGGAAACGCGCCGCAGTTCGACCCCATCGGCACACAGAATGACAATTTCGCCATCGCACACGCGCAGGATGCGCCGGGTCAGCGGCAGAACGGAGGGCAGGTCGGACGAGCAGCAAGTGAAGCCCTCGCCCAGACCAACCACCAACCCGGAGCCTTTCTTGATAGCATAGAGTGCCTCTTCGCCAACCCGCCCGATGACGAAGGCATAATCGCCCTCCAGGTCGTCGTAGGCACGGCGGATGGCCTCGACCATGCCGTGGCCCCGGTCCACGTGTCGTTCGACGGCGTGGACACAGGACTCGCCGTCGTTGGTCGAGCGCACCGTCATCCCCTCGGCGACAAACTGTTGGCGCAGTTCGACGTTGTTGACGACGTTGCCATTGTGCGCGCCCACCAGGTCGCCGTCGGAGTCCAGGTGAGGCTGTGCGTTCACCTGCGAGGGTGCCCCGAAGGTGGCCCAGCGCAGTTGGACAATACCCCGCCGGCCGACCATTTCGGAGAACCTCAGCCGCCCCGCCACATCGTCCACTTTTCCCACGTCCTTGCGCAGGTCAATCGTGCCGTCGCCGTGCAGCGTGGTGCAGCCGACCGAGTCGTAGCCCCGGTAGGAGAGCCGCCGTCCGGCCTCGATGAGAATCTTACCCAGGGGCTGCTCTTGTTCCACGACTATGCCAAAGATACCACACATAGGTCTCCTTGTTCGGCCTGTTCGGCTTGTTTGGCTTGTTCGGAAAATACACCACTCTGCTACTCGACGGTAACTGATTTGGCAAGGTTTCTAGGTTGATCCACATCACAGCCACGGCGCACCGCCAGGTAGTAGGCCAGCAGTTGCAGTGGCACGACGTTGACCACCGGCGAGAGCAACACCGGCGTCGGCGGGACATAAAGCACGTGGTCGGCCTTGTCTGCGATGTCCTCGTCCCCCTCCGTCGCCAGTGCGACGACGATGCCGCCCCGCGCCTTGACCTGCTCAATCTGGCTGATCATCTTGTCGTAGACATGGTCGCGCACGGCAATGGCGACGACGGGCATTGCCTCGTCAATCAGCGCGATGGGGCCGTGCTTCATCTCGCCAGCCGGGTAACCCTCGGCGTGGATGTAGGAAATCTCCTTCAGTTTGAGCGCTCCTTCCAGGGCGATGGGATAGTTGATCCCCCGTCCCAGGTACAGGGAATGCTCCCGGTCGTAGAACTGGCTCGCCAGCCGTTCGTACTCGTCGCCGTGGTCCAACACGTGCCCCACCAGGTCAGGCAACCGCGCCAGGTCGTCCACCCGCCGCCGGAGTTCGTCGCCCCCCAGTACGCCTCGCAGTTCCCCCAGGTAACAGCCCAGCAGGTAGAGATCCACCAGGCTGGCGGTGAACGCCTTGGTCGAGGCCACGCCGATCTCTGGGCCGGCGTGCATCAAGATGTAGCCGTCGGAGACACGCATTGCCTGGCTGCCGATGACGTTGACGATGACCCACAGCCACGCCCCTTTGGCCCGCGCCTCCTCCATCGCCGCCAGCGTATCCACCGTCTCGCCACTCTGGGTGATAGCCAGCACGGCGGTGTTCCCGTTGATGATGGGGTCACGGTAGCGGAACTCGGAGCCGTAGTCCACCTCGACCGGCACACGGGCCAACGCCTCGAGGATGAACTTGCCCACCAACCCGGCGTACGC
>CAYPOY010000525.1:0-2567 GCA_964412395.1 uncultured Anaerolineales bacterium | reverse complement strand
CCCCCCCCCCCCCCCCCCCCCCCCCGGGCCAGGGGGGGTATGGTAGAGGTAACGGTGGCCGACACAGGAACCGGCATCCCCCCTGACGACCTGCCCTACATCTTCGAGCGGTTCTGGCGGGGTGAGGGGTCCCGTTCGCGGGCCGGTGGCGGGACCGGGCTGGGGTTGGCGATTGCCAGGCAACTGGTGGAGATGCACGGGGGGACAATTTGCGCGGAGAGCATGCCAGGCGAGGGCTCGAAATTTCGGTTTACGCTGCCTACGGGTTGACCTGATACGAGAGCGGATGGTGGAGGAGCCAAGGATGAAATCATTGCGACGTATGTTCCGGTTTGTCAAACCTTACCAGAAGAATGCTGTCCTGTCGTTGGTATTGTTGCTTGGTGTGGTGGTGGCGGACCTCCTGATTCCACGCTTGACCCAACGGGTCATTGATGAGGGTGTCGCCAGGCAGGACATGAGGATTATCGTGACCACAGCCCTGCTGATGCTTGGCGCTGCTGTCCTCAGTGCCCTGTTTTCCATTGGCAACACGCTGCTTTCGGTGCGGGTGGCAATGAGCGCGAGCGCGGACCTGCGCAGCGCACTCGTGCGAAAGGTGCAGACGTTCTCCTTCGGCAACCTGGACCGCGTCCAGACGGGGCAACTGCTGGTGCGTGCGACCAGCGACGTCAACATGGTTCAGATGATGGTGCAGATGTCCCTGCGTATGCTGACCCGCGCGCCGCTGTGGATGGTGGGCAGCATGTTCATGTTGATTGCAACCAGCACGCGATTGGCGTTGCTGATGCTGGTATTGCTCCCGGTGATTTTGGGCATCATCTGGTTCTTCCTTGCCAAGGCGCGGCCGCTCTTTTTAAGAATACAGAACAAGTTGGACAAGATGAACCAGGTCTTGCAAGAGAACCTGGCAGGCGTGCGTGTGGTCAAGGCGTTCGTCCGCGTCGAGCACGAAAACGCGCGCTTCGACTGGGCCAACCGTGATCTGACGGACGAGACCGTGAAAGTGATGCAACTCCTGGCCACGCTGATTCCGACGATGCAGTTCATAGTCAGCCTGGGGATCGTGGGCGTCGTCTGGTTTGGCGGGAACCTGATCGTTGATGGGGATTTTACTGTGGGCGAGATTGTGGCCTCGATTAACTACATGTCCTACTCGCTCTTCCCGATGCTGATGTTAGGGGGTATGGTCGGGCCGATCTCGGCCGCCGACGCATCCGCCAGCCGTATCTGGGAGGTCCTGGATAGCACCGCCGATGTGCAAGATCGCCCGCAAGCGCAGGCTTTGTCCGATGCAGGTGGGCGCGTGATGTTTGAGGATGTTTGCTTTAGCTACAACCACGGCTGCGAGGAGCTGGTACTCAGAGACGTCAACCTGGTGGCAGAACCAGGTCAGACGGTGGCGATCCTGGGCGCGACCGGTGCGGGCAAATCCAGCCTCGTTCACCTGATTCCCCGCTTTTACGATGTGGAGCAGGGCCGTGTGACCCTGGACGGCGTGGATGTGTGCGACATCCTGCTGGGCGCGCTGCGCGCCCAGGTGGGCATCGCGTTGCAGGAGACGATGCTGTTCAGCGGCACGGTGCGTGACAACATCCGCTACGGTCGCCCCGACGCGACGGAGCAAGAGGTCATCTCCGCAGCCCAGGCTGCTCAGGCCCACGACTTCATCACTGCGTTCCCCGATGGCTACGACACCGTGGTCGGGCAGCGGGGGGTGAACCTATCGGGTGGCCAGAAGCAGCGGATCGCCATCGCCCGCGCGCTGCTGGTGCAACCGAAAGTACTCATCCTGGACGATAGCACCAGCGCCGTGGACGTGGAGACGGAGGCCAGAATTCAGGCCTCGCTAGACGAATTGATGGTCGGTCGTACCAGCTTTGTCATCGCGCAACGCATCAGCACGGTGCTCAGCGCCGACAAAATCGTGGTGCTGGATCGGGGACAGGTTGCCGCCGAAGGCACACACGCGGAGCTGATGGTGTCCAGTCCCATCTATCGGGAAATCTACGAGTCGCAGTTGGGAAACGATAGTGCGTGAAGCGTAAAACGTGAAACGTAAGCAAATCACGTTTGACGTTTGACGTTTCACGTCTCACGTTTCAAGAGGAGAAATGTACAGTGGCTAAACAACCAGCAACTGGTATGCCTGGCCCTGGCGGAAGACACAGGGGCACGAAGATCGAGAAGGCCCGCGATGTGCGCACCACTCTGCGCCGGCTGCTCGTCACCTTGCGGCCCTACAGGTGGGCGCTGGTGACCGTGTTCATCCTGGTGGTGGTGAACACGGTCCTGGATCTGCTAGCGCCTTTCCTGATGGGTGTCGCGATTGACAGGTTCATCGCGGCTGGTGATTTAGCAGGGCTACAGCGCATCATCTTGCTGATGTCGGGCGCGTACGCAGGTGCGTGGCTGACGAAAGTCGGCCAGAGTGTGGTTATGGCGAGGATCTCCCCAAGGGCGATGCGCTCCTTGCGCCGCGATCTCTTCGAACACTTGCAGACCCTCTCGCTCAGTTTCTTCGACCGGCATCCGCACGGCGAGTTGATGAGCCGTCTGACCAATGA
>CAYPOY010000524.1:0-2624 GCA_964412395.1 uncultured Anaerolineales bacterium | reverse complement strand
CATCAATCTCTTCTCTGCCATAGGTGAGGTGCTCTGCAATGACGGCAGGTAAATAGCACATGTGGTCATTCTGGGCCCAGTTCGGTGTGCCGTACAAGTTCATAAATCGCCGCGCCCATCCGTCCCGTATGAACTGCTCAAGAGATTCGCCCTCGTAAACAGCCAATGCCTGCGCGCCGTATCGCTCCTTGATCTGACTCAACTTGTCGGCAATGGTGTCGAGCGCCTCGTCCCACGAAATTCTCTGCCACGCATCTCCCGCGCGCTTCATCGGATAACTGAGCCGGTTTGGGTCATACTCCAGTTCAAGGACTGCCCGTGCTTGAGGACACGTTCTGCCCTGGTTCAGTTGGTGCTCCTTTGAACCTTTGATGTCGACAATCCGGTCATCCTCCACGGATACATCAATGCCACAATAGTCCCCACCGCACATACCGCAGATTGTTTTGATGACTTTCATTGTTGACCTCCTGCATTCAGGCCCATACAGCTCCCTTTCCCCCCACCCGGGGGGAAAGGGAGGGCCCGTACGACAACTGGGAATTCGTGGCGGACACAATCTAATACGGGAATGCCACCCCCATCGTCGTTATTTCGTCTTTCACCTTCTTGTACAGGTCTAGATACCAAGGCATCGGGCGAGCGGTGCGCACATCGTAACATTCCTGGAAGGGCTTTCCCTTGGGAGCGTCGGCGATCTGGTCCTCGTACTTCTCCAGTAGCTTGAGGGCGATCTCGTTGGCCTGAGCCCGCGTCATCCCCTGCCGCGCTGCTGCGTGTCCCACTTCACAAGCCAAACGCGCCTCCAGCGGCGTGGCGTAGTTGCGGTACTTGTTGTGGCCCACCGCCGTCTCCCACAGGTCGCCCCCGGAAACCGTGCTGGCCAGCCCGTGAGCCGCCGCCTCGTACAGTACCATCTCGGTGCCCGAGCCGGCGTTCAGGAAGCCATTGGACGTGGTCAGGATGCGGCTGTTGCGGCTCACTGCCTGATGCTTCACGCTCACCAGCCACAGCATCTCCCGCCCGCTGTTGGAGGTGAAATGCAGATGAAAGGGGAAGCTCTGCTGGAAACTGGCCTGGTAGATGGTCAATCCCACCAGGTGGTAGGCCGTTTCCAGAATCGCCGCGCCCTCGGCGCGACCCGCATAGCCACCGTAAATGGCCCCGCTCAGGCACCCGATGAAGCAACCGAACTGCATGCAATGGGTGATCTTATTCAACAGTTCGTTGTCAATCTTGAGCTCGGTCAGCGCGCCGATGAGTCGTCCGTCAGTGTGGCGCACCCCCCACTCGTCGTTGCTCACCGCGATCTGCCCCGTGTCCGATTGAGCCGTGCCCACGGCCACCAGGAAGAGGCCCGGTCGTCCCGCCAGCTTGGCTGCCTGACGCAGCGTCATAGCGTGTTCCATCACTCCGGCCATCTCGGTTGGTGTGCCGGACTTGATCTTCAGGCCCATGCTTTCCTCCAGGATCGGCGCGCACACACCGTCGGCCAAGGGCTCCTGGATGTAGGCAATGGACATGGGCAAGAATGCATCCTCGTCGCAGGTGATGTCGGGGCTGAAGATGCAGAAGGGTGGCTTGGTGTCTTCCACATCCCGATGCTCCCACCAGCGGGTATCCTTCCCTGCGCCGACGAGATAATGCCCAGGAGCATGATACAATGCCTCTTTCAACTCCGACTCGTCGACCATGATGCGGCGGTGGGTGTCCACGTTGAGCACACCCACCTCCAGAAAAAACTCCACCGCCGCCTGCCAGACACGGTCAGCCAGGTCATCGTCAGCAGGTACCGGATTGTCCGGGTCATACTTGATGCCGTACTTCTCGATGACCCCCTTCATTTTGGGCATGAAAATCTTGTAGAGGAACTCATCGTCCTCGCAGAATGGGCCAGTGTTGGCCCGCCCCATGATCTCCCACATCTTGTACGGCGGCATCTTACATCCTCCTCTCTGCCATCACACGTTCCAGAATCTCAACGGCCACACCTGCATTCTCGCCCCAGCTATCGGCACCGCATTCCTCCACCCACTCCCGAGTCACCGGAGCTCCACCGAAGATCACGTGATATTTATCGCGGATGCCCTTTTCCTTGAGAAACTCGATGATCTCCCTCTGGCCGGGCATAGTGGTGGTCATCAGCGCAGAAGCGCCAATGATATCGGCATGCACTTCCTCGGCCTTGCGTACAAAGTCCAGGGCGTTGACGTTGGCTCCCAGGTTATGCACCTCGAAACCTTGCACCTGGAGCAAGGTGATCACAATATCCTTGCCGATCTCGTGCATATCGCCTTCGACAGTGCCGATGATCACGGTGCCTTTCTTCTCTGTAGGCATAGCCGACTTCTGAATCTCAGGATGCAGTTCTCTCATCACCGCCTGCATAGCATGGGCGGCCAACATCATCTCCGGCAAGAAGATCTCCATGCGGGCGAACCGGTCACCGATCTCGCGCATGCCGGCCGTGAGCGCCTCGATGACTTGATCAACAGCGATACTCTCCTCAATCACCTGCTTTGCGGCAACAATGGCCTCGTCTTCAGAGCCGTCCATTACAGCTTTGACCAAAGTTTGTAATGTGGTCATTTCTTTGAATCCTCCTTTTTGCAATAGGAATGTCA
>CAYPOY010000523.1:0-2642 GCA_964412395.1 uncultured Anaerolineales bacterium | reverse complement strand
CGGTGATGGTCTCCTTCGAGATGTTCGCCCGCCCGGCCATCCTGAAGATGCTGGGAGCGACGGCGTGGAAGCGGTCCATTGTGGAGGCCACGCTGATGGATGAGCTGGAACACAAGGACAGCCGCCGCCATTACCTGCGCGTCCGCGTCGAGGAGCACGAGGGAATCTGGCGTGCCTACCTGACCGGCGAGCAAGGGTCGGGCATGCTGAGATCGATGGTCAAGGCCAACGCGCTCGCGATCATCCCGGAGGACTGGACCCACGCGCCGGCTGGCGCACAGGTATCGGTGATAATGCTGGACTGAGGCGATGTGAACGCTTCCACCAAGCCTTCTTCCATACGCGGCTATCTCATCGCCTTTGTCGGCACGGTTATCTGGTCGTCAACGGCTATCTTCATCGGCTACCTGACCGCGCGCTTCCACATGCCGCCGCTGGTGTTGGCTTTCTGGCGTGATTTTATCGTGGCAGGCACACTTTTTGGGGTGCTCGCTCTGGTGGCGCGGCCCCTGCTGCACCTGGGACACCGGGACGTGTCGTTTTTCGTCCTTTATGGCTTTGTCCTGTCCGTTCTCAACGCGCTATGGACGGTCTCCGTAGCGCTCAACGGGGCGTCGGTGGCCACGGTGCTGATCTACAGCTCGCCTGTTTTCACAGCATTGGCTGGCTGGCGCTGGTGGGGCGAGCGGCTGGACGCGCTCAAGATCGGCGCTGTGGTCTTGAGCGTCGTAGGCTGCACGTTCGCATCCGGCGCGTACGACCGCGCCGTCTGGCAGGTCAACCCTGTCGACACCATCGTCGGCCTGGTGTCCGGTGTGATGTTTGCCGCTTACAGTCTGCTGGGCAAAGCATCGTCAAGGCGGGGTGTCAATCCCTGGACGGCCACGCTGTACTCCTTTGTATTCGGGGCAGCTTTTCTGTTGCTCCTGCAACGCCCCGACACGTTCTTCTGGCTGTCTCGCCCGCTGGCGGCCGGGCCAGGGGGATGGCGTGAAGCCGCCCTGGGGTGGGGGGTGATGGTGTTGCTGGGCGTAGGTCCCAGCATCGGTGGATATGGCTTGTACACCGTCAGCCTGACGTACCTGCCGGCCGCTACGGCCAACCTGATCGTCACGCTGGAACCGGCCATGACGGCTGTATTGGCCTTCTTCTTCCTGGGCGAGCGATTGACTGTCCCCCAACTCCTGGGCGGGGGACTGATTCTGATCGGCGTGGTGCTTGTGCGGTTCAGCGAACGCGCGAGCACCGTCGCGGATACCCCGCCGCAACCATCCCAACATCCGCCCACTTCCCCGCCCCCCCGGCCCGGCCCCCCGGTGCAGGTCCACGACTGGGGCCTTGTCTTTCGGGGGCAATCGGGATGCAATGGCAGGCAGGAGGAGCGCGCGATGGCAGGAGAGACAGTCCTGGTCGTGGACGACGAGGCCCACATCGTCGAACTGGCAGCGCTTTACCTGGAACAAGAAGGTTTCCGCGTACAGTCGGCCGGTGACGGGGTCAGAGCGCTGGAGATGATCGCCCGCCAGCCCCCGGCGCTGATGGTGCTCGACCTGATGTTGCCCGGAGTGGACGGCTGGGAGGTCTGCCGCCGCGTGCGTTCCGGCAAGGCCGCGCCTGATCTTCCCATCATCATGCTCACCGCCCGCGACGACGATGTGGACAAGATTGTGGGGCTGGAACTGGGGGCCGATGACTACGTCACTAAGCCCTTTAACCCCCGCGAACTGGTCGCCCGCGTCAAGTCCATCCTGCGCCGCACCCGGCGCGCCACCCACACCGAAGTGCCCGTCCACGTGGGCGACGTCACGGTAGACCCGGCCCGCCACGAAGTCACCATCGCCGGGCAACGGGTGGAACTGCGCCCCAAGGAGTTCGATCTGCTCCTCACGCTGACCGAGCACCGTGGCATTGTCCTCAGCCGCGAACAACTGCTCAACCTGGTCTGGGGCTATGACTTCTACGGCGAGACGCGCACTGTAGATGTCCACATCGCCCACCTGCGCAAGAAACTGACCGGCTCCAGCGTCGAGATCGAGACGGTCGTGAGCGTCGGGTACAAACTCGTAAGTTCGTGATTCGTAAATTTGCAATCCGCACTTCGCAATTCACAATTCGCATGTTCCGTAGCCTCAACTCCCGTCTGCTTTTTTCATACATCGTCGTTATCCTCATCTGCCTGCTCGTGGCCGCGCTGGCGCTGCTGGTGGCATTGCGCATCCGCCAGGTACAACAGCGGTTCGTCTTCCAGCGGCTGGGCGATGTGGCACGCGTGACCGTCGTCGTGGGGCGTGGGAGGGACGTCGGCCCCGAGCGGATGGCTTACCTGTTGCGGCGGGTTGACCAGGACCGCAACGTGCGCATTCTGCTCCTTGACTCCCAGGGCAGCGTTGTCCTCGATAGCCGGGATGAGTGGGAGGGCCAAAACCTGCTGGCGAGAGCACGCTTAAACCGCCGTCTCGAGGGTGGCCTGCAGGGGAATTTCACCGACACTGAGGGGAGGACGTGGCTCTTCGTCGCGCTGCCGTGGCCGACCTCTTCCTCGTCTGAGATGCTCGCCTTCACCACGCTGGAGCCTCGTGGCGCGGCCCTGGCCTGGGCGCGTGAGCACATGCTGGCCCCGTTGCTGTGGGCCGGCCTGGCGG
>CAYPOY010000522.1:0-2660 GCA_964412395.1 uncultured Anaerolineales bacterium | reverse complement strand
GTAGCGCTGCCCAACGGTGTGGGGCTGTCGTTGACGGCGCTCAATCCGACGATGGCCTCCTCCACGGCGGTGGTGCGCGTGTACGTACCCGTCGCGCCCTCTTCGGTCGTGACCCGCACCACGTTGGTCAGTGTTCCAGCGTAGCCTACCTCGGCAGTGACGACAGCCGTCTCCATCCAGACACCACCGGGCGCGGTGATGACCGGCGTCCAGGTGAGGACGCCACTGGGCGTGACGTGATTGGGTAGTACGTCGGTGACAGTGGCGGTGAGAGTCACACCACCGGTGTTAGTGATGTGGATGGTGTAGGTCAGTTGTTCACCGGCCTGCACCGGGCTGGGCGAGGCGGCCTTGGTGACCGACAGATCAGCGACTGTAACGATCCCCGAGGAGACGTTTGCCACATACTCTAGCGAGAGGGGAATGTCATGATCACGGTCCTCCGCTGTAGACCCCAAGGGTATTCCGAGACCCTTGGGGTCTGTCACGTGCGTCACCCGGAACTGGTTGGGCGTTTGACTGGCCGCATTGCCGGTCAACTCGGTTACCACGAAGTAGGTGACTGGTGCGCTAAAGGTCACTTGCGCGTTGGAATCGCCATCGGCGAACGTGATGGTCTGTGTTCCCGTGACCAGTGAGAGGGTGGTGACCGTCGCCACCAGCGTGTCTGCGATCCGCTCGAAGCTGCCGGAGCCATCGTCACGATAGACATACAGGTTCTCGACCAGGTCGTTGGCCTCGGCGGTGGTCAACGGGTCGCCCGCGCTTTTCTCGAAGAGTAGTTCCAGCGTGGTCAGTTCCGCGTCTGTATCGCCGCTGCGGCCCCGGTGGGTGGCCACGATGCGCAGTACGTCGTCCTGCTGGCCTTCGGAGATCGTGGCCGGGGCGGTGTCTGTCGTAGCCAGGGCGAACTGCCCGCCCTGGTTCTCGTACCAGGCGATCTTGTCGTCGTAGGATGAGGCGGAGAGGACGTCCAGGTCGCCGTCGCCGTCCACATCCGCCGCATAGACTGAGCGGGCGTTGTTGGCGTTGGTGGCGATGACGTGGCTGGTGAAAGCGGGGGAGGAACTACCGTCGTTCTCGTACCAGGCGATCTTGTCGTCGCCGTAGGAGGCGGAGAGGACGTCCATATCCCCGTCGCCGTCCACATCCGCCGCGTAGACCGACCAGGCCATTTGGGCGTTGGTGGTGATGACGTGGCTGGTGAAGACCGGGGTCCCCCCTCCGCCGCCGTCGTTCTCATACCAGGCGATCTTGTCGTCGTTCTGGGAGGCGGAGAGGACATCCATATCGCCGTCACCGTCCACGTCCGCCGCGTAGACCGAATAGGCGCCATTGGCGGTGGTGGTGATGACGTGGGAGGTGAAGACGCGGGTGGAGCTGACGACACCGTTCTCGTACCAGGCGATCTTGGCATCCGAAAAAGAGGCGGAGAGGACGTCCATATCGCCGTCGCCGTCCATGTCTGCTGCATAGACCGAAGTGGCCCAGTAGGCGCTGGTGGTGATGACGTGGGAGGTGAAGGCGGGAGACGAGGCACCGTCATTCTCGTACCAGACGATCTTGTTGTCGTCGTAGGAGGCGGAGAGGACGTCCATATCCCCGTCGCCGTCCACGTCCGCCACGTAGACCGATACGGCGCCGTTGGTGTTGGTGGCGATGACGTGGCTGGTGAAAGCGGGGGAGGAACTGCCGTCGTTCTCGTACCAGGCGATCTTGTCGTCGTCGTGGGATGCGGAGAGGACGTCCAGGTCACCATCGCCGTCCACATCCGCCGCATGGACCGATGTGGCGTAGTCGGCGGTGGTGGTGATGACGTGGCCGGTGAAGGCGGGGGGCGAGCCGCCGTCGTTCTCATACCAGGCGATCTTGTCGTCGTTGTAGGAAGCGGAGAGAACGTCCGTATCCCCGTCGCCGTCCATATCCGCCGCATAGACCGATACGGCGCCGTCGGCGGTGTCAGTAATCACGGCCTGGGCCTGGACCGGGAAAGCAGCGCTGCGGTGGATGGTCTCGTTGGGGTACCAGGCGATCTTGTCGTCGTCATGTGAGGCAGAGAGGACGTCCAGGTCGCCGTCACCGTCCACGTCCGCCACATAGACCGATTCAGCACCGTTGGCGTTGGTGGCGATGACGTGGCTGGTGAAGGCAGGGGGCGAGTCGCCGTCGTTCTCGTACCAGGCGATCTTGTCGTCTATCCAAGAGGCAGAGAGGACATCCAGGTCACCGTCGCCGTCCACATCCGCCGCGTAGACCGATGCGGCATAGTCGGCAGTGGTGGTGATGACGTGGCTGGTGAAGGCAGGGGGCGAGTCGCCGTTGTTCTCATACCAGGCGATCTTGTCGTCGTTGTAGGAGGCGGAGAGGACATCCAGGTCCCCGTCGCCGTTCACATCCGCCGCATGGACCGAGCGGGCACCATCGGCGGCGGTGGAGATGGTGCGGGCCGTCCAGTTGGTACCATCACTATTCGTATTCTCGTACCAGCAGACCTTGTCGTCGCCATAGGAAGCAGATAGGACGTCCAGGTCGCCGTCGCCGTCCATGTCCCCTGCATAGACCGAGCGAGCACCGACGGTGGTGGTGGAGATGGTGCGGGCCGTCCAGTCGGTGCCATCACCATTCGTATTCTCGTACCAGCAGACTTTGTCATCGCCAGA
>CAYPOY010000521.1:0-2674 GCA_964412395.1 uncultured Anaerolineales bacterium | reverse complement strand
CTGTGGATAACGTAGCCGATCAGGCGGAAATCAGCAAGGGCACCGTATACCTGTACTTTGAGAGCAAGGAAACGATCCTTGCTCATTTGCTTTTAGAGGGGCTGGATAAACTAATCGAGGAACTGAAATGTGCTTACACGGCGGGGGAGTCTCTCCCGGCCGATGAGCGGCTGCGGCGACTGAGCCAGGCCTACCTGCGTTTCTTCGAGCGGGAGCCAGAGTATTTCCGGCTGTTGATGGCGATGGATCGGGGGCGTTTTCGGGAGTCGGTAACGCCGGAGGTCTATCAGAAAGTATTGTCGGCTAGCCTGGAAGGACTGGGCTGGGTGGCGAAGGCGGTTCAGCAGGGGATTGACGAGGGGGCGTTTCGCTGTTGCGACGTGCGGCAGGCGGCCAGCATCCTCTGGGCGACGATGAACGGCGTGTTGCAGTTGATGGAGCATCCACTACGCCGGGAGATGGTAGGGGTGGATCGACGGTCACTCTATCAGACGGCGTTGGCTGTGATGATTGAGGGATTGCAGGCGAAAGACTAAGACGAAAATAAGACGAAAAACTAAAAGGAGGTCGGGATGAAAGAAGTTGTTATCGTCAGTGGGTGTCGCACTGCTATTGGCAGTCATGGCGGGGCTTTTCGCACCATCCCTGCCCAGAACCTGGCCACGGCGGTATTTAAGGAAGCCGTGAAGAGGGCGAACATTGACCCCAACATCATTGACGACGTCATTCTGGGGTGCATCAGCCAGCAGAGCGATGCGGCCAACATCGGTCGCGTGGCGGCGTTGATGGCTGGCGTGCCTGTACACGTGCCCGGCTGCACCATCCAGCGCAACTGCGTATCAGGCATGATGTCCATCAGTATGGCCTATCAGGCCATCCAGGCCGGCGATGGCGATGTGTTCCTCTGCGGCGGCACGGAGAGCATGTCTACCGCGCCGTACTGCGTGCGGGGCGCTCGCTGGGGCCTCAAACTCCGCCACGACAAGTTTGTTGACACACTGTGGGAGGGTCTGACGGACCCCGTCTGCAGGCAGATTATGGGACTCACGGCCGAGAACCTGGCCATGATGTACGACATCAGCCAGGAGGAACAGGACAAGTTCGCCGTGCAGAGCCATAAGAAGGCTTTCCGCGCCACGCGGATGGCCAAGTTCCGAGATGAGATCGTCCCCTTCCGCGTGTCCAAGAAGGTCGCTGGCAAGGAGGTGGCCTACGAGGAGATTGTGGAGGATGAGTGCATTAACCCGGGCCTGACGGTGCAGAAGGCTGCTCTCTATCCGACAGTGTTCAAGAAGGGCGGCACTGTCACTCCAGCCAACGCCTGCCCTATCTCCGATGGTGCAGCGGCGGTGGTGGTGATGACGGCCGAGAAAGCAAAAGCGCTGGGCCTGGAGCCGATGTGTACCGTCCGCAGTTACGCCTACGCCGCCATACCGCCAGACATCATGGGCATCGGCCCGGCCTACGCTGTGCCTATGGCGCTGAAGCGCGCGGGCTTGAAACTCACCGAGATTGAGCTCATCGAACTCAACGAGGCCTTCGCCTCGCAATCCATAGCCGTGGGCATCGAGCTGGAGGACCAGGGCTGGGATTGGGAGAGGGTCAACGTCAATGGCGGCGCTATCGCGCTGGGCCACCCCGTGGGCTGCACGGGCACGCGCATCGTGGTCACGCTGCTGTACGAGATGATCAAGCGCGACCTGACGCTGGGCCTGACCACGGCCTGTGTGGGCGGAGGCCAGGGTGGCGCAATGATTATCGAGCGGAAGTAGCGAGTCAGCGAATCGGCGAGTCAGCGAGTCAGCGAATCGGCGAGTCAGCGAGTCAGCGAATCGGCGAGTCAGCGAATCAGCGAGTTAGCGAATCGGCGAGTCAGCGAATCAGCGAGTTAGCGAATCGGCGAGTCAGCGAGTCAGCAAATCGGCATTTGAGGAGGAAGGACTATGGCAGATGTATCTATCTGGCAGGACAAGAAGGCGCGGGAGGCGTTCGTCGCCCAAGGCAGGGAAGTCTTTGAGAAGATTAAGGGAGAACTGGAGGGTCAGGAGGGCGCGGTGATCGTGGCTATCGAGCCTGAGAGCGGCGCTTACTTCGTGGGCCAGACGCTGGGTAAGGCCGACCGGGCCGCGTTCGAGAAGTACCCCGACCAGTGGGTCTACTTCGTGCGCCTGGACAACCCAGAAGCGGCGATCCCTCTGCCCACGTGGTAGTGGTGAGAAACTGGGGGAAGGGATCCATAGGCCAGCACGCTACTTGATCCCATACCAAGCATAGGGAGGTGACAAATGTATATCTTCAAAGCCGCAGTGGTTGGCGCGGGGACGATGGGCGGCGAGATTGCCCAGGTCATCACATACTCCGGCCTGCCGGTGGTGCTCAAGGACATTGACCAGGAGATGTTGGACAGGGGGATAGAGAAGGCTCGCTCCATCTACCAGCGGCGGGTGGACAAGGGCAAGATGAGCGCCAGCGACATGGAGTCCAAACTGGACCTGATCACGCCGACCCTCACCTACGACGAGTTCGAGGACGTAGATATTGTCATTGAGGCAGTGCCCGAAAAGATAGCGATCAAGCGAGCCGTGTTCAAGGAACTGACGGAAGTTTGTCCCGATCAGACGATCTTCGCCAGCAACACCTCGGCTCTTTCGATCTCTGAGATGGGCGCGGCCAC
>CAYPOY010000520.1:0-2681 GCA_964412395.1 uncultured Anaerolineales bacterium | reverse complement strand
CACCGTTAGATGCGATGACTATTTCGGCATGATGCTCCTCGCAGGGTGAGGAACTGCTTAAATTGACGGTATTGGCTTTTACCTTCACCACTACTTGGTCGCCAGCCACACATCCAAAACGAGTTGGTGTTATTGCCAACCACGTGGCATCACTGCTAACAGTTCCAGTAAGATAGCCACGTGTGGAATTGGTAACCGTCAATTCGTCGATAACCAGATTACCTTGTTCCACTGTTCCCAGATCAATCTTGTTCTGGCTTACGGTCAAGTGAGGTGCAGATACACCACCAAGAGCCTGCCCAATGGTCTGCAAGAATGCCTCCAGTGCCGCGCTGCGTGTAATCTCATCTCCTCCTTGCACTGCCTGCTGGCGCAAAGTCTGGGCTTCAAGTAACAGTGGCTCTAGTTCACTGACATTGTCATATCGGCCTTCGGCACGCAATATGGCAAGTCTATCCTCCATCCGCTCGGTGATGTACCCCTTGACAAAGTGCTCGACAGCACTATCCCAGGCTTGATCACAAACTGCTGGCAGGTCTTTCAATGTGGATATGGTTAGACCCGGTTTCAGAGTATACGGCGTGAGTTCGATGACGCTGGTCGGCCTAGTGATCAGTGGAGGGGTAGGCGGCGGCGCTCCTGGTTTCGGCTTGGAGAGTTCCGCGTGTGATATTAACCCTAACGCCAGCGCCCAGGACTCTACTGCCCACCTGGCAGCATCCTCCGCCAAAGCAAGGTTGTCCTTCAGCCGTACAGTGAGCCGTCCCATCAGCACCTCTTGCGGTACGCTAGGCGATGATGCCAGCAAGTCGGCCGCTACCCGCTCCTTGAGTGCGCTCGCCAGGACAAAGATCTCCCGCTTGTACTCGCCGCAAAAGGCGCGCAGCAGGGCCTCAGTTCGAGGCGGATCATCGCACAGGGAGCGGCCGTATTGGACGATGATCTCGCAGAGTTTTTGTCGCGGCAAGTCGTTTATGGTTCCTTAACCTCCCATATGACAACGAATCTCAGGATTCATCGAATAGGATTCGGTTCATCCTCCCGATTCGCTGTCATATTGCTTCACGCCACCCTCCACAACCGCACCGTCCCATCCCAACTCCCCGATGCCAGGATGCGCCCATCGGGGCTGAAAGCCACGCTCTGCACCAGATTCGTGTGCCCTTTCAACCGCCCCACTTTCCGGCCGCTTGCCACATCCCATAGTACGATGGTGTCCGAACTCGCCGATGCCAGCAGTCGTCCATCGGGGCTGAAGGCCACGCTGTTCACCCCGCCCGCGTGTTCTGTTAGCCGTCGCACCACCCGGCCCCGCGCCACGCCTGTGTTGAGCGCAGTCGAAACATCCCACAGCCGCACCGTTTTGTCATAGCCTCCTGAGGCCAGCGTGCGTCCGTCCGGGCTGAAGGCCACGCTCCACACGGCCTCCGTGTGCCCCTCCAACCGTCGCACCTGTACTGCCCGGCCGCTCGCCACATCCCACAGCCGCACCGTCTTATCTCCACTCGCCGAGGCCAGAAGTCGGCCATCAGGGCTGAAGATCACCCTCTGTACCACGTGCGTGTGTCCCCGCAATTGCCGCACTTCCCGGCCGCTCGCCACGTCCCACAGCACCACGATATTGTCACTGTCCGAGGCCAGGGCACACCCATCAGGGCTGAAGGCCACACTGTTCACCTCGCCCACGTGACCTTTCAGCACGTGCAGCTTTCGGCTCCGCGCCACACTCCGCAACTGCACCGTGCCATCTCCGCTTCCCCAGGCCAGGGTGCGCCCATCGAAGCTGAAGGCAACACTGTGCACAGCAGACGTGCTCTGTAGCGGCCACCGCATCTCTTGGCTGTCCGCCACGCCTGTATTGAGCACAGTCGAAACATCCCACAGTCTCACCGTCCTGTCCTGGCTCCCCGAAGCCAGCAGGCGCCCAGCGGGATGAAAAGCGACACTGTGCACCCAATCCGTGTGCCCTTCCAATACACACACCAGGCGCTCATCGGTAGAGACGTGCGGTACAGGAGATTGGACGACAAGAGGTGCAGGGGGCGCAGCCACGCGCGCAGGGACTCTCTCCCCCCATGGGGGAGGGCTGGGGAGGGGGCCTACTCCCTCCCCCCATGGGGGAGGGCCGGGGGCGCCGCGCCCCCCCCGCCCCCCCCCCCCGCCCCGGGGGGGGGCGGGGCCCCCCCCCCCCCCTACTCCCTTCCCCCGTGGGGGAGGGCCGGGGAGGGGTTCCTCGATCACCCCCAACGCCAGCGCCCACGATTCCACCGCCCACCTGGCGGCGTCCTCGGCCAGGGCCAGGTTTTCCCGCAGCCGCTTCGTGAGCTGCGCCAACAACACTTCGTGTGGCACACTATCCCGCGACGTCAGCAGGCCTTCCGCCACCTGCTCCCTGAGCGCGCTCACCAGGACAAAGATCTCCCGCTTGTACTCGCCGCACAAGTCCCGCAGCAGAGCCTCAGTCCGCCGTGGATCATCACCCAGGGAGTGACCATACTGAGCAACAATCTCGCAGAGTCTCTGCCGTGGTATATCGTTCACCGGTCTGATTCCGCCCTCACGCTCGTCGCCTTGTCGCCTTAATACCTTGTCCCCCTGTCCCCCGGTGGGCCGGGGGGGGGGGGGGGCGGGGGGGGGGGGGGGCGGGGGGGGGGGGGGCGGGGGCCGGGGGGGGGGGGGGG
>CAYPOY010000519.1:0-2693 GCA_964412395.1 uncultured Anaerolineales bacterium | reverse complement strand
TTGCACGCAGCAATCCCCGATCGGTGTCAAATAGCAACACCACCCCCTGATGCGCATCATATTCGGTATCATAATTCTTGGGGAAAGCGGCGATGACCTTGACTCCCACTGACTGAATGCCACCCAGGTAGGATGGCATCAGTCCCATCTGATCTCACACTTGCCAGAGGAGGTCAACTTCACACAATACCTACTGGTGCAACTTGTTGGGTAAATATCCGCGTCCGATAATTCTCGCGGACAGCGTAAATGTTGCCGGGTAACTATGTAATGCGTGAAGCGTAACTCAAATCTTGTGCATCTCAAATCGCCTGTGTTGGGCGAAGGTCTCCCGATCGGGCCTTGGCTCGCTCGATGGCGTCGCGGTCGAGTTCGAAGCCGAGGCCGGGCCTCTCGAGCAGGCCAATCTTGCCCTTGCGCGGCGTGATGTCCGGCGCAGCGAGGATGTCCTCCGTGATCAACTGGTGCATGATCTGGTTACCGTCGGTGAGGTTGGGCAGCGTCAGTGCCACCTGGTGCTGGGCGCAGTCCGTGATCCCCGTCACCATCCGACCGTGCAGGCAGATGGCAATCCCGGCGGCCTCGGCCACTGCCGCCGCTTTCTTGAAGGCGAGCAGCCCGCCGGTCTCGTGGATGGACAAGACAATCACGTCGGCGGCCCGCTGGCGACAGATCTCATAGACATCGGCTACTGTGAAGACGCACTGGTCGGCGGCGATGGGCACTCCGACAGCGTCCTTGACCTGCTTCAGCGCCGGGATGCTATGGGCGGGCGTCGGCTGCTCGACGAACTCGGGCTCGAAGCGAGCGAGTCGGTTGATCATACGGATGGCGGTGCCGACGTCCCAAGCCTCGTTGGCGTCCAGCCGGAGGCGACGGTCGCCAATCCCGTCGCGCACGGCGGCGACGTTCGCCATATCGCGCTCCTCGCCTCGCCCGACCTTCATATAGATAACCGAGAAGCCCGCCGCCACAGCGTCTTCGGCCGATCGCGTCAACTCGTCGGCCGTATTGCCCTGCAGGAAGCCGAAGTAGTCGACCTCCTCACGGTAGACGCCGCCCAGCAGTTGGTAGACGGGGCACCCCATCGACTTGCCGATCACATCCCACAGCGCCATCTCCAGCCCCGTCAGGACGAGGTTGGCGAACCACGGCGTGTAGCTGAAGCCCCCCAGGCATCGTGCCTGGCGGAGCAGCCGCTCGATGTCGAAGGGTGATTCGCCGATGAACTGCTCGCTGACGCCCCGCAGGAACGCTACCGTGCCGTCGGGCGGCGAGGCGTCGCTCGATTCGCCGATACCCACGATGCCCTCGTCGGTCTGCACCTCCACCACCACGACGTGCCCACCGAAGTCGCAGTGCCCGGCCCAGTGGTAGGGCTCCTTGAAGAGCAAACCCAAAGGAGTGGTCTTGATCGCAGTAATCTTCACGTCACGCCTCCTACTGTGTCACTGTCTATATCGTGCCTATGCCGCGCTGATGATCGCCTCGATCTGCTCCACTGCGCCGTCCGGCAAGGGCGGTGCCTTGTGGGTGGAAAGGATTTCCCGCAGCCGCCTCTTGATCCGATCCGTCATCGTCCGCGCTCCAGTCGTCGCCTAGTCCTCCCACGGCTTGCGATCCATCAGCGTCGGGATCCAAATCTCGTCACGGCACCGCTCGGCCGTCTCTCGCTCAGCGATGAAGTGCCCGCCCGGGCCGACCCTGTCGATCAAGTCTAGTATCAGGGTCTCGTCACTGACCTCAATGCCACGCATAATGCGCTTGGTCATCGCAATGATCTCATCGCTCATCACCAGCATCTCCAAGGAGCCGATGTCGGCGCAGGCTGGATGACCGCCAAACCGCTGAGGGTGCTCGCCAGGAAGATGACCAGCGTGCCGGCACCAGTCACCGGCGCGGTACCTCCGGCGCAGCCTCCTGCCAGGTAGACAATGGGAATGCCGCGCTCGGCGGCCCAGAGCGCGGCGCCCAGGCACTCGTTCAGATGTTGCAGGGCAGCCAGAGACGTGGTGAAGAGAGCAAAGAAAGGACACTTCGCCAGCGTCTCCTCACTCCCAGCGACGGCCAGCGCGATCTGATAGATGTCAGAGATGTTCTCAACCGAGTATACCCAGGGCAGCACCGGCTTCGCAGTGTTGGCGACCATCTCGGCGAACTCGTAGACAGGAGCCAGCTCGACCGGCACATCGTCGATCAGCCCCAAGCCCATTAGGTAGTCCAGGCTGTCGAGCGCGTCGCAGACCAGGGCCGTCATCCCGGGATCACCGCGGCGGGACTTGCGGCGCTCGCCGGTGTCTGGATCGACGAAGTAGGTGCACGTGGGTCCAGGCCCAAAGTAGACCCGATCCAGCCCGGCTTGGTCAAGCACGCCAGATTGCACATGGATCCAGTACCGCTCATCCTGCATCCTGTTGTTGCCGACGGGGCGGCCCCATAGGGTAAAGGACTGCGGACTGGCAGCGACGACATCCTCGATGGTACCAGGGGGAATGCACACCCGCACGCCATCGACATGCGCGCCGGCTGCTGCCAGCAATGTGTGCCCGTAGATCCCAACTAGAAACTGGCATAATGTCGACCGCCAATCTCGGCCCAAGTACCCATACCCTTTTCCTGCGCCTTGTTGAGGACATAATGCGCCGAAGCCAGATCCTCAATGGCAATCCCCAGCGACTTGAACATGGTGATCT
>CAYPOY010000518.1:0-2705 GCA_964412395.1 uncultured Anaerolineales bacterium | reverse complement strand
TCCTCCATCGTCGCCTGCCCCGGCTGGCTGATGCCCTCGCGCTTCAGGATCTTCCAGACCGTCAGGGCGATAATCTTCAGGTCCAGCCACAACGACCAATTGTCCACGTACCACACATCCAGCGCAAACCTTTGCTCCCAGGTGAGAGCATTACGCCCGTTGACCTGCGCCCAGCCAGCGATGCTGGGCCTCACCTCGTGGCGGCGCATCTGCTCTGGCGTGTAGCGATCCAGGTATTGCATCAGCAAGGGGCGCGGCCCCACCAGGCTAATATCGCCCCTCAGCACGTTGAATAGTTTCGGCAGTTCGTCCAGGCTGGTGCTGCGCAGGAAGCGGCCTAAGGATGTCAGGCGCTCGGCGTCGGGCAGCAGTTTGCCCTGGACGTCGCGGGCATCGGTCATGGTGCGGAATTTGAAATGGTGAAGGGTTTACCGTGCAGGCCGGGGCGGGTCTGGCGGAAGAGAACGGACGAGCCCATAGTAGTGATGCGAATTGCCAGCGCGATCAGGCCGATCAGAGGCGAGAGCAGAGTCAGCGCAACAATAGAAACAATGGTATCGAAGGCGCGTTTGAGAGTGAGTTGGGTGTAGCGGTTCATGCTTACGTCTCCAATCAAGCTCTCTTTCTTTCCCCCTCCCCACCCGTGAAAATGTGCGCCCCCGCTTAACCCGCTCAGCGGAAGCCGGCCATGTCGCGTAACGCATCCAGGTGGGGCTTAACTGCACGGATGAGCCCCCTACGCTTGGCCTCGATGAGGACACCGATCAGCCCTGTGTAGCGCAATCCAAGGTGACCAGCACTCTCTCGTCCAAGGCGCTCGTCCATCAGGAGCAACTCGGCTTCTATCTCCAATGCCAGGGCAATGGCTTCGGCTTCCCCCGCATCCAATCCCTGCTGCAAAGCGCGCACAAGCTGTCTGTTCGTGGCTGCTTGCGTCTTAATCCAGGCGGCGGCCTGAACTTCATCCGCTCCTGGTTGCCCAGCCCCTTCGACGACAACCTCCCGCCACACTGCCTCGGGAATGGTGAGTGCGCCGTATAGCTCGCGAAGCAGGTCGAGTTTACCGATCCGCACCAGATTGATCAGCGGGGAAGCGTTGCTCACGACACTCATAGCCGGCCGAGTTCCTTCAGCGTAACCAGGTCTTCCTCGTAGTCTTCGAGTCCGTAGTGGATAGAGATTCCTCTGCTCCCCAGCAATTGTTGGAAGGCCCAAACGGTCATGCTGGCCGTCTCCCGAGCCTTGCCAAAGGACAGTCTGCCCTGCTGGAACAGAGAGATGGCCAGCTCGCGCCTTAGTTCCTGTGGTGTCATCCGCGTGGAATGGATGACCTCACGCGGTATTTCGATGGAAATAGTGGAAGACATTTCTCAACCTCCATGTATCTGTCTCTCCCGACACACCTGCTGAAGTGCCATTTCCAACCTCAGCACCTGCCCTTGGCGGCCGAAGTGGGTGGCGATGTAGGAGCGGACGTTGCGACCGTTGCCCCTTCGCCCTCGCTCCCTTCGACTGCGCTCAGGACAGGCAGGACAATGCCTGCGCTCAACCGGTGATGCCCGGCTTCACCTCGTGACGACGCGTCTGCTCCGGCGTGTAGCGATCCAGGTATTGCATCAGCAAAGAGCGTGGCCCCACCAGGCTCATATCTTCCTTCAGCACGTTGAACAGTTCCGGTAGCTCGTCCAGGCTGGTGCTGCGCAGGAAGTGGCCGAAGGGCGTCAGGCGCTGCGAGTCGGGCAGCAGGTTGCCATCGGCATCCCGGGCATCGGTCATAGTGCGGAACTTGTAGATGGCGAAAGGCTCGCCGTGCAGGCCGGGGCGCTGTTGGCGGAGGAGGATAGGCAAGCCCAGGAAGAGCCACAACATGTTGCTAGCAGTTTTCTGCCAATAAGCGCTGCCTTGCTTCGGCCAGAGGTACACCACCTTCAGTATGCAGACTGTCCCAGGATCGCCGCATGAGCGCCAGAAAATCTTGATTCTGGCCCAGTTGCCAGGTTCGAAGGTCTCGTTCATCTACCGCGACGAGGGCGAAAACTGGTTTGTTATCCCAATGTCATCAAGACTTCAGAAGTCTGCCGTCGAGGATTTTGGAAGCGAATCAGCCCGAAACCACCTCAAAAGCTGGTTGATAGCGCACTTTTGAGACTTCCGAAGTCTGATCCCCCCTCCAGTCTCCCCCTTCCCCCCTCCCCCCTCTACCGTCTACCGATCGCCGCCTTCAACGCCCCGCACACAACCGCCACCTGCTCCTCCTTCATCACGCTGGAGAACGGCAGCGCCAGGCAGGTATCCCCTGCCTCCTCCGTGACCGGGAAATCGCCCCGCTGGTAGCCGAACTTTTGCACGTAGAAGGGCTGCAGGTGGATCGGGGTGAAATAAGGCCGTGAAGGGATATCTTGCCCCTTTAGCCGCTCGTTGTACCACCCTGCCACCCGTTCCCGCCTGGCCAACAACTCCTCGATGCGACCCAGTTGCGCCAGCCCCAGTGCCGCGCTCATCTCGCCCAGGCGATAGTTATAGCCCAGGCGGGTGTGGCTGAGCCAGGCGTCGAAGACGTCCCGCCCCTGGTTGCGCAGGCTGCGGAATAGCGCATCCCATTTTGCGAATTGCGAATTGCGGGGGGAAGCCATCGTTTCGCAGCGTCGCTGCCACGGGCCAGGTCGTCGGCCGCTGCGGCCACCAGCGCCGGGTCAACGTTGAGC
>CAYPOY010000517.1:0-2722 GCA_964412395.1 uncultured Anaerolineales bacterium | reverse complement strand
TCTGTTACACGTAACTGAAATGAACGGATGACTTTATGTCAATGGGAAACTCCTGTTAGGAAGTTCGTCTTGGACATGCTACCGTTCGGCTTGCCGGGTTTCCGCTTTCTACTTGCTGGTGATCTTGACAAGCTATCGGCATACATCCCCCAAGAGATTCGTATGAAATCATATCCTCTGTCTGGGTTCACTCTTGACCAGACTGTAGAGTACTTCAAAGGTTGCGGCACAGACCGGCGGTCACTTGAAGAGATATACCAGATTTGCAGGAAAATCCCAGGTCGGTTGGCGAGTGCAAGGCGTATCTTGCAGTCCGGGACTGATGTTCAAACTCTCCTTGAGGAGCCCAACTTGTTCGAGATCGAGTGGCGCAGAATTCACTCCGACGACGCTAGGCAACTGAAGCTACTCGCAATGCTAGCCCACGGACACAAGAGGTTTTCCATAGACGACCTGGCACGCATATTGCACCTGGAATCTGCAACAGTGCAAGAGCTTATTCAGCACCTAAGCTTTGTGTCTAGCGACCCGGAGAACGACGAGGTCAGCTTTGTATCGGAGGCGTTCCGCAAGTTCGCAGCCGACCAACTCTGTGATCTAAAGGACCAGGTTCATGATGTCTTGATTGATGATTTGCTTCGTGATCCGGATAGTGGCACATCTCGGATGTATTTGCCTAGCTATTTGGAGCAAGCAAGGCGTTTTGAGGACGTTCTCAACTATCTTTCACCGGATCATTTTCCGAGAATGCTGGAATTTAGTCACTCTCTGAGCCCTGTTAGGCAGCAGGCAGAGCTAGGGATAAACGCTGCACGGCAGTTGCATCGAGATGGCGACTTGGTGCGGTTCAGCGTGCAGAAATCTGAGATGATGGAACTCGATGGAGCAAAGGTGTGGCGCTCAGAGATCGAGGCTCGAATGGCCCTAGATGACTATGGCTCTGCAATTGCCCTAGCGCAGAGCGTTGTTCTTGCGGAAGAGCGGCTTCACCTACTGGCTATCATAGCTAAGGAGAAATGTAAGCAAGGATTATCACCAGAACCTGAGCTTCTGGAGCAGATTCATCATCTTTACAGCACGATTGATCCTACCATCCTTGGTGAACAAGCAGTCGAGATGGCTTCAGACTTGCTCTATGCCAGCCCCGATCTCGCAATCGAGATGGTAGAGAAAGCTACCAGCACTGCCACGGATGAAAACGCGCTGGATCGGGCTTTTGCTAAGTTGTCCATTGCAGCATTGGGCATGGACGGTGAGCAGTATCAGACTGCAAATACTGTGGAAAGCATACGCTCACGAATACGAGATCCTGAGGTCCGGAGTTTTACGGCTGCGGTATCTCTTCTGATTAGAGATTGCACAGCTACTGAAGTTATAGCACAAGCCGAAAAGCTAGAGAACACTGATAAGCGATTGTTCTTGCTGCGTCAATGGGCAATGAACAGCAGAGAACGCGAAGACGCTGTAGAGGTGGTTGAATATGCACTTGGCCTTGCGATCGAAACAACGCCATATTCGCCAAACGCTGGTGTCCTTCGCGAGATAGCATCACCGCTTCCCTTTGTTCGAGATGAATCCAAAGCAAAACAACTAGTCAGTCGTTTTGACAGTCAGAAGGGTGCTGTCGAACGTTTTGGGCCTACTGAGGACTATGTAAGGTTGCAGCTCCTGCTGGCACAGACTGAGAACAGATATGACTTCGAGGCTGCCACCAACCGACTGATTGATGTCTATCTCTACATCAGCGATTTATCCGAGTTGGCCGTGAAAACAGGATGTATGGCACGGCTGGTCGCAACACTTGCCGATATGGACCCCGATATGACACTCGAGACCAAAGATGATCTGCGTCTTCACACATTGTCACAGGGGAATCTGCAATCTGGCAGAGAGCGATTGCTGAATGCTACAGCTGAGCATTACTATGCAACTCGTAGCGCTGTCAGAGCACTGGCAAAAACAAAGCCTGAGTTGGCTCTTGAGTTGACAGCTGCCCTGAATACCGAGCCCAGGCGGGATCTCGCGCTTCTCGACTTGGTCGAGTCAGCCACTAGAGTACCTGCAGACAAACTCGATCTAGCCTTCATAGAGAAAGCCATTGGCTGCTTTGCTGACTGGGACTTGAAAGATGAGGCTTTACTCAAGGTTATGGCGCGATTGTCAACAGTGTCTGAACGAAGTGAGGATCTAGCTAGAGAGTCTTTGCCTTTGGTCAATCGGATAGGCAATATTCAAGATGCTGCCCAGCGCTGCAACGCATGCTGTCTTGCCTATTCTTTCTTGGCGAAACAGGAGACTGACGAATACTCTGGTTTACTTTCCCATTTACTACACCTCTTGAGCACTGCTTGGGAAGCGATTGACGTTGGATGGCGCAAGGTTGACGTTGGCTTCAAAATCGTCAGGGCCTTCGCTGAGCCGTCAGCAGAGACAGCGCGGATGTACCTAGAGAAGATCGGTAAGTACAGAGAGGAGATCGTAGCGCGGCCTTTGGCCGCAACCAAAGACTGAGTTGCAAAACGGCCTATCCTCAAGTATAACAAGGACAGAATAAGCGCGAAGGAGGATAGGTTGTGGAAACATTTGTCAGGAACCATCGAGAAGACGTTTTGGGGGTGCTTACCACGTTCGACCGAATCATCTTCAAGGGACATCTGACGGGGTTCTTTCCACTCGACTTTATCCATTTGGTGGACAAAAGCGCGGCAATAGGGTAAACTGA
>CAYPOY010000516.1:0-2732 GCA_964412395.1 uncultured Anaerolineales bacterium | reverse complement strand
ATCGGCATTGCAGATAACATATTTTGGTGAGCCTTCAGCCCGGCGACAGCCCGATCTGGCTGATCGGCGCGGCAGTTGCACTCGTATGGGGAAATGCAACCTGGTGCGACCTCGGGTGGCGCGTGCTGATTGGTACACTGGTCGCTGGCGTGGTCACCACCGCCCTCAAGTGGCTCTTCCGCCGCCAGCGCCCGCCGGGTGAAGGGCTGGGTTTCTACACGCAGTTTGACCGCCACGCCTTCCCCTCCGGCCACACCAGCCGCTCCGCCTGCCTGGTCGTGCTACTGGCTCCGCTTCTGCCTCCCTGGTGCACGACGACGTTTGCGCTGTGGGCTGGGCTGCTCGGGCTGGTCCGAGTTACGCTTCAGGTCCATTTCATCTCAGATGTCGTCGGTGGATGGGTGACCGGCCTGCTGGTCGGTCTGGCGTTTCAAGTGGTATTTTGAACCGCTGAAACAGGCTTGGCACTGTTAGCCAATTCTGACCTGCATGCAGCGCAGTTCTTGGGAGTAACACACAGCCGACCAGGAGTCTCTTGCCACGCCTCCCCCCATATCTTGGGGTTGCCACTCCTGCAAACCGAAGGGATAGGGAGAGGCATAGCGTGTCACCAATTGGTCAGATACTCTCAATAATCTACCTTAAAACGTCACCTCTTTTAAGTTCGCTACGGCCAAAACGGTTGCCAGGGACGCGCTCTTTTGGTACAATTGGGGCCGCTTCAATGGGCGGGAAGCAGCAACCAGGCACAGCGTGGGAGGACTCTCCACAATCAGCCACTTTGGCTGGCAACGCGAAAGAGTCGCCAGTTCCACGGAATTTGCGTTCCGTTCTCTCGACCCCGCGCCGCTTCTCGCCGCTAATCAGTCCTTGCCTACATCTCGACAATGAAACCCAATCACATCTGGTCGGCCGCCCTCGGCGAACTTCAACTGCAAATGACCCAGGCCACCTTCGATACCTGGCTGCGCGATTCCAGGTTGCTGAAGTACGAAGATAGCACCTTTATCATTGGCGTCAAGAACGGCTATGCCAAGGACTGGCTGGAGAATCGGTTGCTCGCCACTATCAAGCGCACCCTTGCCCGACTGGCTGGTCAGACCGTCGCAGTCAAGTTCGTCGTGTGGAGTGAGGAACCTCGGCAGCAAGATGACGTTCCTTTGCTCAACCTGCCCCCAGCGGTCTCAACCTCGATCCCAGCCCCCCCTCCCGCTAACCTGAACCCGCGCTACACCTTCGACAGTTTCGTGGTGGGGCCGGGCAACCGTCTAGCCCACGCAGCCTCCATGGCCGTCACCGAGTACCCCGCCGGCGCCTACAACCCGCTTTTTATCTACGGCGGGGTAGGCCTGGGCAAGACGCACCTCCTAAACGCCATCGGGCATAGCTGCCAGGCGCAAGGCCTGCGGGTACTTTACGTCTCATCCGAGAAATTCACCAACGACCTCATCGAGGCCATCCGTTCCCACATCACCGCTGCTTTCCGCGAAAAGTACCGTACTGCCGACGTCCTGCTCGTGGACGATGTCCAGTTCATCGCTGGCAAGGAAAGCACTCAGGAGGAGTTCTTCCACACCTTCAACACCCTCCACGGCACAGGCAAACAAATCGTCGTCTCGTCAGACCGGGCACCGAAGGCGATGAGCACGCTGGAGGAGCGGCTATGCTCCCGCTTCGAGTGGGGTTTGATCGCCGACATTCAGCCGCCCGATTTGGAGACACGCATCGCCATACTGCGCTCCAAATCCGCCGCCTGCGGCGCATCGGTCCCCAACGAGATCTTCGCTCTCATCGCCAGCCGGATACAGAACAACATCCGCGAACTCGAGGGCGCGCTCAACCGCGTGCTGGCTCTGTCCCAACTCACCCATCAACCCCTCACACCAGAAGTCGCCGAGACAGCACTGAGCAGTCTGCTCCCCCAGCGCAGCAAACTGACCCCGGATCAGATCGTGGAAGCAGTGGCACTCCACTTCAGCGTGGAAATCAACGCACTCCAGGGACGCAGTCGCAGTCGGGCCATCGCACGCCCACGCCAGATTGCGATGTACCTCATCCGGGAGGAGATCGGGGCATCACTGCCCCAGATTGGGGCAATATTGGGAGGGCGTGACCACACCACCGTCCTCTACGGCTGCGAGCGTATCGCCGATTTGATCGAGGAAGACACGGATCTCCGGCGCCAGGTCATCACTCTGCGCCAGCGGCTCTACGAGAACAGCAAGTAGCCTGTTCATTTCGCTTTCCACAACCCCCCTGCCAATATCCACACCTCCTATCCCTGTCCCCTGTGTCTCCGCATCCCCCAGATATGGGGGGCAAGATGACCACAAGACATTCCCAACAGCACTCCCCTGTGGATAACTCGTCGTTTTCTGTGGATAACCAGGGTGGTTTGGGGATAACTTTTGCCCGCAGCAGGAAGCAACGTCTCCACATGCAAGAGGCGGATGGCTAACAGCCATCCGCCCCCTGGATACACTCTCTTCTTTCCCACACTATCCCCAACTGGCTGTGGACAACGTATTCCGATTACATCCCCCGTATTCACGGTCTCGCGATTGCCCACCCGCCACATCTACGGCGGTTCAACCACAGAGTACACGTTCTCCCCACTTTCCCCTGTCCTACTACTACTACGACCACACATAAGTATCTAATTGACTGAAAATCTTTTAGGACGCAGATTCACGCAGATTATCTGCCGATAAAACCAGAAAATCAGCGTTCAT
>CAYPOY010000515.1:0-2736 GCA_964412395.1 uncultured Anaerolineales bacterium | reverse complement strand
CCGGCCTTCCCTGTACTACGACTGGCCCTCGCCGGAGGCCGAGTTGCTGATCCAGATTCTGCTGGCCGAGAGCCGCCACTCCGAGGCCTACCATCAGACCCTGGCCGAGGAGGGTACCACTCAGAACAGCCTGCTCGCCCTGCTGGGCGGCTTCTACCTGACTGTCGGTTGGGGGGAGGAGCCAGCCACCGGGAGTGAGGTGGAACGGCTGTTGGGCGGCAACACACCCCAGGCTGTCTTCCTACGCTCCCTGGCGCGAGCATCGTTCAGCGGCGCAGCTCGTGATGAAGCGTTGGACCGGGCCACCGAGTGCTACCGCCGCCTGATGCAGGCCCGCATTGACGCGCGGGGACGTGACAACTACGCGGTTGCGGCGGGCTACGCTGCCGTGCTGCGGGAAATCTACACCCACCAGGACCGTAGCGCCGAGTTCGACCGCTGGTACGCCGAACTGATGGAGGAGACCTACCGCCGTTTCCGGGCGTTGAAGGACGAGTTTCGCCGCCAGCTGGGTGCGTGGGGCGCGTGAGAGGGTGTGGGGGAAGATGAGGCATTGCCTATGTCGATGAAAGTCTACCACGTGCGCGGCGTTCGCCACCAAGCGGTGATCTTCGCCACGTCGCCTGAGGAGGCCGTCGCGCAGGCGATTGAACGCAACCTGGTGGGCGACCGGGAGGCGCCTGACGCCGTAGAGGTGCCCCCGCCCCCCGGCTACTACCTGGCGTACGATCCACTGCTGGCGGCGGAACAACCGGAGCTACCGCTGCCACTTGCCGCGCCGGAACCGGAAAAGCCCTACACCATCACCTCATCCGGCGTCAAGGTCTACGGCGACTGGCGTGACAACATCGTCGTGGACCCCGACGCACCTCCTCTGGTTTGGAAAGCCGGGCGGGGCGTCTTCGGAACGCACACATCCGTCCCTGGCCGTCCTTACCTGGCCAGCGAGAACAGCGGGGATGCCCTCTCCTGGAACCTGTTTCGCACCCTGGAACTAACTAAGCTCGCTGGATTAGAGCTGTCAGTAACCTCCTCGCTTCGCGCCTACGTGAGGAGCTTCAGGCCCGTACCAACGATCAGTGTCCAGCCAGATCTCGTAGAAAGCCAGCCACAGTGCAGCCCACGGAACTATCGTCTTGGAAATGAACCTCTCTGGCGTCCAGTCTCCATCTGATGGAAAGTATAAGCAGAGGGACCCATCATCGTAGCGATGCGGCGCATTTGAACGTATTTCCGGTGATTTCACCCATACCCTTGGAGACTTGGAGCGCCGACCTGCGAAGCGATATACGATTTTGACGGTGTATACAGGCGAGGTCTCTGTAGGTTGAAGTGAGCCATACCATGTGGGCACGTTATTTGACCGACGATACTTGAACCCTGGAAAGTCTCTTTGCATCTGTGCCACCTGATGGCCTATTGCAACAGCCTGTCTGGTAGGTGGAAGTCTGCGACGCATCACGAACTACCATAGAATCTCTGCGAGGGTGCTCTTACATGACGCTCTCTCGGTGCCTCAGTCGATACTTTGCCTGTGGACGTCACGAAGATGGTTCCCTGGCGAACAGCTTCTCCCAGACGCTTGCCGTACTCGTCCATACTCTCGGTGGCGGCGTCGTCCGTACTCCAAAATGGATGCCGGAAAACCCAGTACCACGCTTTGATCGCCTGCTCTTCGGTGCAATCAGGACTGTGTAGTACTTCAAGGTGAGAGATAGCACTGTCCAGCTTGTCCCTGAATCGCCTTACCCGGCCAATGTCCACAGGTCGATCTGTCAACGTCTGAGTGGTGTCTACCGGATTTCTCACATCTTCATTCACCTGCAGGCGATCGTGAATGGAGACCATGGTGTTATAGAGGCAAACGTCGTCTCGATAGAAATCCGGTCTGTAGCATTCAGCGACGAGCACCGAGATTATCAGACCCCCTGGAAGGTCCCAATGCTCCCGCGATTTTGCAAACGCTTTCAGCCAGCGAACGGTGCGGCGCATCTGGTTTTCATCGACGGTTGCTCCTTGTTCCTTCGATGGACTTAACTCGCGTACTGTATCGTTGAACCAGTTGGTTATCTCCATAGGGTCCCTGGATGTCCAGTCACTGCCGGCGTGCTCATGGATCAAACTGCCACTCCCATCTTCATACCGGCGGTAAATCGCCAGGTCAATGTGGTGCCCCTCCGCATAATACACCCTCACCGCGTTCGTCTTTGCCTTGGGAGGTTGGCTGAAATTGCCACCGCCTTCACGCATGGCCTCTTCGATCCTTTTTCGGGCATCCAACGCGCTGCTGGGCAGATCATCCTTGGAGAAGATGATGGCAACGTCGATGTCGTAGTCCTTCTTGGGATGCTGGTTAATTGTGTACATCGCGTAGCTGCCCTGGTCTCGATGATCGAAGCTGCTTGGGTACTCGAGCTTCTCCAGGCCAGCTTTGAGCCGATCAAGGTTCGTGTCCCGGTGCTCGGCTAGGGTTTGGCGCTCTTTGCCAAGGCGAACGTGGTCGTCATAGAACTGATTCAGTTTCTTGTGCATATCGAACATTTCTTCTGCTCCTCTCATCTATTTGCATACTCGCACCAAGAAGTCGGGCGAGTCTATCTCAGCGGTGATCTCCAACCCCCAGGAGTACCTGGGGGAGTCCATTGTCGTATAGTTGTAGACCAATACCCTGCGGTCAATCGTCTGGATAATCAACTGGCCGAAGTAGACCGCCAAGGATACAGGCCCGGCATAGAA
>CAYPOY010000514.1:0-2757 GCA_964412395.1 uncultured Anaerolineales bacterium | reverse complement strand
ATGGAAGGCACCAGCCGGGGGTTCAGCCCGTGGATGCCCTCGACGATGATGATATGGTCGGGGCCAAGTTGGACAGTCTCGCCTTCCTCCCGCTGGCCGGTCTTGAAGTTGAAGCGAGGAAGCTGCACTGCCTCTCCACGCATAAGGGCCAGAAGGTGCTGGTTAAATAGCGGCAAGTCGAGTGCTTCCAATACCTCGAAGTCGTAGTGGCCACTCTCGTCCCGGGGTGTCTTCTCTCGATCCACGAAGTAGTTGTCCAATTCCAGGGGAAAAGGGCGGATGCCGTGGGCCAACAACTGGATGGAGATCCGCTTGGAGAACGTGGTCTTACCGGCGGCAGAAGGGCCGGCGATGAGCACCAACCGTACCTCGTTCCGATAACGGGCGATCAAGTCGGCGATCTGCGTAATGCGCTGCTCGTGCAGTGCCTCCGAAACAAGGATGATCTCGCGGATACGGCCATTAGCGATGGCATCGTTCAGTTCGCTCACCGACGCCACGCCGAGCAGGCGCAGCCACTCGCCGTACTCGCGGAAGATCGCCGTCAGTTGGGGGTAGTCACTCACCGGAAGAAGTTCCGTCGGGCGATGACGGCGCGGATACTGGAGCACAAACCCCGGGGGCCATAGATGCAGGGCGAAGTAGTGCAGGTACCCGGTCGAAGGCACCATATAGCCGTGGAAGTAGTCGCGTAAGCCGCGCAGATTGTAGAGCGAAAGGTAATTCTTCTGGCGGCGTGCCAGCAGTTGGACCTTCTCCATCTCACCGCGTGCCTGGAATGTCTTGATGACCTCGTCGAGCGGCACAGGCTCCCGTATGATCGGGGCATCCTCGACAACGATCTCACGCATGCGGGCCTCGATCTGCGCCAATTCCTCCGCGCTGAACGGTTCCCGTCCCCGTACCTGGCAGAAGAAGCCGCCGAAGGGCAAGGTATGGTCCACGAAGACCTGGGCCTGGGGAAACAGCTCGCGCACGGCGGTTACCAGCAGGAAGGAGAGGGAACGCCGATAGATGCGCACACCATCGGAGTCGGAGAGGAACACGGGGTCCACCCGGGCGTCGGACCACATCTGGTAAGTCAGTTCACGCAGGTCGCCGTTGACCAGCGCTGCGATGACGGGCACAGGGCTGCCGTCCAGCGCCACCTTGATGTACTGTTCCAGTGCCGTCCCTACAGGGGACTCAAAGACCTGTCCGTCAGGGAGACGCACCTGGGCCGTCTCGCGGGGCTTCGCGCTCCGCACGGATAGAGTTCGTTGGCTTTCCATCAACGCTAGAACGGCAACATCACTCGCCCGGCCATCACCAACGCCATGCAGCCGCACAACGCTACGTTCAGGAATAGTAAGACGACCAGTACCAGCCGCTGCCACGGTTCCAGGTTCGGGAATAACTGGGTAAGAGGCGCTTTCTTCTCATACTCGAGTTCTTCCCCTGCCTGGATCATCTGTTCCCGCAGGTCTTCCACCATATCTACCTGACCTATCTGTTCCTGTAGCTCTTCCCCCATATCTGCCTGACCCATCTGTTCCTGCAGGTCTTCTGCCGTACGCGGGCTCTCCCCTGGCTGTTGCTCGCGTAGACTGGCGAGCCATGCAGGGTCTTGTTGGTTTTCCACCATACACAGCCTCCTTATGTGCCCTATCTGATACTAGGATACCGCCAAACAACCCAAAAGTCAAACGGCGACTGGAAGCAAAAAGCCCCGGTGTCCTATGCCACCGGGGCTGGAGAGGCGTCTTGTGGACTTGTGTTACGTGCTAAACGTAGGCTTCTGCGGACGTGTCTTCTTCTACGTCGATTCCGACGACCTCCACGGCCTGAGGCCCCTTGGGGGTATCTTCCACCGCGAACTCCACCCGCTGACCCTCATTCAAGTTCCTGTAGCCCTCGCCGCGGACAGCAGAGTAGTGGACGAAGACATCCTCCTCTTGCTCATCGGGGCGGATGAATCCATACCCCTTCACGCGGCTGAACCACTGAACGGTTCCCTGCATACGACCATTGTCATCCATTGTTTTCCTTCCTCCTTACTGACATACTTCCGGCTCTGGCCAGTTTGCCCCTCTGCCCTCTTCGTACACGCCCTCTCCGTACACCAGGGACGGTGCTGCCGAACGCCGGTACAACGAACGGCAAGATACCACAGTTTCAGTAACTTGTCAAGGTGAGGTGTGGAGCCAGCGAT
Organism: uncultured Anaerolineales bacterium; assembly: GCA_964412395.1. Lineage (GTDB taxonomy): Bacteria > Chloroflexota > Anaerolineae > B4-G1 > B4-G1 > CAYPOY01. The sequence goes on along the minus strand of CAYPOY010000514.1, from coordinate 566 downwards.
GGCTTCTTCTTCTTGCTCCTCGTCACCTCCACCATCGAGGTGGAGAAGAAGCAGGACCACGTCGGCCATATAGTGGCTGGCGAGAATCACCGTCGCACCGCTGCGACGGTTGCACTCGGCCACGAAACGCCGCAGGCGGCTCTACATCGAAACGTGCAGCCCCAACGTCGGCTCGTCGAGGAACAAGACGGCCGGACGATGGATAGGCAAACGCAATGGATCTCGGTGAAATATCTGCGTTCCGGGCAAGTTTCGTACTGCTCGGGAATTGCGCTGCCAAAGAGCACGACAGGGCGACCACTCTGACCGATGTTTTTTGCCACACTCAGGCACAGATTTCGGAAGCTGCGGCTGAGCCACAACCAACGTAGGACAAGATGGCATCTTGTCCCACAAAATTCTCGCGGACAACGCAAATCCTGTAGGGCAATTCTATAGTAGAAAAGACCTCCGAGGATTTAGACGATCTCGGAGGTCTTGGCCCTGCCCTACAAACTTACCGCTGCAAAAATTTGACCGCTCCGCCGACAACCGACCCCTCACCCATTGACTTCCCACCCTCCGAG
>CAYPOY010000513.1:0-2774 GCA_964412395.1 uncultured Anaerolineales bacterium | reverse complement strand
GAGCACCAGGGCTGGAACAACTGCGGGCCGACCACGCTGGCGATGGCGCTCTCCTACTGGGGACGTGGTGAGACCCAGTACGACGTCGCCCCCGTCCTCAAACCCGACCCGGAGGACAAAAACGTCAGCCCGTGGGAGATGGAGGCGTACGCGCGCGGTTTGGGTCTGGGCGCAATTGTGCGCGTGGGCGGTACCCTCGACCGGCTCAAATCGCTGGTCGGCGCGGGCTTCCCTGTCGTCGTTGAGACCTGGTACGTGCGCGACGCCCGCGACCAACTTGGCCATTACCGTCTCATCATCGGTTACGACGATGTGGCTGGACAGTTCCTCACCTACGACTCGCTGCACGGCCCCGATGTGACCATTGGCTACCGGGAACTGGACGAGCTGTGGCGCGTCTTCAACCGTGCTTATCTGGTGGTCTACGCGCTGGAGCGGTGGGAGTCGCTGGCGTCGGCCCTCGGCTCTGATTTAGACGACGCGGTGATGTATGAGCGGGCGCTGGATACAGCCCGCTTTGAGGCCGTGACCCCGCTTGAGTCCTGCGTGGCCTATGCCGACTGCGCGGACTGGGTGACCTTCTCGTGGTTCAACGTTGGCTCCAGCCTGACCTCGCTGGGGCGACACGCTGAGGCGGCGGCTGCCTACGACCAGGCGCGGCAGTTGGGCCTGCACTACCGCATGCTGTGGTACCAGTTCGGCTCTTATGAGAGTTACCACGCTACGGGTCGCTACGACGACGTCATCGCGCTGGCCAGCGCGACGCTGGCGACGACGAATAACCTGGAGGAATCGTATTACTGGCGCGGGATGGCGCGGCTGGCGCAGGGGAACGCCGACGGGGCGCGGGCCGACTTTGAGGCGGCGCTACGTTACCACAAGAACTGGCCACCAGCGGTGATCGCGCTGGCGGAAATGAGTGACCAATGAACTATGAACAAACGTTGCCACAGAGACACAACTTTCGGTTGACTGCCTGGGACCTTCCACTGGCGCTTTTCCTGCTCAGCGCCGTTTTCGGCGTGTGGCCAGCCTACGACCGCAGTATGTGCTGGAACACGCTGATGGCCCTGGTCGCAGGATTCTTGCTGTACGGGTTGATCTCCCGCTTGGCCATATCCCATCGCTGGTGGCATACCATCGCGACGTTCATCGTCTTCACGGGCGTGCTCTTGTCGCTGTACTTTGTCAGCCAGTATGCCTACTTTGGGTACCCCGAAAAGATAGGGGCGATCAGCCGCCTGGGCGCATTCATTAGCAAGATCATCCCGCCAGCAGTTATCTGGGTACCCACGGCCAACAGCGTGGCCACGTTCCTGGAGGGAGGGCTCTTCCTTGCAGTTGCGCTGGTATTGACAGAGAAACATTCTGAGAAACGGTGGGCGTGGCGCACCGGTGGGTTCATCTGTGCTGGTCTGATCGCGCTGGCGCTGCTGATGAGCACGTCACGAGGGGCCTGGCTGGCCATATTGGTTGCATCGGTGCTGTGGTTGGCCCTCCACTGGCGACCGATGCGTGCGGTCGTCATCGTCGGTACGGCCTTGACGCTAGCGCTGGCGATCTACGTGATTGTTCGGCGCGACATTATGGTACTGGGCGATATTCCGATCGCCAATCGGATCCTGATCCCGCTGTTTATCCGCCCAGACCGGCTCTATGTGTACCGCAACAGCATCTACCTGATTCAGGACTTTCCACTGACCGGTATCGGACTGGGTGAGCAGTTCGCGATGGTGCTTTCCAGGTACGCGCTACTCATACAGTACCCGTTCCTCACCTATTCTCATAATCTCTACCTGCAGGTATGGCTCGAACATGGGCTGCTCGGCGCCATAGCGTGGCTGTGGTTGATGGCGGCGCTCTGCCAGGCTGCCCGAACGGCTGCCAAACCTGACACCGATTTTCTATATCAGGGCACGTGGCTTGGTCTCACAGCTATTTTCGTACACGGGGTCAGCGATGCACGGCAGTACGTGGACCTGTGGTGCTGGTTTCCGTTCTTCGGCCTGCTTGGATTGAACGCGGCAATCCTCTTGCGTCGAACCTCTGCAATGCCTCCTTCCGTGGTGCCCAAGGGGCGACGCTGGGTGCTCCCCGCCGGAGCGGTGTGTGTCTTTCTCATCGTGGTCGTAGTCAGCCTTCACCCCGTGTCGGCCACGTGGCATGCCAACCTGGGCTGCGTGTTCCAAGCTCGCGGGGATCTGTTGACGTCCCTGAACGACGGGCAGAAGACCGCTCTACGGCAACAGGCAGTGGATCACTACCGGCGCGCGATACAGAGCGATCCCTACAACCGCACTGCCCAGCAACGGCTGGGGTTGATCACGATGGACGAAGCCAAGTTCCACGATGCAGCCGGGCACTTGCAGATGGCGTGGCGAGCGGACCCCGATAATGCCACCACGCACAAGGCGTTGGGACTGGCATATGTGTGGGTGGGTGAGCTGGAGAGGGCAAAACCTCTGCTCCAAAACGTCCCCGACATCGTCCAGGAACTCAACATGTGGGGAGGGTGGCGGAGCACCCAGCAGCAGATGGAGCAAGCGATCAACGCATACCGCATGTCGCTGCTGCTGAAGCCGGATCAGCCGCACGTGCGGGAGAGGCTCGACCAACTTGAGAGAGAGTCAGCTCCTTGAAGCTGTGCGATGGCCTCAGACTCTTCCGCTCGAGGTAGCTACTTAGCCTGCGCCTTGTGAGGGTCTGCGACCTTCAATCTATGCAGAGTTTGCTGAGAATGGCCCCGTCCTCGTTCGCCGAAGGTCTCTTCGCAC
>CAYPOY010000512.1:274-2777 GCA_964412395.1 uncultured Anaerolineales bacterium | reverse complement strand
GGGAGGAAGGAAGGAGGAAAGGGGAGGAAGGAAGGAGGAAAGGGGAGGAAGGAAGGGGGAAAGGGGAGGGAGGAAGGGGGAAAGGGGAGGGAGGAAGGGGGAAAGGGGAGGAAGGAAAGGGGAAAGGGGAGGAAGGAAGGGGGAAAAGGGAAGGGGGAAGGGGGAAGGGAGGTAGGGTAGATGGAGAGGGAAGGAAGATGGGTCGGATGTGACATGTGGGGATTCGATGGGGAACAGTGGGTGCACCAGGGTGCTCGCGCCAGGAGACAGATCCGCTCATATCGCGACCTGGATGTGTTTAACCTGGCTTATACTCTCGCTATGGAGGTGTTTCGACTGACGGCCCGCTTGCCGAAAGAGGAGCGCTATGCCCTTGTGGATCAAATGCGGCGCTCGTCCCGCTCGGTTTGTGGCAATGTCGTCGAAGGCTTCGCCAAACGACGCTATGAGAACGTCTTCAAGAACAGCCTCAATAATTCCCTGGGCGAATCGGAGGAAACCAAGCTCTGGCTGGATTTCGCCCTCGATTGTGAGTACATTTCAGCCGAGGAACACGGGCGACTCACCAAGGGGCACGGACAGGTCAGCGCTATGCTCTGGACTCTGATGACCCGATGGGAGAACTTCAGTTGAGGGGGATGGAGGGGGGAAGGAGGAAGGTGGAAAAGGGAGGGGGGAAAGGGGAAGATGGAGGGGAAAAATTTCCATTCTCCAATTTCCATTCTCCAATTTCCCCTCTCCAACTTCCATCCTCCACCCTCACCATCGCTCTGGCCCAAATGGACGTTTCCACCGGCCGGCCGGGGGCCAACCTGGCCCGGGTGCGCGATTTTGCCTCCGAGGCGCGTTCGGCTGGCGCCGACCTGCTCCTGCTGCCCGAGCTGTGGCTCCACGGCTATGACCTGGAGCGAGCCGAGGAGTGGGCCGTGCCACTGGGGGAGGGAGGCTTTGCCCAGATGGCTGCGCTGGCCCGCGAGTTTAGTCTGTACCTGGCCGGTTCGCTCCTGGAGCGGCACGCCGGCGGCGGCTCCGGCGAACCCTCCCCCCTCCCAGGGGGGAGCTGGAGGGGGGTACGAACCGTCTCCAACACCGCTGTCCTCTACGCGCCCGATGGCACGCTCCTGGGGTCCTACCGCAAAATCCACCTTTTCCGCCTGATGCAGGAGCACCGCTACCTGGCCCCCGGCGACCACGCCACCCTCTGTCCTACCCCCTGGGGGCCGGTGGGCCTGACCATCTGCTACGACCTGCGCTTCCCCGAACTCTTCCGTGCTATGGCACTGGCGGGGGCAGTCATCTTCCTGGTGCCGGCCCAGTGGCCGGTGCGACGCATCGAGGCCTGGCTTCTCCTGGCCCGCGCCCGCGCCGTGGAGAACGAACTGATCGTCGCCGCTTGCAACCGGGCGGGGAGTGACGGGCAGGTCACCTTTCCCGGCCGCTCGCTCGTCGTGGACCCCTGGGGGCACACGCTGGTTGAGGGGGACGACCGGGAGCGGCTGTTGATCGCCCAGGCCGACCTGCGGGAGGTCCGCAAGGCCCGCCGCTACCTCACTGTCTACGAGGACCGTCGCCCCGACGCCTATCGAGTCGTGAAACGTGAGACGTGAAACGTGATGGTAAACATTCACCGAGGTGCTCGGCGAGGGTCTCCTGACCCCGCCGCAAGGCTGACCGCAGGTCTCCAGCCGGATTGGAGGCGGGAAAGTTACCTCGACGGGCTGATTGGGGCACGGTCAGGAGACCGGCCCCAACGCCGGTCAGGAGACTGGCCCCAACACCACATCTACTCTCCATGAGGAGCAGTCCGTGAACTACGAGACCATTCTCCAGACCGCCATCTCCATCGCCCACGAGGCCGGCGCTATCGTGCGCGACGCTTTCCCGCGCACCGCGCTTGCGCACATCGGCTTCAAGGGCGTGGTCAACCCCGTCACCGAGACCGATATCGCTGCCGAGGAGTTGATCGTCACCCGCCTGCGGGCTGCCTTCCCCGACCACCGCATCCTGGCCGAGGAGGGTGGGGGGGACGAGTGGCTCCTCTCTAGAACGCTCCAAGCCCCCGTCCCCGGAGGCGTCCCCGAGGACGGGGACGCGAGCGGCAGGCGACCTATCTGGCTGGTGGACCCCCTGGACGGCACCAATAACTTCGCCCACGGCTTCCCCCACGTCGGCATCTCGCTGGCGCTGCTGGTTTCTCAACATGCTCCGAGCCCCCATCCGCAGGGGCGTCCCCGAGGACGGGGACGCGAGCAATGGAAGATAGTCGTCGGCGTGATCCACGACCCGCTGCGGGGGGAGACCTTCGCCACGACTGCCGGGGGCGGGGCGACCCTCGACGGCCAGCCTGTCCACGTCTCCGACGTGGAGCACCTGGCAGGCGCGTTCCTGGCCACCGGCTTCCCCTACGACCGCCGCACTGCTCCCGACAACAATGCCGAGCGGCTCGATCACTTCCTGCGCCGCAGCCTGGGCGTGCGCCGGGCGGGGGCTGCTGTCCTCGACC
>CAYPOY010000512.1:0-264 GCA_964412395.1 uncultured Anaerolineales bacterium | reverse complement strand
TGTGGGAGGTTCGATGGCTTTTGGGAGATCCGCCTCAAGCCGTGGGACGTGGCGGCGGGGGTGCTGCTGGTGCGGGAGGCTGGCGGGAGGGCGACCGACTTTGAGGGTGGTCCCGACTGTCTCTCTGGCGAGTTCATCGTTGCCTCCAACGGCCGCATCCACGACCAGATGCTGCGCGTCATCCGCGAAGGGGCTGCTGCGCCACGGCCTGAGCGGCGAGACCCCTCCCCCAACCCCACCCCGAAGCGGGGAGGGGAGGGGAGG
>CAYPOY010000511.1:0-2790 GCA_964412395.1 uncultured Anaerolineales bacterium | reverse complement strand
TTCCGCCTGGCTGTGCTCGTTGTACACGGCTAGCCCATGAATTCAAGGAGACCCTCAGTTTATCGGTGACGGCGGTGACCGGCGGCTTGCCGAACAATCCCAGTTCCTCGACAGTGAAGGCCAACTCACTCAACTGTTCGACGGTAGTGCGGGCCGGCGAGCCGACGGCGTAGGGCAGGGCGCGCATCTCAACCTTGTTCTTCGGCCGTCGCCGTGCCCAGACAAAGGTGGCCTGCCGGTCGTCGGAGGTGACGTAGGCCAGCAGGTGCTCAATATAGGTGGGGGCCAGCGCGCGATGCACGGCCCGGCGCTGGGTGACGTTGGGCGGCTTGTCGTAGGGCCAGTCCACGCGGAAGACAGGCAGGCCGCTCAGTTGGGCCACCGGCGCAAAGGCGATTTTGGTCTTTTCCTGGCGGCGAACCGTGACCTCGCGGGCAAATGCACTCGCCTGCGGCCGGCCCCACAGCAGCGTCTCGCAAAACAGCGGCACCAGGTTATCGCGCAGGTGCGGTGTGTTGAGGTGGGCTTCGATGGTTGAGAGCAAGTCAGGCATTGGCGTCCCCTTCAAACTTCCCAGACTTCGGAAGTCTCGGAAGACTTCCGAAGTCTCAGTGGATCCAAAATTGCTCTGAGGGGATTGCCAAATCCCCGCTTTTGGCCTGGATCTGGCGATCCAGGCCGAGCAGAATTGGATCTACTGAGTCTAGGTCAAACGAGAAAACGGCGATAGGGCCTCTTTTAGATGGTCCACAAAGTGTTTCAAAGCCGGGTCGGCCTGTTGTGCCGCGTACAGGTCCATGGCTTCTACAACGTCACTCCCGTATTCAGCACCGCCCAACAATGGCTTGATGCCTGCATCGGCAAAGACATCCAGCATAGCCCGTTTGTATCGCCCGCGTTCACACTTGTAAGCGGGTGGCACGGGCCGAACCCCCGCCCCAATCGCCTGCTGCAAGCCCCCAGGATCGGCCATGTACCAGCGTTCGATGTGCGGATCAGGAATAGCGCAGACCAACTGTCCTGCATATCCATAATCCTCTGCGACCTGCCTGATTTCGTTGTGCTTCTCTGTATACCCCTGGCAGTTCCCATCAATGGCCACGACCAGCACCGGTGTGGGTGGGACGATCCCGCGCTCCACGTCTCTTAAGAAACGCCGCAGTTCGGTCATTGTCCGTCCTTTGCCTCCGCTGGCGTTGTATATGACGTGTTCCAGCGCCTCTGACGCCACTCTTGCCTCCTTGCCTACCCGTCTGACAAGTGTGGTGATGAACTTTTCGTGGGCAATGTCCTCCAAGAAGTATCCCACTCTGAGTTTAGCCATCGAAATCCCCCCGGATCATCCGTTCCGTGAAAGCAAGGGGCTGCTCATCAAGTGCGTGGGCGATCTCCCGCTCCCGGAACATTTCACCCAGTGAACTGAATGGAACGAAGATGCTACTGCGCTCCTCTTTGCGGCAGACAACCAGCGCCTGGTCTTCAAAGTAGGATGGCAGGATGGGAGAATGAGTGTTGACCAGAACCTGCGTCTCTCCGGACTCGGCTGCGTTTCTGAGAAGGTCGGCGATGAGCTTGAGCCGGCGGGGATGGACGCCGTTCTCTGGTTCCTCGTAGCCGATGACGGTCGTGGCTGCCAGAGGGTTGACGATGGCCAACAAGGCCAGAATGCGCAGCGTGCCCTCCGAGATTACCCGCACCGAGTAGGGAACGCCGCCCTCCACAATGCGCAATTGCAACATCCCCTGACGGTCGGGCTCGACTTCCAACTGCTGAATCGTCGGGAGCAGCGTGTCCAGGGCACGCACGGTGGCCTGGTATTGCGGAGGCGCTTTGGCCCGCAGGGTGTTGTAGAACGCTGCCAGGTCAGCCCCCGATGGCTCCAGTGTATTCACCTCTTTGATCGGTGTATCGGCACGCATCGCCCGAGGTTCCAGGTAATAGAAGTGCCAGCGAGTCAATTCCTCTTTGAACGCCGCAATGTGCGGATAGTGAGGGGCGTACAAATCGTTCGAAACCAGGGTATGATCCAGGCCGATGTCGTGATAGGTCGGATGGGCCTGCCCCTCCATGCGTAAGTGCAATCGTTCGCCCATCCTTTCGATGAACGGCTTGCGCGAGCGGCGCACTGAACCATCTTGATTCAAAGCCATCAATTGCTCGTTGATGACGCGCAGGTGACCGGAATCGGTCATCATTTCTATGGTGAGAACGTAGCGCAGGTACGTCTCCCGCACCATCTGACGGGGGGGACGCGACAGCCCCTCACGCATCTGTCGAATCTGACGTTCGATGTCGCGGACGACCTGGGGCGATAGTTCAACGTCCATCTCCATAGTGAATTGGACAGTTTTCTGGGCCATCAACCCCTCGACACCTCCCTCCCCATAGGAGAATGCCTCCAGTGGCGCACCCCGGTGTTGATCAAAGGCTGACTTGAGGCTCTTGGCAGTTGCCATACGGCTGAGCAGACCCAGGGCGTCGAACAAATTGCTCTTTCCGGCCGCGTTGGGACCAATGAAAACCGTCAACGGGCTCAGGTGAATTTCGATATCCCGCAGCGATTTATAGTTCGTGATTTTCACCCGTCGTATCACAGTCCATCTCCTTTCAGGTGCCCGGGACCCCTGGCGTCAATACCCCACTGAATTCGCTATTCGCTCCAGCCCCATTGAGCAGACGATGACCGGCTCCGGTGTCTGTCGTTCCTCGGTGACTTTGACCAGTCGCTCGTCGGCGTAGAGATTGACCGCCATCTCGGCCAGGCCCGGGTCGGTGATGCCCAGCCGCAAC
>CAYPOY010000510.1:1167-2793 GCA_964412395.1 uncultured Anaerolineales bacterium | reverse complement strand
GGAACAAGTCCATCCCGACGTAATCCACGCCGAAGCCCATAGCCGCCTGCACTGCCGCCTTCAGCTCATCCAGTGGCATTGTATCACGGACGCGTATGAACAGGCCAGCCTTGTGATAGAAGGTCTTCTCGTGCCGGAAGAGGACGGTCTCGTTGCCGACCTCGACCTTGTGTCCCGGCCCTTCCACCGTTACCAGCCGGATGGGCGGCGCAGCGGCGGCCGCCAGTTGTGCCTTCGCCTCTTCCGAGACGTAGGGGCAGGCAGCCAGTTCCGCCTGCTTGGCCGCCAATTTCATGGCGAAGGCCAGACAGGTGGGATAGCCGCACTCTTTGCAGTTGGTCCGCGGCAAGAGTTTATAGATTTGTAGTCCAGTCAAAGCCATCTCTTTCCCCCTACTTCCCCATCAATTCTTCGATAAACGCTTTCACCCGCTTCACCGCCTCCGGGTGGCGCATAACGAGGATGTCGGCCCCGGACTCGACGAGAGCGGTCGCCGTCATCGTCTCCCACAGCACCGCCCGCTCGCGCCAGTCGCCCCATGCTTCCGGCACCCCCTCGCCGACCTTGGCCTCCTTCTGCCGCCAGGCCTCGTAGCCGGGGGTGACCAACATGGGCTGCTGGGTCATTGTGTCACCCTGGAGAGCCGCGATGCGCAGCCGTTCCATCACGGAGTAGCCATACTCGATGCCATAGCCCAACCCCGCCGTCGTGGGGTCCATCAGGACACGCTCCAGCGGCAACCCCATGTCGGAGATGAGGATGACCAGTTGCTTGGCCAGGTTGACGTCCATCGGCGTGCGGGAATTCACCAGATGGGCGTGAGCCAGCGCCGCCGCTACGATGGTGCGGTAGTTCTTCTCCTCACAGATGCCCAGCACCACCCGCTCACCCACCGCCTCCTCAGCCACGGCCACGAGCAACTCATTGTCGGCGTCCACCTGACCGGGGCCGAAGACCAGGATCGGCAGGCCGGTGGCTTCCAGCACAGCGCGGGTAGCGGCGCTGGCGTCAGACGCCGTCGTCGGTTCATTGCCGTCCTTCGTCAAAATGAGTTGGAGCAAGATCAAGTCAGCCCCGGCCTCCTCGGCTGCTTTGGCCCAGGTCGCAGGGTCGTCCATCACGTCGCCCCAGGCCTCCATCAACAGCGGCGACCAGTCGTCGGGCCGCCGATTCGCAATCTCAATAGCGATACGCGGAGGGTTGGGGATCTCACCCTCGAAGTGCAGAAAGGGCAGCATCGTCTCACCGCCGACGGTGACAGTGTGACTGCGGGTGCCACCCTCGTCGGGCACAGCGCCCAGCGTCACCTCCCGCACCTTCCCCATCCACTTTTCTACAGGGATCTCAACTGGAACTGCCATGTATATCCTCCTCAAGTACAATGCACACATAATTCAATGCTCACCAGGATAGTTGCCAGCAGGCCCGCCAGTGGCCAGAAGCCACCAGCCCAGCAGATAGAAGCCCGCGCAGCGGGCTTGCATCTGGCTTAGCCCTGTGCTTCTAGCACACGGCGACGCTCACTGGAAGCCACTAGCCCAGCAGATGGAAACCCACCCAGCGGGCTTGATATAGCCCGGTAGGGCTTGCATCTGGCTTAGCCCTGTGCTTCTAGCACACGGCGAC
>CAYPOY010000510.1:0-1067 GCA_964412395.1 uncultured Anaerolineales bacterium | reverse complement strand
TAGGGCTTGCATCTGGCTTAGCCCTGTGCTTCTAGCACACGGCGACGCTCACAAAATAAAGTCTACCCATTTTTGCACCAAGCACCAGGTACTAGGATAATCCCGAACCGACTAAAGGTCAAGTGATGGTCATAGCGCCTCGTGCGTGACATTCATCACAAGACGCAAGGGATGGGGGCCGCCATCAGACGCTACGGCCCCCGGAACCTCCGACCGGCAACCCCGGCCCTACTCCGCCATGTCACGCACGATGTCACTCATCGAGAGAATGCCCACTGGGCGCTGCGTGGCGGGCCTTTCGTGCATAATAACAAGACGGGAGACACCCATGTCCAACATGATAAGGGCTGCGGCCTCTACGGGAATATCGGGGATGATCGTAGCCACATCAGGGTTCATCACATCCTCGGCCAGCATCTTCTTATAGTCCTGGTTGTAGACCTCGACCAGGTCCTTGCGAGAGAGAATGCCGCAGACCTCGCCGCCTTCGTCAACGACGACCACCGCCGTGACCTTGTTCTCGGTCATGCGCCTGGCCACCTCTGGCAGCGAGTTGTCGGTGTGGCAGGTGATCACCCCACGTCGCATCAGGTCACGCACGAATCTAGCCATTTCCTGCCTCCTACATTCGTTCCCGCTAGAAAAGCGGCGGCATCGTCAGCGCAGGATGCCCCTTCTCCTCCAGGAACGGGAGCAAACCTTCCACATCGGTGCAGACGGTCTCGTCGGCGATCTTATCCAGCAGGTCCGGATCGCCCTCCCGCTCGCAGGCCATCTTGAACTCCTCAGCCATGCTCTCCTTGAGGAAGGAAGACATCCAGACGATACGCTTGAGACCCCCATCGGCGGGGATAAACTTGGGGCTGATGAGGTAGTACTTGCCAACGCCCATCACACCCGGCGTCTGGATACCACCGCCGCACATACCGGCCAGCGTTGAGAAAGTCATCCCGGCCGGCGTCATGCTGGGGTCCTCCCGGCTGACGACCATGAAGCCGTTCGCCTCGGGGATGACCATCATGATGCACTCGAAGCAGCCACACGCCGTCATCGGGTTCTCCATAATG
>CAYPOY010000509.1:0-2804 GCA_964412395.1 uncultured Anaerolineales bacterium | reverse complement strand
GTATGCGGTGGGCAACAAGGTACGCGGCGAGAGCGATTGGGCTTTCATTCAGGCCGAGAGCCCCGTGCCTGTACTGGGGTATCTCTCCGCCAATCCAGAGTTGACTGAAGCGGACTTGCGAGGTGAAGGGGTTTTCGACGTTGCCCCCAGGGCTGTTGAGGAGGCGCGGGAGATTGTGGCCAGGCTGAAGGCGCTTTGAAGCAATGAACAATGAAAAATGAAACAATGATACGAATGGTCATTGCTGTTGCTCTTTGTATGGTTGTATCACTTCTGCCCATAATTGTGCATGCCGACGAGCTACCTCCCTCAGCGTCCGTGGAGGGGGTGATCGGCCATCCGCAGGGACATAATCTGAGTTGTGAATCCCGCTCGGCGACCGACCTGGCTGCTTTCTGGGGAGTAGCGTTCGCCGAGGACGATTTTCTACGCCGTCTGCCCAGGTCCGACAATCCCTACCGTGGCTTCCTGGGAGACGTGGACATGCCAGCGGGGAGTATGCCTCCTGCTGGTTATGGTGTCTACGTCGGGCCGATCGCAGCTAACTTGCGTAGTTTCGGGCTCGACGCACAGGCTCAGCGAGAGTGGAGCCTGGAGGACCTGAAAGCGGAACTGACCACTGGACGACCGGCCATCATCTGGGCGACTTACGATATGCAGTTGCCGGGTGTGGATACCTGGGTGTCTTCGGATGGCGCGACCTCCGTCGTGGTGAAGTGGCAACATACCTTTATCGCCGTTGGTTACGATGATAGGGGTGTCTACCTGGTGGATGCCTACGATGGTATGACGAAGCACTTCTCCTACGAAGCGTTCATCCCTGCCTGGGATCAGTTGGGGCGAATGGCCGTGACGGTGGAGGGGCCGTTAGCCCAGCCTGGGGTACGGGTATGGAAGGCGACGGACGTAGACGGACGTCGCTGTTTTGTTGTGGATGGGCGATGGATGGTCGGCCCAGAGTAGAAGCGGGGGTATCCCGTCCTGAGGGACAGGATTACCCCGCCCCTACTATCACTAGCAGTTGGGCAGCAGCTTTGTAATCCAAAGTCCGGTCTAAAAGCGAACAAAATAAGAAAGGGAAGCCCGATGAACGTTCTACTGATCTACCCTGAGTTTCCAGATACTTTCTGGAGTTTCAAGTACGCACTCAAGTTCATACGCAAGAAGGCCGCTCTGCCACCGCTAGGTTTACTGACAATTGCCGCAATGTTGCCACCAGAGTGGACAAAGCGGTTGGTCGATGTCAATGTGACAAAGCTCACCAGGAAAGACCTGACGTGGGCTGACTATGCGTTCATCAGTGGTATGACTGTGCAAAGAGAGTCAACACATCGAATCATTGCACAATGTAAAGAGGCAGGCATCAAGGTCGTGGCCGGAGGACCGCTCTTCACGATCGAGTACGAACAATTTGAAGAGGTCGACCATCTCGTGCTAAATGAAGCCGAGTTGACCCTGCCAGCCTTTCTGACGGATCTGGAGCAGGGACACGCCAAGCGTGTCTACACGACATCCGACTTTGCCGACATTCAGAAGACGCCAGCTCCTCTGTGGGAGTTGGCCGATCTGAACCGGTACGCTACGATGAGTATCCAGTTCTCCCGAGGCTGCCCTTACAATTGCGAGTTCTGCGATGTGACGGTGTTGTTTGGTCACAGAGCACGCACCAAGACCACCAAGCAGATCATTGTCGAGTTGGACAGTCTCTATGACCTGGGGTGGCGTGGAGGCGTCTTCTTCGTGGATGACAACCTCATTGGGAACAAAAGGCGTCTCAAAACCGAGCTATTGCCCGCGCTAATCGAATGGAGAAAAGACAAGACAGGGACATCGTTTAGCACTCAAGTCTCCATCAATCTGGTCGACGACGAGCAATTGATGCATACGATGGTTGAGGCGGGGTTTAGTACGGTCTTCATCGGGATCGAGACGCCGGATGAGGATAGCCTGGGCGAATGTAGCAAGAAGCAGAATATGGGCCGTGACCTGGTCGAAGACGTGAAACGTATTCAGCGAGCCGGGTTGCAAGTGCAGGGAGGCTTCATTGTTGGCTTTGACAATGATACGCCCTCCATCTTCCAACGGCAAATTGATTTCATCCAGAAAAGCGGGATTGTGACGGCGATGGTTGGCCTACTTCAAGCCCCACCCGGTACAAGGCTTTACAAGCGTCTGAAGCAAGCAGGCCGCCTGCTCGAACAAATGTCGGGTGACAACGTAGACGGCACAACGAACATCATCCCTATCATGAACCTTGATACGTTGCGCGAGGGATACAAGAACATATTGCGACACATCTACTCACCCGAGCCCTACTATCAGCGGGTCAAGGTCTTCTTGCGAGAGTACAAGCCGCCAAAGATTAGAGTCCCGCTGGACTCCAGGTACATCCTGGAGCACGTCCTGGCGTTTGTTCGTTCCATCTATCGCCTGGGTATCGTAGGCAGGGAGCGAGTCCATTATTGGAAGCTCTTGTTATGGACGCTTTTTCGCCGACCCAAGTTGTTCCCACTGGCCATTACGCTCGCGATTTACGGCTACCATTTCCGCAAAATCTGCGAACTGCGCGTCCTTTAGTTAGTTCGCGGTGCAAAACAGTTTTCCAGTGCTCCCAGCCCCCGTCCCCGGGGGCGTCGCGGGCAAGAATACAGCGCGTTTTGTACCGAAAACGGCACCCGCTCGTCGCATGGGACGCCCCCGAGACGGGGGCTGGGAGCGTTTTGTACCGAGAACGAGGTGTAAAGGGCTCGGTCGGGAGACCTTCGCCCATCAGCGGTCGCTGGGGTAGGATGGGCTTTGAGCAT
>CAYPOY010000508.1:0-2822 GCA_964412395.1 uncultured Anaerolineales bacterium | reverse complement strand
GTCTCCGCTTCAATGGGAGGGTATCGAAGGTGACCACAGAAAACGTTAGAATCAGTAATTTGACGAACAGTCGTCCACTTGGCCCTGCCAGGTTTAGCCAACATCTCGTTGGCAATCTGGCAGGTGTTTTCTATCTCCTTCTCTCTCACGTCCCCCCCTGGACAAATCATCACATTAATCATCACATGTGATGATGACATCTCATCACATTGATTGGTATACTCTAGTCGTAAATGAAAACAACTACGGACACGGAGGGTCTATGGCTGAAGGACAAAAGAAATCTACCCCCACGATCTACGAGATCAAAATCAAGGGGCACCTTGATGACCGGTGGGCCGATTGGTTTGAGGGGCTAACCTTCACCCACGAAAGCGACGGCACTACCACCCTCTATGGCCCGCTTACCGACCAGGCCGCCTTACACGGCTTGCTTAATGGCATCAGAGATCTGGGTTTACCACTTCTCTCGGTTCAACAGGTAAGCCCCAATAGAAAAAAGGAAAACATCTATGAATGACCCGGTAATCGAAGTAGAGGACTTTCGCAAAACCTACGGCGATTTCGTCGCCGTGGACGGCGTCAGTTTTGACGTGAAGCGGGGCGAGATATTTGGCCTGCTAGGCCCCAACGGCGCTGGAAAGACCAGCACGCTGGAGAGCCTGGAAGGTCTGCGTGCCCCGGATGGCGGTTCACTGCGGGTGGCAGGAATTGACCCGGCGCGCGAGCCACGTAAGCTGCGCAACGTGATCGGCGTGCAGTTGCAATCGGCGGGGTTGCCAGAGAGCATCACGCCCGACGAGGCAATGAAATTCTTCTGCGCTTATCACGACGTAGCACCCCGCTTCGACTTGCTGGAACGGTTGGGCCTGAGTGAGAAACGGAAAGCCCAATTCCTTGAGCTTTCTACCGGCCTGCAGCGACGCCTGGCGTTGGCGCTGGCGGTGGCCCATAACCCACAGGTGCTTTTCCTGGACGAACCTACAGCCGGTCTCGACGTGGCTTCCCGCGTCGAGTTGCATAACCTGGTGCGTGAACTGCAAGCCAATGGCGCCACCATCATTCTGGCCACACACGACATGGCCGAGGCCGAAGAAATGTCAGACCGGGTCGCCATCTTGCTCAGAGGCAAAATCGTGACCATTGGCACACCGATGGAAATCACGGCAACCGGCGCGGGGCTGACCAAGGTCTCTGTCCACACGAAGGGCAATAGCCTGTCCGATCCTGGTATCACCTTCCCGGCTGTGAGCCAACGTGTGTCCAAAGACGAGTACGCCATTTACTTCAGCACCGATATCGGCCCTACAGTGGCGGCCATTATCGCCCACGTCGAGGCCCAGGAGGACACGCTGATTGATCTGCGTGTAGAACGCCCCTCTCTGGAAGACCGTTTTCTGGAAATCACGACAGTAGGAGGGACCCAATGACCGCGTTTATCAATCACTTTTCGTTCGAGTTCCGTACCGGCATCCGCAACAAGACCTTGCTCATGATGAATTACCTGTTCCCATTGGGCTTTTACCTCATGATGGGGTTCATCATGCCCGGGATCAACCCGCTCTTCCTGGAGACCCTCATCCCGGCCCTGGTCGTGTTTGCCATCCTGGCAGCGACGTTACTGGGCTTGCCCGAACCACTGGTCAATGCCCGTGAAACTGGCATTTTCCGCAGTTACAAGATCAACGGCGTTCCGTCCAGCTCGATTCTGATCATACCGGCCCTGACGACAATTTTGCACCTGGCGATTGTGACCGTGATCATCACTGCCAGCGCGCCCTTGCTCTTTGATGCCCCTTTGCCCGTGAACTGGCTCAACTATGCCCTGACCTTTCTCGTGACGGCCCTTGCTTGCGCCGGCATCAGTGTGCTGATCGGCGTGATTTCATCCAATTCACGCATTCAGGTGCTGTGGTCGCAGCTTATCTTTGTCCCCTCAATGTTATTGGGTGGGCTAATGCTCCCTTACAGCATGTTGCCCGACGTTGCCGGGAAAATCGCCCAACTCTTGCCCGCTACCCAGGCGATGAACGCCTTTAATGGATTGGCCATGGGTCAGGCGGCTGACTTTAACCCCTGGGGATCGGTTATCGCCTTGTTTTCCAGCGGGGTGCTGGCCTTTGCGCTGGCGATCTATCTTTTCAGTTGGGACAGCCACAACACGAAGAGGCGCGGCCACTCCTCGCTGGCCCTGTTGGTTCTGCTGCCATACGTGGTCGGGTTGTTGCTCGCATAGGCATTGCGCGGGCATTGGGGTTGTGTCGGAACGCCGCCCCGTTTCCTTCGCCCACCGGTACCGGTTGAGGTGGGGGAAGCGGGGCGGCGCGCGCTTTGCATTTGTGCCAACGCCGCCGTTAGCGTATAATCGGGGCAGGTCACAGTTGCCAAGCTCACTTCAGCGCGATGTGCTGCCAGGGAGAGCGAAATGGCCACGCCCCTCTTGGAAACCAAGCTCTACGTTCCACCTGTCCGGCCGGAGATGGTGCAGCGCCCGCGACTGATTGAACGGTTAAACGCGGGGCTTCACCGCAAACTGACCCTCATCTCCGCCCCGGCCGGCTTTGGCAAGACCACACTGCTGAGCGAATGGGTCGCCGACTGTGGGCGGCCTGTCGCCTGGCTCTCGCTGGACGAAGGCGACAACGACCCGACGCGGTTCTGGGCCTACTTCGTCGCCGCCCTGCAGACGCTTGCCCTGAGCCTGCCGAAGGGCAAACCGAAGCGGGGAATCGTAGCAGAACGAACCCCCGAAACGCTTAGAAGGCCGCAGGGCGCGTCTAGTGGCCTGCTCGCCGCTGAGGGTGGGGTTGATGAATTTGCCA
>CAYPOY010000507.1:0-2846 GCA_964412395.1 uncultured Anaerolineales bacterium | reverse complement strand
GTAAATGGCCATTGCAGTTGCGCACAGATTGCCCGCCAGCGTTCCGGCATCTCCGGCGTATACAGAAACGGTATATACCCCAACTTCAGGTAAGTTTTCAATGCCGGCAGCCGATAGTCCTCGGTATACAGGTGGATATTGCGGTACCCTGCAGCGATGAATCGCGCAGTAACAGCGGCGGAGACGACCATACCCAATCCCTTGCCAGCGTGGGCAGGGTCACTGGCCAGCCAACCCAGCTCACCGCCAAAAGGATGCAACTCTGAGTGACTGTGCAGGGTCATGGCGGTCGCCACAATCTGGCTGCTCTCCTCGTGGACGGCCATAAACCAGCCCTCTGGCAGAATTCTCGAGATCCAGGGCTGCAACCTCTCATCATCCCATCCCAGCCACTCGGCCAGTTCCATGATCTCGTAAAAGCGGGGTTCATCTCCCCGTCGGTATGTACGCAATGTATACCCAGGAGGCAACCGCACAGCAGGCGGAGCATTCAGCAGACGCTCCGGCCACGCCATTTGCAATTGTGTATAGGATTCGTTCTCGCTCAATGTTGTAATACCCCCGGAGTTTGGCGTTCAGCCGCCTGAACAGCACCCTCAGCCTCAGCCGCTTGCCAGGAACCTCGTAGAACCGTCCGGCAGATGATGCGCTCGTGGGTGACGGTGCGCTCCACATCGCGGACGTTGCCGCGTCGAGGGGCAATCTCCCCTGCCGGTGCGGTTTCGAGCGAACGGATCGCAGAGCGAGTTGTTAGGCAGCCCCCTCCACTCCTAACGGATGCCGTATACAGCTTCCTTTCTTTCCTCTGCAAGAGCTTGCTCTTGAGCTGCCTGGGCATTGGCTTTGCCTGTGGCCCCGATCTTTCGAATACGCTCATCTTCGTGCAAGCAGAGGTGATCAAATCGCTCAACCCAACCTGCCCATCTGTCAGATTCATTGCCACTCCACATGACAATGCTCTTGTAAGGGGTATAAGCTGCTCCTGCTATCTCTTCAACATCGTAGCCGTAATCCAGCGCTAGTATCGCCTTCTCCACCCAAATTCCTTCAGGATGCCCTGACAATGGAACAAGATGGAATCGCCTCAACTGCTCATTGTTCAACAATGCTCGGTAGAGCTCTAAATCATCGTTTACGAGGTAGGCGACCAGTTCTGCGACGTCAGCAGTCTCGGAAACCTGCCGCAGGATTCTCAATCGGCTATTGATGTCTAATGCACCTACTGCAGCCTTCAGAGCATTTTCATATCTGTACAGTGGTGGATACTGCTCCCTTACACGAATCTGCAGCCAGTCGTAAGCGAGACGAAGGTTATCTTTTAACACTCTGCCAAGCCAGTGATCATCAGTAACTCTATTGAGCACCACATTCTGCCAATTCTCGCAAAGAGAGTCGCGAACAGTGCCTTCAGGCTCGTTACCCCATTCGCCATAGGCAGCCGCCTGGGCTATAGTCTCATCTTCATGGCGCAACAGAAGCTTGACCATACTCTCGGGGACTTGATTCCGCAGGCACAAAACTCTCACAAGTTGAGCGTACCCATCCAGTTTCTGTAGCACTTTGGTCAGCAAATCTTTGGAAGGAGCATCCAAGGTCAATACCAGTGATACAACAGCCCCTCCAAGTGCTGTTCGATCCAAGCAAACAGCTGCCAACTCTACCCATCCAGGTTCTCCGGTTTCAGCAGCCTTGCGGAGGAATGGTGCTACCAAGTCACCTGTGGCATCGGCACCAACCATTGCTCGAATCCAAGCATTGGGCGATTCCACTCTTTGAGCAATCTCTCCACATAGAAAAGGGGTCCACCTTGGCCATTCTATGGATGCTGATCGTGCTTCTTGCTCAACCCACACAATCTGCTCAACCACTTGCCCTGGCTCGAGTTTACTCCAGTTGCGGGCTAATTCGCTAACGGCAAGCCTTTGTTCTTCCTCTGCTTTCCTCCAATCTCGCAAGTCTTCAACGGGATACAAGGTTTCAAAAACAGGGTCTAACGGTATCTCAACCTCCATGGTCAGATGCTCAGCAATTTGGCTTGCCCAGTGCAGGACACCTGGTCGATTCGTGGCCAATGAAACGACGTCCCGAAAAAGCTGATCTGCGAAAGAGTGCATAGCGTGATACTTCTCCGACGGAATCTGGACGTTGACTCGCCCTGGATATGCCCAACTTTCGATTAGTCTACGAATCGGCTCCCAATTCAAAGCCGTGATCGTTCTGATAACTTCCAAAATCCTTGACCACAGACTTTGGATAGCGCGCATTTCGTCCATCGAGGGATAACCATAGTGAATCGTCCACTTACTGCCCATGCCTGGATCGATTGAGTGATATTTGAACTTGGGCGATAAAACAAACTGAAACGCACGTAGCCCAACATCTACGTTCCTTCCCGCTAATAACCAATCTCTTGCCATTCGATAGAGGGTCTCGCGTCGCCCAACCACTTGTCCAGTGCCGGGATGTCCAGCATGAATCCAATCTTGAATCAACCGAAGCGGGTGTTCTGTGGTGGAATGAAGTGGACGTCGATCTCCAACTGCCGCTTTTAGAAGTAAGGGTATTGTGCTTTCGGGAGCTTGGTGCAATGCTGGTCGGGCAATCGTAATCAGCTTTTCGGGATGGTGTTGCAGAATCCAATTTGTCTCCTCTCGCCCCAGCGATGAATATTCCTTCCAAGCATCTCCCGAACGTGCTTGTTCCAAGATATTTCTGAGCAATCCTTGCGGGACAGATGCACCGCGAGCCTTGGCTCCAATCAGGGTACGTGCAGCATGCGGCAGGTGAGAGAATCGTGCCAGCAACCCTTCAACGGGTAATGATGTTGCACCCTTGAAAAACACGTC
>CAYPOY010000506.1:0-2879 GCA_964412395.1 uncultured Anaerolineales bacterium | reverse complement strand
GAAGGCGGTATGCCGCTTTTGCTCGTGGGTCGATCTATCTTGGCATCCATCTCACGCTGTTGCTCACGTATCAATCGAATCATATCCTCGCCGGATGTGGTTTTCTTCTTCTCCACTTCACGAGCCACGCTATCCGTACTCATATTACCTCCATCTCTGTGTTTCCAGCCAGGCAAATATCTTATGTAGTTTAAAATCGGTACAATCCGCCGGTGTGGTTAATTCCCACGCAATGGCAAATTCGTCATTGATCTTCTTTTGCCAGCCAATAGTTTTATCCGCCTCGCCTTTGATAGTCTTTTCTGCAAATGTTGCGGTCAAATCCGTCTTCTGACCATCATCCCTGATAACGGTTAGCTTCAATGTCGTACCGGCAATCTGATAAACCGCGCCTATCTTCTTCATAAAGGCTGTCATATCTTCAGGCACTTCAAAGTCGTGTCTACCGCTCGGTTCTATCGCCGTGGTTACATCTTTGCCATCATCGGTAGTCTTAGGGAACTTGTAGACAAACTCTTCGTCAGTGTACAGCAAATGACCTTCTGGGGCGACACACCACGCCTTGGGATTGTGTGCGAACTCCCACTCCCGCCATTCAACCTCACCTGAATTCTCTTCAGCGTTGAAATCCCTGACCATGGTTATCCCATCGGTCGGGAAATGAACCAGGAGCAACCTTTGCTCCGGCAGGTGAATAGCCATCGCATCATCGGCAGCAAGTGATTTGACGCCCTTGTGTGTTGTGGCTACCCTCGTTGCCACAGGCATGGCGCCACTTATGAAATCCTCCAGTACATCACCTGTTATCGGTGTGGCTGAGATAAGGTTAAACAGTTGACCACCGGCTTTATTACTGAGAAAGAACCCGCCCGACAATCCTCCGCCTTCAGACAGCTTGCAGATAGAATCTTCAGACAGACAACCTATGTCCTTGAAGGTTCTATGAAATGACCATTTAAGTTCCTCGCCGGAAACCTTACCTGTTTCAATATCCTTATCCCCGAATATTCCAAGATCGCCGTCGTCATACGACAATCCACCCATAAGTTTGAACGGGAATGGTTTAACATAAGCCGGTGAAATCACATCGGGACAGACAAACCTCTCCCCGCCCTGAATAGCATCCACCGCCCACATCATAAAGTTGTCATACGCTTTAGTGTTAAGCCTGACACCCAGATAAAATGGCCTGTCGTCAACCACTACCGCGTGTTTATAACCATCGAGTATTGACTTTCCGGTTACTGACTTTGCCATTACTGCGCCTGTGCCGATGTAGTACACATCATCCTCGGCGGTCAGGTTTTCAACATACTTCCGATAATCCAGATAGCCGGTTAATTCTGCATTATTGCCATTTATAGTCCACACAGAATCGCCGTCTTGAGGATCACTTTTGAATGGATCGGTAACAGGTTTTGCTACCAGAAATTCTTTCCAAAGCCGATATGCCAAATTCCATTTGGTTTGTCCGGACTTCTTTTTTACGCCGATAAGACATATTATTCCGGTTATTCGGGGATCCATTGCACGAATAATATCCAGGTTCCAACGTGGAAGTTTGAAATCTACCTGAAGCAACGCGCCTGCTTCATCCAATTTCAAGCTATCCCCCGCGTCATCAAGTTCAAATTCCCATCCCAACCGATAAGGCGTGTCAGACTGTTGTGGTGTTATCTGTGAAACCTGACCATTATCGTATCTATATGCAAATCCTACAAATGCGTCGATGTATCTCTGTTTTGTAGCGGGGTTATAATTCCCCCAAGTCGCACTCGCAGCGAATGCCAACGGTGTTATTTCCTCTGCTATTGTCATATAAGGATGTTCAACTCTTGTGTCTCCAGCGATGTAGTAATTCGTTCCATCGTCGCTCAATTCAGGTGTTTCACCCAAGAAGTCCTCGTATAATTCACCATTTTCGAGATCATCTATACCGGGTTCTCCACCTCCGGCGGTCTTACGCCAGCGCGTTATCGCCCAATCGAGAACAGCAACAAGAGGTGGATCTACTTCATCACGTCGAAAACAATAATCATCTATAGAATGGTTTTGACTGTTATTGTAAATGTTTCTAACTATACGCTTATACCAGATGGGCGTATTTCCGTAAGCAATCCCACATCCCGCCCTGAGACCTTTATTCATATCCCAGAAGCTTGCCCGACCAGTTACGGTGGTTTCCTGAATAATTCTATTATTCCCTACGTCCATCTGTCCTTCAAATAAGTTCCATTGCCAGTCACCACGCTTGTAGAACCGATCAAACGCATATCCACCCGGCAATACACAATGAAGAACTGTCAAATACTCAGAACCCGTACTGCCCATCGCTGAATATCGGTGTATTGATTTCTGCGTTATTTCACTCGTGGCATCCAATACACCGTGATCCTGTCGTATATAGTCAAAGAAATAGTCAGGAATTAAAGGATCGTCGTTTGTCGTGATAGTCGTAAATCGTTTAGGATTATCGCTTTCAAAAGTGTTATATGCCGTCAAATAGATATGTCGTTTAACGTTTTCTTCGACAAGTTCATAATCAAACCAATCACCGTCATTGTAATCCGCATCGGTAGTATCAAAGACCAATACACGCCTTACGATCTTGTAATAAGAACTATCCAGATGTCCGCCGCCTGCACCTATGAATGTGCTCCAATAAGCCACCAACACACCATCTTTTACGATTATATCCCAGTTTGTACGTCCATGTTCCGGTTCCTGAACAACATAATTACCGGCTTGCTGTTCGCTGCCAGCCCCGATCTTGACATACACTGTAAAATCATTCACTTTCTTATATCCATACACCTTCTTATCGTTTGTATCAATAGCCAGTACCGGACCGTAATTGTGATAGTCATCACTATCGCCTC
>CAYPOY010000505.1:0-2890 GCA_964412395.1 uncultured Anaerolineales bacterium | reverse complement strand
TACCTTTGGCTTTCGAGTTCCTCAAAGACTCTCAAATGGATAAAGTCGAGTACAAGGTAACTGTGCCATTGACACAGTTGCCGCCATATGTAATATCTTCCATGAGTTCAATAGAGTTGCTGGTTACATTTAGCAAAGTTCTCCCCCACAACGCAACGAAGGATAAGCACTCGTGCCCACGATTGACCCATGACTACCATTAGTTAACGCAATTAAGATTGACCACTGAGAAGACGGGTTTTGTTGAACACCATACCCCTTCCATACACCTATATACTCAGTAGGCACGGCTGTATCGTCAGAACTGATTCGTGTTAGTGTACCAGTAGTAGTCCATGGATTAAGGTCTGGACTCCATAGATAATCGAGGATGCCATCTTCTACAAAGGTGAGTGTTACTATACCATTGGCAACACATTCGCTAGTGCCGTATGTAATACTCTCTGATAGTCGAACAGAGCTACCGGTCACTTCGAGTAAGGTCAGCTCTCCGCCACAACGTGGTTCAGGGTATGCGACTGTACCAATAATACTACCAATATTGCCATGGACTAGTGCTATCAAAGCAGAGTATGGGCTAGCACCTACTTGCTGTATACTCCCATACCAAACTCCTGTATACCATTGGGGTGACAACGCGCTAGTTTGCGAATGTTCTAAGTAGGTTGCAGAAAGTTCTTTCAACATTTCAGGCGGCGGCCCACGCCAGCGCTTTTTCCGGCGTCATAGTGTCGAAGAAGGCTGCAACCGTGTCCAGCAAGATCTTCATCGAGTCATACAAGCGGTTGGCCGCGATGTCGTTCTTGAGTTGTAGCCAAATCTGCTCTACGGGGTTGAGATGCGAGCAATACTTGGGCAAGTAAAGCAGTTGCATCCTGGGATGCTCAGCCAACCACTCTCGGACAATGTGGGCGGTGTGGCTGCTATAGTTGTCGATGATGAGCAAGATCGGTCCCGTCGGATATGCTACCAAAAGATGCTCAAGGAAAGCGATGAAGTCCTCCTTGCGCATCCGCTCACGAATGAGATAGTTCCACCGCCCGGTACGGATGTTCAGCGCACCGAAGATGGCGCGGCTTTGATTCGTTCCCGGTGTGGGGATTCGGATTTGTTGACCGACCCAATGCCACATCGCGCGAATCAAAGGCAGCAATTGGATGCGGGATTCGTCGGCGTACAGAATCGCAGCATCTGGGCCGGCTCCGACAACAGCCTTGACAATGGCCCACTGCTTGCTCGCCTTCTCCGGGTCCACTTTGTTCGGCATACCCAGCCGGGGACGCCCCCAGCGCAACCCCAGTTGATGCATCGTGGCTCTCAAGGTGCTGGGGCTGAGAGCTACCCCAATCTTTCTGGTCAGCGCCAGAACCAACATCGCCACCGTCCAGAAGGTAGCCAAGTACCCCTCTTTGCAGGGATCGCCCTGTATGATTTCCACCAATGTGTCCTGCACCCTCTGGTTTGCCTTGCGCGGACGGCCGCTGCGAGGCCGGTCGTAGAGGCCAGCCGGTCCTTCGGCGTTGAACCTTTCAATCCAGAAACGTACCGTCTTGTGATCGCAACCAAAGATGATAACAATCTCGGGCACTGTTCGCCGCTCCACCGACAGCAGAACCATCCGTGCGCGCTGACTAACACGTCCTACCTCTTGGCGGGTCATCCGCTTGAGTTCCTGCGTCTCGTCACATATGGGCTGTCTTGCGTAGATCACTGTGCACCTCCGCCGTCATTCTACCATCCTTGCAGCGAAAGTGCCAGAAACTTTCTGTTACCTACTTAGTTGAATCGAAACTGGCTCGGAAAGTGTCGCATATGCTTGGACACTATAGTTCACAGTGCAGGATAGTAGAATGAACGCCATAACGAGTAATGCTTTTTGCTTCCTCATACAACCCCTCCTGATTGGCTTGGGTTCACATAAGAGCCGGTCGGGTAGACATGCGGCACGCGCAGCCTTCGGGTTCGGTGGCTTATCCACAGGTTTCCCTGTGGGCCTCAGTCCGGTTCCGATGTTGGCGCCTCCTTCGCACGGTTCCGAATCGGCGGCGAGGTGGGCGACCGCCCCGGCGACCATAACTTAGCCCGCTAATCCCTCCGACAACCCTATCCTGATATTCTCACTTGCGTATGATTGGCAGATAGATGAAGTTCGGAAGCACGCCCATATCTGAACTGTAATGTAGTAGCAAATCATCGACAGATCCTGGCTGAGCTGTCCCGGTGAAGACTCGCTGGGAAACTTGTCCTAGTGAAGTTGTGGCATAAGTGTCAATCTCATACTCCCCTTCATCGGTGCCGAGGACGCTCACTGTGTAATCACCGTCAAGAGGAGCATATATCAGCAAGACCTTCGACTCCAGAATCTCGTCTGTGCCCCCATCAGCTCCAATGGAGTTGACAAAGTATTCTGCCTCAGGTATTTCGTGCCAGAAAGTCCCTGTAACTGGATCGTATCCTGATTTGCGTCCTTGCGGATCGGTGACGAGCAATTCCACTGGCGAATGCGCTGAGATGCGAATCGTGCGGCGATCTGATTCCGTGTTACTAAGAAGCAAGATGGACAAATAATCATTGCCCCACTGTGCGTAGAGTGTTGTTTCTCCATGAATCGGATCGTTAATTGTGTATGTCTCTTGGCCATTCACCGACACTTTGCCAGTAGCAACAACGAAGTGATTGGCCCGACGACGTCCGGTGCCGGGATCGGTGGTGGGATTCACGCCAATAATCACTGGGTTGCCCGAGGATAGATATTCATTGAGTTTCGCATCATCTCGCCCGGCAACATGTCCAGGGTTGTACAGCAGTACATTGTTTTGATGTGCATAGCTAATAACGCAATGGCGCAAAAGTCACCCTGTTGACGTAGCTGCGAGGGCCAGCCATTGCT
>CAYPOY010000504.1:0-2908 GCA_964412395.1 uncultured Anaerolineales bacterium | reverse complement strand
CTTTCGCCGTGCTACCGCTCCAATAAAATGGTCACGGGACCATCGTTGTAGATTTTCACCAACATGTACGCGCCGAAGACGCCGGTCTCGACAGATACACCGTGACCCCGCAGCGCCTGGGTGAAATGCTCCACCAGCGGCTCGGCCACCTCCGGCGGAGCGGCGTCAGTGAAGCCCGGACGGCGCCCCTTGCGAGCGTCGGCGTAGAGCGTAAACTGGGAGATGACCAGCGCCGCGCCGTCCACATCGAGCAGGCCGGCGTTCATCTTGCCCTCATTGTCCTCGAAGATACGCAGGCCGGTGATCTTGCGCGCCAGCCACTCGGCCTGTTCCTCCGTATCGCCGTGGGTGACGCCGACCAGCACGACCACACCCCGTCTAATCGCCCCGACGACCTCACCCCCGACGCTTACCGAAGCCTGACTAACCCGCTGTACGACTGTGCGCATGCCCGACTCCTCGTGCACGCCCCCGCCACGCTTCGGCGGGGAAGCGTCGCTCATTTCGCTCCAATTTGCTCAGCACCACCGTGCTCACGTCCACCCCCAGTGCATTCGCCAGGCTGAACCCGTAGATGAGCACATCCGCCAGTTCATCAGCCACGGCGGCCCGCTTCGCTTCCTCCTGCATAGCGGCTGCCGCCTGCTCGTGGGTGAGCCACTGGAAATGCTCCATCAATTCGGCAGCCTCGACAGCGATGGCTACGCTCAGGTTCCTGGGGACGTGGAACTGCTCCCAGTCGCGGGCGGCCACGAATTCAGCCACGCGTTGGCGCAGGTCGGCGAGAGTGGTGTCGTGATCGGCCATGTGGCTAAGGGAGTCCCACTGCTGCTTTGACCTCGGCGATGGTCTCGGCAGCGATGACAGAGGCCCGGCGGGCACCGTCGGCCAGAATGTCCCACACGCGATTGGGGTCTGCGGCCAGCGCCGCCCGCCGTTCGCGGAAGGGTGCGAAGTAGTCGCTCAGGTTCCTGGCGAAGAGCCGCTTGCACTCCACACAGCCAAGGGCCGCAGAGCGGCAGTCCTCTTCGATCTGTGCCACCTGGTCGGGCGAGAAGAAGCCATGTAAGGTGAAGACGTTGCACACCTCCGGGTGACCGGGATCGCTACGGTAGCGGCGAGCCGGGTCGGTGACCATCTGCATCACCCGCCGCTCGATCTCCTCCGGCGAAGCGGAGATCCCGATGTGGTTGTTCAGCGACTTGCTCATTTTCTGCTGGCCGTCTATGCCCAGGACTTTGGGGAAGTCGGTGTGCTTGGCCTGGGGCTCGACCAGCACGTCGCCGAAGTGACGGTTGAAGCGGCGCACGATTTCCCGCGTGAACTCCAGGTGGGGAGCCTGGTCCACGCCGACGGGGACAATGTCGGCCTTGTAGAGCGTGATGTCGGCGGCCATCAGCACCGGGTAACCGACCAGCCCGTAATTGATGTTATCCGGCTGCTGGCGCACCTTCTCCTTGAACGTGGGCAGGCGGGTCAGCCAGCCCAGAGGAGTCGCCATCGAAAGCAGGAGGTGCAATTCGATCACCTGGGGCACGTGAGACTGGATGAAAATGATGGTGTCCCGTTCGGGGTCCATCCCGGCAGCCAGCCAATCCAGAGTCATCTCACAAGTCCAGTCGCGCAACTTATCGGTGTCCTTGAGTGTGGTGAGAGCGTGCAGGTCCACGATACAGTAGATGCAGTCATAATCATCCTGCAGGGCGACGTAGTTACGGATGGCGCCCAGGTAATTGCCCAGGTGCTGGCGTCCAGTGGGCCGGGCGCCAGAGAAGACACGGCCTTTCTTTGTGCTCATCGTATTGAATGTTCCTCCATGTTGCTTTCACTTTCAATGATTTGTTGAATCTCTCGGTGGAGCACAGGCACTTTGTTTGTGACGACATCCCACACAAGGTCATGGTCTATACCGAAGTACCTGTGTATCAATCGGATGTGGCGCAAATATTCAAGCGATGAGTGTGACATATTCAACCTCATTCATAATATAGGGGCCAATATAAGGGCTCAGGGACTCAAGCGTTACCAATTCAACACGTCGTTTGAACAAATCTTCCAAGAAGAACGAAAGCCGCATAAAGTTATCAAAAGTCTTTTTGCCTTGCTCAAACTCCACAAGCAAGTCCACGTCACTTTCCATACCTTGCACCTCACGTACAAAGGAGCCGAACAAGCCGATTTTCTTCACCCCCAGGGCTTTGATCCTATCCTGATGCTCTACAATGAGTGATAGGGCTTTCTCTTTGGTTTGAACTGATGTATCCATAATAGCACCTACTTCAATTACGAACACTCCTAATAGGCCGGTGCCCGCTGGATATTTCGCCGCCGCGTCGAGTAGTATATCACAGAAACAGGTGCAGAGCAAAGAAAGCGGCTCCGCTCAAACTGGGGGCAGGCTGGCCATATTGCCTACTGCGCCACCACAAAGGCGATGGCGTGTTCGCGGGTGTGGGAGAGACTGACCGCCCATTCGGTGAGGCCGAGTTCATCGGCGCGTGCGGCGGCGCGACCGTAAAGGCAGACGAGCGGTTTGCCCCGCGCGTCGCCGATGATCTCCACGTCCCGCCAGTTGATGCCATCACGGGCCATCATCCGCACCCCCACCCCCAGCGCCTTGGAGACGGCCTCCTTGGCAGCGAAGCGGGCCGCCAGTTCAGGCAAACGCCCCCGGCAGTACAGAATCTCAGCCGGGGTGAAGACGCGCTCCAGGAAGCGGTCGCCGTAGCGCTCCAGCACCCGCTCGAGGCGGGGGATTTCAATCAGGTCAACGCCGGTGGTAAGCATAGACATCTCGCTTTATCCGCAATTGTCATTTGCAGATGTCAACGCAGTTGTCATCGTCATCAATTGGGCTGATTGACTGACAAATCTTTCAGGACGCAGATTCACGCAGATTTTCGCAGAT
>CAYPOY010000503.1:0-2918 GCA_964412395.1 uncultured Anaerolineales bacterium | reverse complement strand
CCATCAGCCGGTCGCGGGTCACTTTGGCGACGATGCTGGCGGCGGCGACGCTCAGGCAGCGGACGTCCGCCTTCGACAGTGCTCGTTGGGGCAGATCCAGCTCCGGAAGGCGCACATAGTCCACCAGCAGCGCGTCCACCCAGCCGTCTAGCCGGGCCACGGCGCGGGCGAACGCCTGCCGCGTAGCCGGAGCGATCCCGATCTCATCCACCTCGGCTGGGCTGGCCCATCCAATTCCCACCGCCTCCGCCACTTCCAGGATGAGTGGCAGGAGCGCCTCCCTCCGCGCCGGGCTTAGTTGCTTGGAGTCGTGCACGCCGCTCAGCAGCTCGGGCAGGTCGGGCCGGTCGAGCGGAAACACTGCTGCTGCTGCGCAGACTGGCCCGGCCCACGCGCCGCGCCCTGCCTCGTCCAGGCCGGCCACGCGGCTATAACCGGTGGCATATAGGGCTAGTTCCTCGTGTAGATCAGGCATCATATGGGTTTCGTGTTTCAGGTTGCGTAACTTGAGGGATAACTTGGGACTTGAGGCCTGAAACCTGGGACTATTTGTCGTAGAGGCCGGTACGCCCGTTGCGCCGGATGCGCAGTACTTCGATCAGCATGTTCAGCGAGTCTCGTATTGGGCTCACTTGGCTGCCCTCGCCGTAGTACCAGTGAATGGGTACTTCGACAATGCGGTAGCCCCGCCGCTGGGCGATGTGGAGGATCTCCACGTCGAAAGCCCAGCCATCAATCGTCTGAACTGACAAGATATCACGGGCAGTCTCTTGGTGGAAGCACTTGAAGCCGCACTGGGTGTCCTGGATGCCGGGCACGGCCAGCAGTCGCACCAGCAGGTTGAAGACCCGGCCCATCAGGTGACGGTACCAGGGCTCGTTGTAGCGCACCGCACCGGGAGCCTCGCGGGAGGCTATGGCGACGTCGTAGTCGGAGAGGGCGGGGGGGAGGAACTTGTTCACCTCCTCAATGGGCATCGCCAGGTCTGCGTCGCAGATGAAAAAGTATTCGCCCCGGCCTGCGATCATCCCCTTGCGCACCGCTGCGCCCTTGCCCTGGATGGGCTGATAGAGCAGGGAGACAATGGGGTGCTCGGCGGCTATCTCGCGCACGATGTCGGAGGTGTGATCGGTGCTGGCGTTGTCCACCACCAGTATCTCCACCGGGTAATCCTGCGACTCGACAAAGGCTACCACCTGCGGCAGCGTGGCCGGCAGGCGGCGTTCCTCATTGTAGGCGGGGATGATGATGGAAAGTAGTGGAGTCTCGTTAATGGTCAACCTCCGAAGCACATTCTTCTGACTCGCCCTCGGCCACCTGATGTGCCAGTGCGTGCTCGCCGACGGCGGGGTAGGCGAACTCCGACTCCCGCCCGACGATGTAGCGCTCGTAGATGGCGGTGATGATCTCAGGCAGCGTGGCGTCCGTCAGCCCCAGGTCAGGCACGTCGTAGCGACCGGGGATGGGGTGCTCGGCCAGCAATTCCATCAACCGTTCGTAGTCCCGCGCCAGGTCGCTACTATCGTTGGTGAACCCGATCAACTTGCCCGTCCGGTGACTGTAAACCAGGTGCAGGAGGAAATTGTACGTCTCGTCATCGTAAGTCACCCCGCCACCCGCGTAGTCTGACCGTAGAAACGAGAAGAAGTTGCGTGTAGGATCGAAACGGAACGTCAGTTCTGTCATTATCACTTCACGTCTTTGGGATAGAAAGTTTCCACATGATACCTGCTTCAGGGGCTTTCGTCAACCCCGGTCAGGATACGTTCAAGGTACGCCCGGTCAACAGTTCGACTGCGTTGCACTGTCCACTGCTTGTGGTCCATTTGGGGGACGTCCAGGTGTCTTGTCTGTTGGCCCTGGAGGCAGGCCTGTGCTATCGCTTCCTGCCAGGCCCGCAACGCCTCGGTCGTGATGCCTAAGCATCCCTCAGGTCCGTGGCACATAGAAAAAAGACACCCTGAGTCTTGCGAACCCCGGATGTCTATAACAGATCGCTCACTGCTTTGAGCCTGGCTAAAATCTGCGGAAAGTAGTAGCGACTTCAGTCGCTTGGAACGACTAAAGTCGTCGCTACCACAAGTTTTGGCCACATCCAACTGCTTTGGCTGGGATGCTCTAGGGGAATATCCCCCGAGCGCGCACCGCACCAGCCACTCTGTCCACCGCCAGCATGCAGGCCCCCAGCCGCAGCGGGACCCCTTGCTTCCGGCTGAAGTCCCATACCTCTTTGAAGCTGCGAACCATGATGCGCTCTAGATTGCGATTGACCTCAGCCTCATCCCAGAAGAAGCATTGCAGGTCTTGCACCCACTCAAAGTAACTGACCACGACTCCGCCGGCGTTGGCCAGAATATCGGGCACTACGACGATGCCTCGATCGTTCAGGATCTCGTCGGCCTCACGTGTGGTGGGGCCATTGGCAGCCTCCACGATCATCTTCGCCTGGATGTGGGGTGCATTGTCGGCGCGGATCTGATGCTCCAGCGCAGCCGGGATCAACACATCCACATCGCTTTCCAGTAATTCGCGATTGCTGATCTTCTCCACGCCTGGGGCTTCGTACCCCTCCAGCAGTCGCTTGGGATGGGCGGCCACGTGCTGGTTGATGTTGGCGATGTCCAGGCCGCGGGGGTTATACAGCCCACCACTGATGTCGCTCACCGCCACAATCTTGCAGCCCAACTGATCCAGGATTGTCGCTGTGGCGGAGCCAACGTTGCCGTAGCCCTGCGCCGCCACTGTCGTATCTGAAAGCCTCCGGCGCCTGCGCTTCAGAAGCTCTTTGGTGATGATGGCTACTCCCCGCCCTGTTGCCTCCTTGCGTCCCAACGACCCGCCCAAGGGTATAGGCATGCCGGTGACGATCTCTGTCACGGTCATGCCAGCCAACATGCTGAAAGAATCCGCCATCCAGG
>CAYPOY010000502.1:0-2930 GCA_964412395.1 uncultured Anaerolineales bacterium | reverse complement strand
GTCACGACCAGGTCGGCCTGGCTGCTGCCGAAGGCGGCCGTGAACTCGGCCAACAACCCCTCGGCCAGCGCTCCCAGAGCAATGATGGCCGCGATGCCAATGGCGATACCTATGAGCGTCAGCAGGCTCCGCGTCTTGCGCCTGAGCAGGTTCTTGAAGCCCACTCGTCCTTATCCTTCCTCCCAGAGTCCGAACATATTGCCGCTGGGGTCGGTGAAATACGCCCTATAAGCAGAGCCCTGTGGAGTCTTAGAGGTGACGACCTCTCCCCCTAGTTCTGTCACCTTCTTTAGAATGGTCTCGATATCGTCCACCACAATGTAGACGACTACACCGAGAGATTCACCGTTGGGCCTCAACCATATCCCTCCTCTTTGCAGGTTCTGTACCCGTGGTTCACCACCCGTATCAAAAATCCAGACATCGAACCCTTCTGCAATATCTTTTTGGATTATTTTCCAGCCGAATAAGCTCTCATAGAAGTTTGCTGTTTCCTCTATACTGCTTGTCATTATCTCGACCCAATCAAACGTATTCGTCATCGCAAAATCTCCTACCAACTGCAAACCCAAAGTCTAAGGCTATGCCTTGTGGGCGACGGCGGCGCAGTGTCCCATAAGCCCCGTCAGGAACCCTCGGCCGCGCTCGTAGTGCCTCAAGCGCAAGCCGTTATCGGCCAGGCAGGTGTGCAGCGCCGTCTCCTCCAGTGGGTCCAGTCGGTGCAGCAGGCGTCCTACCAGACGACCGGCGCGCGGGGGCACAACCAGGTCGGTGAAGACGAACCACCCACCCGGCCTCAGCACGCGGGCCGTCTCGGCAACGACCTGCCGCCAGCCGCCAGGAATGTGGTGTAACACGTAGAACGAGAAGACGCCGTCGAACTGCGCGTCGTCGAAGGGCATCGCCCTGGCATCCATGACGCGGCACTCGACATGGTCGTCGAGGTCGGCCAGCCGCTCCTGGGCCAGCGCCACCTGCTCTGGGTCGTAGTCGCTGGCGACCATCCGCGCACCGTACCGTTCCACCAGCAGCCGGGTCACCGCCCCCTGCCCACAGCCAATCTCCAGGCACCGTGGCTCCGGCGGCAGCGTCACCTGCTCGAGCAGCGATCCGGCGATGCGGGCCACCCGTTCCGCGTTGGCAGGGTCGTTGACGAATCGCCTCTCCCCACGGGTCAGCCGCATTATCCGCCTGGCGAACCAACTGTCTGAAGCCGTTTTCTTCATCATCATCCTCTCCTCAACTCTGCTTTCCAGCATTTACTCTTCAGAAAATATGCTCAGCCAGAAGAAGTAATCCTTTACCTTCCAATTTTGCAACTTCGATTGGCTCAATAAGTCTTTTACTTCTTTTGGCGAATATGAAGCCCTGACGTGTTCCGTAAAAATTCCCAACCAAGATCTTCTAAAATCGCTGATGAAGAACCTACCTTGGGGCTTAAGAACTCGTTGGACTTCGCTAAACATTCTTACCGGGTTCTTTACCAAATGGAGTGTATCGCTGCTGATCACCAAATCAAATGTATCGTCCTCAAAGGGCATATCTTCAGCATCCCCTTTTTCAAGGGAAACTCTCAAAGACGCTTGACTCTTCTGGGCTTTATCTCTAGCCAACTCTAGCGCCACATCGGAAAGATCCAAACCTACAACTTGAACACCAGGGATCCCTTTGGCAAATTCGATGGCAAGTGAAGCAGTGCCGGTTCCCACGTCCAGGACTTTGCCATCGGTTAGTCCCCATTTTCCAGCCACAGAGACGAAGCTCTTGGACACCATCCGCATATATCCCCCGACCTCTTTGTTGTATCTTCTCGCAGTTTCCATATCTTCAAAGACTCCGCAGTCCAATGGCTTCCTCTTTATCATGAACATATCCTCCTTTCCCATTCTGAAAAGGCGAGGGCAGAATTTTATAATAACGTATCCAGCATATACGACGTTGCGATCGAAGGGAGCAATGTTTCGAAGGGTGAGACGTAGCCGAAGCGTACATGCTGTGTTAGGCGATGGGCTGCCCCCTCTCTCATTTTGTAAAGCTCTTTTTAGTTCTCACCTTCAACCATGGAATATACATAGGTACCCTCTCTTTATAATCAACGTATTCTTTACCAAAGCGTTTTTCAAGTTCTGGCTCTTCATACATCTTCAGCTTAAATACACTAAGCAGGATAAACAGTGGTGTGAATATAGAAACGAGAGAAATTGATTGAAGTAAAACGCCAAGTCCAAGAAATAGGATAAACCAACTGGTGCCCTGGGGATTCCTAACGTAGGCATAGGGACCAGTGGTAACCAACTTGGCTGGCGGGTTGAAAGGCACGGGAGTTCCCCCTACCTTGATAAAATGCAGTGTTGACCATAGGTTTATGAACAGCCCTAGAGCAAGAATGGGCACAGACACGATGATATTCAATGGTGTGGGAAGGAGTTTGGGAAACCCCAAGAATCTATCTATTAGAAGAGAAGCAACAACGAATAGCGCTAGATAGGTGAAAAAGATGACCGTCCCAACAGGGGTAAGAAGCGTTCGCATCCGCCTGCTGCTCGTCGCTGCTTCATAAATGGCTTCGATCAGTTTCTCACGTAAACTCATACTACTCACCTCCTTCTTTTGTCTGAGGCACCCTCTCGGCTAACTTTGTGTCTCACGTGCTCACCCTATCATAGACGCAAGCGCACGCGGCGTCAAATCGGCCGCACTCTCGCAGCGTGGCGGCTGACCACTGCCGCGCAGCCCGCACCATCAGTCCTACAACAATTATCTTCTTCATCATCGCCACTTCCATTCGTTTGGTCATTTGTCATTTGTCCATTTGTCATTCATACCTGAGCGCCTCCACGGGCCGCATCCGCGTCGCTCGCCAGGCCGGGTAGAGCCCCCCCACCACCCCCGGCACCCCCCCCCCCCCCCAACCCCCCCCCCACACCCCG
>CAYPOY010000501.1:0-2946 GCA_964412395.1 uncultured Anaerolineales bacterium | reverse complement strand
CTGAGGGAGGCCGCGTGATGTCACTGCTCCCACAGATTTTAGCCAGACTCTATTGATTTTGACTGCCAGTCGATCACGACGCCTCTTGTTAATGTGCTTGTCCAATGGCAAGACCCCGACTTCCTCAATGGGGGGCTCTTGCACAAGATCAATGAGAGTAGCCAGCCCTCGGAGTCCCTCAAGGTGTACTCCGTGCAACCAGGCGTACCTGACCAATTCGTAGAGAAATGTACGTTCGTTCTCTATCTTATCCGCCTTTGCACCAGGGAAGAGTCGTTCAACAAGAGAACCCGTGCATGAATCAATCATACCAATGATTGTCTCGGGCTCCCGCTCATAGATTTCCTGCACGTCTGGAGGAACGGGAGGAAAGGAAGATAAACCAAGTGGAATGCCTTTCTTCGAAGTCGGCGTGAAGATCACAACCTGTGTACTGTCTTTGAAACGTGCGACCCGCTCCAGCGATATGCCAAACTTTTCAAGATTGGATCTGTGTGTTTGGGCCACCTCGATGGCTCGCTCTGTTCGATCAACATTTCTTCTTGCTTCGATCCAGGGGGCAAACTCCTCGGGTTGGGCAGAGGGGAAGGCCAAGCCAAGTGAACTCAGATCACCTTTCAAGTCAACGATGATTGATGGAATACCCCGTAAAGCCGCTTCTTCAATGATTGCCTTACCCAGAACCGTTTTGCCTGACCCTGTAACCCCACAAATGAACATATGGGTAACCAGGTCGTCAATCGGAAATAGGAAATCTCCTGAGATTGTCTTAGTTTGCTGGTCAAGAAGCTTACCAAGAAACAAATCCATATTCTCTTCTCCACGTTCAGTTCAAGTGACTCTCACTACAGATCCCTCCGCTTTATCAGGTCCAAATCTGAGGAGTATTGACTTCAACTCTATTTCCCATTCTCAAATCAGCACTTCTCCGCGCTTGTGCGCATAACGAAAAAGATAAGCATATTGTGCCAGCCACCATCCCCGTTGCCGCCAAACGTCTTGATGGGCTGGAGTGGCACGCCCATCGTCTCGGCCAGGATGTCCTCCTCCCGCTCCTTGCCCGCGTACACCAGTTCGTACTCCTGCCGCTCTGGCGGGAAGAGCAGGTGCTTGTAGTCCAGGGGCAGGTCTTGGCCGGCCTCGAGCAGTTCGACGATGTGCTGGCGTTGGTGTTCGGTCAGGCTACTGGACATTCCTGATTCTAACGGATTCTGTGGTTGGCTCAAGAAGCCCCACTTCAGGGCAAAAACAAGGCGTTTCTAGGGCGGAGTGCCACAAAAACCGGCCCAAAACAGGTGGCATCCCCCACTGATGTGCTAAAACCACAGAAAACGGTAGAACCAGGGACATTCAGCACTCCTTGATAATCTAAAAAGGAATTTCTATTTCCTCAAAAGTATTAGCGTAGGCGAGATGATCGTCAAGGTAAAGACGAATGGTGTAGCCGCCAGATAGCGACGGCAAAGGAATCGCCAAAATATAAGGTCTTTCCAACTGGAAATCCTCTGCACCAAGAGAGCGCCGGCCAGAGGCGACTTCAAGCTCCACTCGCAAGTGAAACGGCCCCGGAGATTGGGTTTCCGGCGAGAACTGAAAGTAAGCCGCCTTTGAAGACAGGTGAACCGTCTCGACGAAAGTAAGAACTTGAGCCGAGTCGAACAGGAAGAAAATGGGAACAGGGCAATGTGCTTCAGGGAACTTTGACCTCGAGAGCGTAGCCCGGGGATAGATACCTTCTGCGTAATACTGAGTTGGAGTTTTCGGGCGAAAGTACAAACGCACACAATCTTTGATAGCGATGTTCGTGCCAGCCAACACGGAGGGGCTACCGCTGCTCACTACAGACTTGTCCTCATCTTCCAGGTACTTGCGGCTGTACAGGTAACCTTCCTGTAAAATCCGAGCAGCATTTCTAATGTCTGTGTAGTGGAAGACAAACAGGGGCCACCAACGCCGCTCTGTACGCTTTACCCAATCTTGCCCTGCCAGATTGTTCAGGACATTTTTGATCTGCTCGGCGTCTGGCTTCAAGTCCATGGGGGTTAGCCCGGTTAGAACAGTGACAGTTGGGCAAACTGAGGGGACTCACGAATGAATGCAGAAGGGAGTACCTGCAAGCCAGTGACAACAGCGTCCTGGAGGCTGTCGTAGGTATCCGCTACGTGTACAGGCGTCACATAATCCAGTGTGGCAAAGATGGGAAGTAGATAAGACGTCTGCCTGTCCAGGCCCGGCGCAATGTGCCGCATAGAAAAGCCGTGCGTACTAAGCTGCTGCCAGAAAGCCACCAGCGTTTCATATTGGATAGTGTACCGCCGTCCGGCAGCGATGATTTCTATGCCCGATGGATTCTTAGATATTCGGGCCATGAACGGCTTGTGCCGGGCAATGGTCTCGAAGCGATCCCTTTGATTCAACAACTGGGTCAAATCGTCCCA
This sequence comes from uncultured Anaerolineales bacterium, assembly GCA_964412395.1. Classification (GTDB taxonomy): domain Bacteria; phylum Chloroflexota; class Anaerolineae; order B4-G1; family B4-G1; genus CAYPOY01. The sequence goes on along the minus strand of CAYPOY010000501.1, from coordinate 508 downwards.
CACTTTGGAGAAAGGCAGGCTGGTCGGTGCGGAACGCAACCACTTTTTCATTTCCTCTGGATTTAGATGTTCGACGAACATACTCTTTTGGCCAGGGTAGATAAACACCTCAATGGGCAGTTGGCGCAGATACTTTTCCATCAGCGGTTTCACTTGCGTCTCAAAGTCCAACTGGCCATTGCCGCAGCCGAGCGCGGGAAAAGCAATGCTGTGAGTTCCCAGGTCGGCATAACTGTTGACAAACTTTTGTAGTCCGGCATCAACGTATTCGACACGTGAGGGACTACGCCAGTGCTTCTTGGTGGGAAAATTTAGCACCCATTTGTTAGGGCTTTTGTACAGCCACAACATTCCAATTTTGAACTGCCCGCGCTTGCACAACTCACGGTACTGGCGATACATTTCGGGGAACAGCCGCTTGAATTCGAGGGCAATGCCCTTGCCCATCACGCCCACGGTATTGACGGTGTTAACCAAAACCTGGGCTGGCGATTGGAGCAAATTGCCT
>CAYPOY010000500.1:0-2947 GCA_964412395.1 uncultured Anaerolineales bacterium | reverse complement strand
GTCTCGGCGGTATTCGGCGCGGTTGGCTGCGCGGCAGCCCGCCCGCCCCCACGTGAGCCACCGGGATGTGGAGCTTGACTGCGGCCAAAGCTCCAGCCAGGGTGGAGTTGGTATCACCATAGACCAGCACCCAATCGGGTTGCTCCTCCAACAGCACTGCCTCAATACCCGCCAGCATAGCGCCGGTCTGCGCACCGTGGCGCCCGGAACCGACTCCCAGATTCACGTCTGGCTCGGGGATGCCCAACTCGTCGAAAAACACCGCCGACATATTGGTGTCATAGTGCTGGCCCGTGTGGACCAACACCTCGGTGTGCTCTTTTCGTAACTCGCGACTCACCGCAGCGGCCTTGATGAACTGGGGCCGCGCCCCAACGATGGAGACAACTTTCACGTTAGTCACTCCGGTGCTCTACAGGGTTTGCCCAATCGTCCGAGGGCGCGCAACCGCAGGCCGTTAGAATATTGAACAGCAAACTGTACCGAGTCTGACAAGACATTCACCCACCCACGAGACATAACACTTTTTCGTACACCCCTTGGTCAATCCACGTACCTCGCGCGCACGACAGGTCGAGCGCCTGTCTCGAGCTGGGGATTCGTCCAAAGCCCCTATTCTACTTCCGTCAACATCCCTGCTACTGCCCGTCATTCGAGCCATCACCGTAGCCGCCCGTCTGCCGGTAGATGCGGCGCAACACATCCAGAGTGGTCACCGTCCTAATCCCGTTATGCACTGCCCGCAACACGTCCACGTTCTAAATAGTGTCTCATCAGTCTTTAGCCTGGTTTACCTGAGCCAGTTCCTCCAAAAAATCGGCAAAGGCCAACAACTCGGCCCGCAACCCGGACCACAATCCAGGTATAGCCGACATCAACCCAGCCATCCTGTCGGGCAACAGGTTCATCGTATACACATTACGCACGAGATGCCTGAAGCGTCGGAACTCGTCCAGAGCCTGGGCATTGTCCTGACCAATCACCGCCGGGCGCACATCTGCCAGATCACGTGCCATTTGTCGGAGCAGGTCACGATGCCAGGTTTCTCCGGCCGGCAGGGCGCGGTCCACGTGTCTGGCGATCAGTTCAAACAGACGCTCGACCCCCGAATAAAAGCTGTGGAGATTCAAGGCCACAGAATCCAGATATGCTTGTTCGCCCGGTTCCCTTTGGGCCTGCGACCAGGCCCGCAGCGCCCGCTGAACGACGCGTTCCAGATCCAGTGCCTCGCCGCGAATCCGCTCGACCAATTCCTCGTAGAGAGTGCTCACAGTTCCACCCCATATCGCCGAATCGCCTGTTGCAGAGACTCGCTGACCGTCTCAATCTCGATCAAATCCACGGGCCGATCGGCGATGATCTCCTCGGTCAACCGCCACGCCTGCCAGTACACGTCACTTGCTAACCCCTCGACCACCAGGTCTACGTCGGAATCCGGCATAAACCATGCGGCGTGAGCCAGCGAACCAAAGAGAACCACTCGCCGGGCGCCAAAGCGAGTCTTTAGTACAACGGCAGCCTCGCGAATGCGGTCCAATAACCGTTCGCGTGTACGTCGCTCAGCTGGCGTCAACTCGGATGGGACTGGTCGTCGCTGGGCTGACACCAGATAACTCTTCCAACCTTCATGGGTCAATTCTAGAGCTGTCGGCATCGCTTACTCCCACTTCCTGCTCGCACCATTCCTGTGACAGTGTCGTCTCCACATCGTTGTTTCCCGTCTGGTCTTTCCGCGACGGCGTCAGCAGCACGGTCATCAATCACACTCACTCTCACACTAACCCTGCCCTCTGCCTGCATTGCATCGAACACGTGCCGTCCGTCAATCAATATGAGCCGGACGATCTGCGTCTCCTATGCCCCCTTGCGCTTCTTACCCCGGAAAAAAGCAACGTACTCCTCAGGTGTTAACCCCGCCTGTCGGATCAACTTACGCAGCAACCCCACTCCCAAATCGCGCCCTTTGTGTACTGGAAGGGTTGTTTCTCCAACAGCAACTTGAGTCTGGATTTCAAACAGCCCAGAATAGCCTCGCTAATATTCTCCAGTGCTTGCTCCAGGTTCTCACCTTCCGACAGGCAACCCGGCAAATCCAGGCACTCAGCCACGTAGCGTCCATCCTCATCCCGTTCGATTACGATATTGAACTGCGTCGTTCACCTCTAATGCGTTCACACGCATATCCGGCGCTCACCCCTGTCCCACACCCCGATAATCCCATCCCGCCGCCCGGGCCTGTTCCGCCAAGAACACGTGCCGCCCGTCAACGAGGATGGGCCGGGCCACTTGCGTCTCCTACGACCCCCTGCACTTCTTGCCCCGGAAGAAAGCGGGGCAAGTCATTCCCCTCCCAATGCCTGCAAGAAACGCTCCACCAACTCTGTGTCCACACCAGCGATCTCGCCCAGGACTCGCAGAGGATGTGGCAGCGGCTCTTGCCACAGCCACTCGACGCGCAGCCAGAAGCCGGGTAACGCCTCCGCGTGATATTCGCCCTCTTTGCCACTGAAAGCCAGGCAATACCGTTCCTCTTCCAAATGATAGAACTCGACCCACTCCATCTGGGGGTCAATCAACCAATACTCCGGCACTCCCCCGCGCGCATACTCGTAGAACTTGTCGCCCCGGTCTCGGCCCACGCTCTCCGGCGAGATGATCTCCACTACCAGGTCGGCCGGGCCGTCCAGATAGGCTTCCTTCAGTCGATCCAGATGCTCACTTGCTACGAAGAGCAAGTCCGGCTCCCGCCCCCTTTCTAGTTTCATCTGGAAAGGTGCGCTACGCACGACGCCCAGTTGGTGTACTTCCACAAAGGGGCGTAACACACTCTCCAGGAAGCCAGAAATGTCTTGATGTCTGTCACTTGCCGGACTGTACATCACTACCTCCCCGTCCACCCACTCCGCCAGTGTATCCTCGTCCGCCCAATCCAGGAACTCCTCGTAGG
>CAYPOY010000499.1:0-2949 GCA_964412395.1 uncultured Anaerolineales bacterium | reverse complement strand
AGCCTGGCATAAGTATTCCCTGACTTGTCAGCGGCGTGCTCGGCCTCCTTCAGCGCCTGCTCCGCTTCCGCCAGGTGGCCGCTGCTCCAGTGGGCGATCCCCAGGTTCAGAGCGACGATACTGCGCGCATTGGGATCAGTCTGCGGCAATAGCGACAACGCCCGCTGGGATAGTTCTATCGTGTGGCGGACGTCGCCTCGGATTCGCGCGATGTAAGCCTGCGCGGAGACAATATCGCCGAGCAAGGGAACGTCATCCTGAACAACCTCTTCAGCCTGTCCCAGGTAGGATTCGGCAGCGTCGGGTTGGCCAGTCAGGATCAGCGCCCAACTGTAGCTGAGGCACAGCTCCGGGCGGGTATGCACCTCCTCGTCCGGCAGCGCCTGAAACCAGCCGAGCAGGGTGGCCACTTCGCCACGCTTCAGCATGCTTTCTCCGACATCAAGGATGAGGGCTGCCGCCCGCTCCCAGTCGGAACCAGCCAGGGCGTGATTTACCGCGTCGGCGGGGAAGCCCGCGGCCTCGTACCACTGGCTGGCCCGCTTGTGCAGTTCGGGCGCAAGGCTTTCCATCCCAACCGCGCGCAACTGCTGGCGAAGGAGGTCGGCGAAGAGACGGTGATAGCGGTACCACTGCCGCGACTCGTCGAGAGGGACGACAAAGAGATTGGCCTGCTCCAGGGCCAGCAGCACCTCGCGGCTGTCTTCCCGTTCGGCGACGGCGTCGCACAGGGGAGCGGTGAGGCGGTCGAGGATAGACGTTTTCAGCAGGAAATCCTGTACGCCGGCGGGCTGGCGCTGAAACACCTCCTCGATCAGGTAGTCCAGGATGTAGCGATGGCTGCCGGTGAAGGACTGCACGAGCCGGTGCACATCGTCGCGGCCCCGCAAGGATAAGGCTGCCAGTTGCAGGCCAGCGACCCAACCTTCGGTGCGTCGCTGGAGGGCGGTGACGTCGGTAGGAGATAACTCAAGCCGCATCACCCGCTGCAGGAAGTCCGCCGTCTCTTCCTCCGTAAACCTCAAGTCAGCCTGTCGGATCTCCACTGTCTGTCCGCGCGCTCGCAAGCGGGATAGTGGCAGCGGCGGGTCTTCGCGGGTGACGATGACCAGGTGCATCGAGGGTGGCTGGTGCTCCAAAAGGAAGGCTAGTTGCTGGTGAATGGGCAGTGTGTGGATCAAGTGGTAGTCGTCGAGGACGAGGGCGAATGGGTGGGGCGTGGCAGCGATGTCGTTGATCAGGCTCGTGAGGAACGTCTCTGGCGAGGGCGGCTGGGGGGCCTGCAGCATTGCCTGGGCGGCCTGGCCGATATCGGTGTCAATCCTCTGCAGGGCCGCCAGGAGATAGGTGAAGAAGCGAGCTGGGTCATTGTCGTCCTCGTCGAGGGAGAGCCAGGCAAAGGGACGTTCCGCGTTGTCCAGCCATTCCGTGACGAGCGTGGTCTTGCCGAAGCCGGCCGGGGCGGAGATGAGGGTCAGTTTGCGGTGAAGCCCCGCGTTCAGCCGTTCGATCAGGCGTGACCGCGGCACCAGCTCTGGCCGGACGGGGGGGATATAGAGTTTGGTGGTCAGGAGCGGCGTGGCCATGGTGTCATAATCTTACCACGTCTTTCCCATATCCCCAAATGAGATGAAGCCCTGATCGGAGTTGACCAGGGCTTCGCATCTTTCACACGTCTGCTCCAGGCGGTTGTGTGATGCGGGTTCACTTTTTGGATATGACATTATTGCCCTGGGATTCGGAATGACATTCAGAATGTTGAGCCACTTTTGTTCATTGTTCATTGTCTCATTGTTCATTGGAACGGAGTTCGCTATGCATTTGCTTGCTCTGTGGGCAATAGGGCTTCTCAAGCTTCGACTACATTATATCAAAGCTGGTGCGGTCACGTCGCCAGGCCCCGGTGTTCTTGCGCCCTGTCCCTATCCACTGCACAGTCGTATACCTGTTCTCACACGCCGACTTGCACAGTGGAGCGGGGCGGGGTGCAATGTGCACTATGCGTATAGTTGTCCAGGATGCGCGCAATCGCCACCAGTGTATCTGGCATCAAAGGAATATGCTCACCTTCAAAAGAGCACACTGGCCTGGACGAAAGTCTCTGCTATGGGTAGGGGAGTGGGTCATTATTGCGCTCCTGTTGATCGAGCCCTGGGACACCTGGGGCGCGCCTTGACAAAGATTCAAATCTAGTTACAATGGGGGCCATCTTTTGGGAAACCGGCCCCACCGAAGAGGGGTGGTTGGCACGGTAAATATTACATCAAATGGAGGCAAGGAAGATGGCATACGTGATCACCAGTAAGTGCGAGCGTGCTGGGCTGTGTGTGGATGTCTGTCCCAGCGATTCGATCTGCTTTGTGGACGATGACCCCCAGTGGCCCAGGTACTACATTGACCCCGAGACCTGCATCGAGTGCGCAGCCTGCGAGGCTGAGTGCCCTAACGAGGCGATTTTCCACGGAGATGATGTGCCCGAGGAATACGCGGACGACATCCAGAAGAACGCCGACTTCTTCGAAAGTGGGCCAGGCAAGGACCTTGTGTAGTTCGAGGTTCTGGGCAACAGACAGGGCCGGTTCTGCCCTTCCGGGTAGAGCCGGCCTTGCTTTTGGGTCGCCTGGTTGGGCGGCCGTGGCTACGTGACGTAAATCGGGCTGCTAAAGATCCATCCCCGGCGGCCCGAATGATAATTGCGGTAGGCCTCGACACGATAAGCGCCCGGCCCGGCTGTGGTGTAGTCGAGATACTTTCCCCTGGCCCGGGCTACGACCTGTCCATTGAGCACCAGGCGGATGTCGGCGCTGTGGGGTGTCTGAATCTCAAACTTGGTCGCTCCTGCTCGTGCCAGTTCATCCCCCATTATCGCCTGGTTGGTAAAGCTGCGGGCCTGAAAGCGGAAGCCGGCCGTGGAGGCAAGAAGATCGTAGCCCACCCAGGTGTGGCCGG
>CAYPOY010000498.1:0-2958 GCA_964412395.1 uncultured Anaerolineales bacterium | reverse complement strand
TTACTCGTGAGTCAACGAATCCATTTCGGTAACCTTTATTCGTGAGTCAACGCGCCTGTGCTCACAGAAACTGGATAGGGGGACTTGACAATCCTGGTTTTTGTGATATACTATACCCCAGTAAGGTATTTTGGAGGTCACTACTCAGGCTGATGGGCGAAGGTCTCCCGACCGAGCCCTTTACGCCTCGGTCAGAGACCTTCGGCGAACGAGGACGAGGCCATTCTCAGTAAACCCTGCAAAAATTGAAGGTCGCAGACCTTCACAAGGCGCAGGCTGAGTAGCTACTTTTGGAGGTAATAGTATGCCGATCTACGAGTACCGTTGTGCCGAATGTGGTGAGAAATTTGAGTTGTTCGTGCGTTCGATGTCTCAGCAGACCGCCCTCACCTGTCCCAAATGTGGGGGCCAAAGGGTGCAGAAGGCGCTCTCACTGTTTGGCGTTGGTGGTACGAGCGGGAACAGCAAAACGAGTCCCGCATCTTGCGGTCCTGGACCCATTTGAGGGATAAGCCGCTAGGAGGCCGTGAGTCTCCAATGGGGGAGTAAGGTGAAATTAGCCGATGCATTTGCCAAGGCCGACCTGCTCAGACGTGTGCGGCGTATCGAAGGGCAGGCGCGAGGGGTAGCCAGAATGATTGAGGAGGACCGTGACTGCCGCGAAATCCTGCAGCAACTGGCGGCTGTCCGCTCCGCCGCTCACCAAGCAACTGTTGCACTGGTGCGGGCCTATGCCACCGAATGTGTGGTATCGGATAGTTCACCCGAGGAGCTCGCCGACGCACTGGCAGTGGCGTTGTCAAGACTGGCGTAAGAGCAAACTGCAGATGTAGCTGCCCAGCCGCTCTGGCCGGATGACAATCCGGCCACCCGTCGGAATTGCAGAAACACCGATTTACAGTGTGAACTACCAGATGGACAACTGCACAGAGTACATTGGGCTTGGATTGTCATCCAGGCCGAGCAGGGTGGGTAGTTACCTGCAGATTACAGGTTACAGACTTCAAAACAAGGAGAATAGTAGATGCCTCTACTGAATAAGGAAATTGCAGAGCAGGTGAAGCAAGAACTGGCCGACCTGGCTGGCCCGGTTCGGCTGGTGATGTTCACCCAGGACTTTGAGTACGGATACTGTGCTGAGACCCGGCAACTGGTCGAGGAAGTCGCCGCACTCTCCGACCAACTGATGGCCGAGATATATGACTTCATCGCCGATAAGGAACAGGCCGAGGGATTGGGCATAGACAAGGTCCCGGCCATAGCCATCGTCGGCGCAGAGGACTATGGTGTGCGCTTCTAAGGATGTTCAGCAATGAGGTTCCCTATAGCAAATCCCATTGAGGTGTCATAGTATGCTCGATTTTAAGCTGACGCAACATCAACAGGAAGCACAACCTCTTGTGGAGGTAGAGCAGAAGGAGCACCAAGTCTACGATCTGATCATTCTCGGCGGAGGGCCGGCTGGGCTGACCGCCGCTATCTACGCTGGTCGGGCTGCCCTCAAGGCGTTGGTGCTGGCCGGTTCTCTGCCCGGCGGTCAGATTGCGAACGCTGAGATGGTGGAGAACTTCCCCGGCTTCCCTGACGGCATAGCCGGGGCAGAGTTGGCTCAGCAGGTGCATGAACAGGCTCAAAGATTCGATGCCACTATAATTACGGAGGTAGTGCGGGAAGTAGATTTCTCTGTCTATCCCCTGGAGGTGCGTACCTCATCTAACATCTACCATGCCCGAGCGGTCATCATCGCTACGGGAACCATCCCCCGCCGCTTGGGGGTCTCCGGCGAGTCGGAGTTCTACGGGCGTGGGGTCTCCACATGTGCTACCTGCGATGGTTTTTTCTACAGGGACCGGCGGGTGGTCGTCGTGGGTGGAGGGGACAGTGCTGTGGAGGAGGGATTGTTCCTGACCAAGTTCGCCCGCGAAGTCATCGTCGTCCATCGGCGGGACGAATTGCGGGCCTGTGACATGCTCCAGAAACGCGCTTTCGCCAATCCAAAGATGCGCTTCGTGTGGGATAGCGTCGTTGAGGGTATCCTGGGTGATCAGGCAGTCAAGGGGATTCGTGTCCGCAACGTCAAGACCGGCGAAACCTCCGTGATTGATACGGACGGGGTCTTTGTGTACATTGGCCTGATCCCGGTGACCGGAATCTTCAAGGGACAGGTGGACATAGATGATAACGGATACATCATCACTGACCGCCGACAGCAGACCAGCGTGCCGGGGGTGTTTGCCGCAGGGGACGTGCAGAACCCCGACTTTCGCCAGGCGGTTGTGGCGGCCGGCTCCGGCGCGGTGGCGGCAATAGAGGTGGGTCGCTTCCTGGCTGGGCTATCCCAGACTCAGTAGATCCAAAATGTTACGATAACAAGACCTCGGAGGTCTCTCAAGAGCGCCTTTGCCGGTAAAAACGGGCATAATCGAAGCGATTTTACTGCCAATGTCACCTTCCGAGACCTCCGAGGTCTGAACGCCCGGTTGAATGGGTCTGGCACTTGAAACCCTTCGGGCTGAGCCTCAGGGCGAGGCCTGTAACCTGAGAGCTGGAACCCAAACAAAAACGAGTAGGAGGTAGGCATGCTGAGTCGAGATTACCGGGAAGTTACCGCGGAGCTTGCTGGCGAAGGGATCACCATCCGCTGGGTTATCGGGCAGCCGGAAGGCGCCCCTAACTTCGCCATGCGGGTGATTGAATTCGCGCCGGGGGCGGTCTTCGCCCGTCATCAGCACCCTTACGAACACGAGATCTTCGTGTTAGAGGGGGAGGGGGTGGCGGAGGGGCCGGATGGGGAGGTTCTCATGCGGCCGGACGTCGCCCTCTACATCCCCCCGGACGAGCCCCACGAATACAGGAACACCGGGGATGGAGTACTGCGGTTCATCTGTGTTATTCCTCACCCGGAGGAGTGACGAAACACGCAACACAACTACTCAGGCTGATGGGCGAAGGTCTCCC
>CAYPOY010000497.1:0-2977 GCA_964412395.1 uncultured Anaerolineales bacterium | reverse complement strand
TTTACCTTTGGCTTTCGAGTTCCTCAAAGACTCTCAAATGGATAAAGTCGAGCTCTCCTGAGCGCGCCTGTTCCAGAGAACGTCTGAGGGAAGCGGCAAACTCGGGCTGCAATTCCGCGTTTTCTTCATCCTGCAAACCCATCAAGGCGTCCATCAATTGGGTAAGCCAGACCTCAAAGCGTCTGTCTATGGTGTGTTCAACCAGTTCCTCGAACTCTTTTGCTGACAGTGTTCCCAAAGCCCTTTCCATTGCTCGGCTCCTTTCTCCTCTCCCGGCCTACCGCCGGCGAGCCGGGGATCGGCCGCTCACTCGCTTCCTACCTCCACCAGTTTGTTGGTGTTCTTGCCAAAGCGGTGTCCTGAGCCGTTCGGCTGGGCTCACGACGAAGCCTGTCGAAGGGATGTCCACCACCTTGGCCACTTTGACTTACAATCTATCTTTGATCTTCTCGATGATCTCGCTCGCCGCCTCTAGCATCTGTGTCGCCTCCTCCATCGGGTAGGAAGGCACAGGCCCCGGCGGGTAGCGTTCCGTGTAGTAAAAAGCCGTCAGCTTCCGCCCAGTGTCCAGGTAGTTCTTGAAGATACCGTCAAAATCGGCAGCATAGGTGATGAGCGTCTCAAGGTCGTGTATCTTCTCCAACTTCCAACCGTGGTCGATCAAAAAGCCCTTGAGGTATTTTTCGACCGCCTGGTGAACGTGAAAGAGAACGATGTCAGAATGGGCCTCTCGATCAAGCAGAAGCTGCGCTGCTTCCAGGTCGTGCTCTCCTCTTTCAACCCATTCCTCAATGCGTTTCTTCATAAAGCACCATTCCCTCGCTCATAATCTCCTTCACAAAATCATCTCCCATGTTCAGGCGTTCCTCCAGTTCCTGTGGAGTGTAGACCAGCGGGGAGACGGGGATTCTCAACTGCGGATCGTAGATGAGCCGCTTGACCTCGACAAACCGGTCAACCCTTCTCGCGTCTGTCTCCTTGACGATGAAGAGGTCAATGTCACTATCTTCAGTCGGCCTGCCACAGGCGTAGGAGCCAAACAGTATAATCTTCTGCGGCTTGTATTTTCTGCGTATCGTTTCGGCAAGCCGCACGATCAGTTGGTCAATCTGAGCGTCGTTCATTTGCCCTCTACCTCCATCAGCTTGTTCGTATCATTGCCAAAGATGTCCACCACCTTGACCACGACCGCCTCACCCACCTCCGCCTCATCAACCGCGCACTCCAATTCCAGGCTGCGGTCTTTCCGCGTGCGGTAGGTCTGCCAGCGGGAGACAAAGTGCTGCCCGTCGTAGGCGTAATCCACCGCCCAGTAGTCAATCAGGTCGCTGTAGGTCTGCAGCACCTCGATCACGTCCTCGGAAAAGTCCTCCAGATTGTAGATGTTGAAATCGGTGATGCGCAGTGTGATTCGACCGTCGCGCCGCTCGACCGCCACGTCCAGGCGGGGCATCTCGTAGAAGTGGATGTTCTCTTTGCGCGGGTCTTTGACTTGCAGCGCCTCGCGGGGGATGCGGATCAGCTTCACGTCCACGTCTTCTTCCTGCTGGAGCGTTTCGATGTCCAGGTCCATATTCATCGAAAACTCCCAGGCCAGCACGTCCAGTTTGTCCGCGCCCAGCGTCTTGAGTTCCGCCACGGCCCGGCGGACGGCTTCGATGGTCATCTCGCTGTCCAGTTCGCCGATGTGGACGTAGCGCCCGCCCTTTTTGCCGTGCAGCAGGTCGTGGCCCGGCTCAGGCTCGGCGCGGTAGAGGGCCAGGATGAACTGGAAGTACTTTTCCCGGTTCTCCTCCTCGGTTTCGGCGAACTGGTAGGTCTTGTACTCGGAGAGGTTCTGGATAACGAAGGGGCGGGGTGGCCACCCGTAGACCTCCGAGGTCTTGGAGACCTCGGAGGTCTGAAGGCTTTTGGAGGCGGCGATCTCCATCAGCCGCTTGCGGGTGGTGTGGATGGCGAACTTGCCCAGGTCCGAGCCGATCCAGCGCCGGCCCAGTTTCTCCGCTGTCACCAGCGTGGTGCCGCTACCGCAGAAAAAGTCGGCCACCAAATCGCCGAGGTTGGATGAAGCATGGATGATGCGTTGCAACAATGCTTCAGGCTTTTGGGTTGGGTATCCAAGACGTTCAGCGGACTGCGATTGGAGAGCTTTCATATCCAACCAAAGATCAGGTGTTGGCTTGCCACTGATCACTTCATCCAGGTAGGATTTGGTAGCAATTCTGCCATCTCTTGAGGAAGGAAAGTATAACCTCCCCTGGGCATCAAGTTCTTTCATTCGTTCCAGCGATACTTTCCATCCCTTTGCGGGAGGTTTATAGCCTTTGTACTCATACGTAAGATTCGGACGGGGGTGAGGGCTTGCTAAGTTCCCTAGCCTAAATCGGCGCCAACCTACGGGCGCTTCCTCACCCCTTTTTAGTTTTATCGTTTCGCCGGTAGGTGATTCCGCGTACACAAAGAAATTCCGAATGTATTCCTCAGACTGAGGCGTCGTTGGGTTATTCCAAATGTAGTCATTAGATTTGGAATAGTAGAGTAGCGTATCATGGATGACTCCGTACCTGCCAGGGTCATTATGGGAGGCTGTACGTTGCCAGACAATCTCATTGAGCAAGTGCTCTTCGCCGAAAATGTCATCAATAATCAGTCGGACGTAGCTATTCATCCGGTAGTCCAGATGCACATAGATCGAGCCTGTGTCACTCAACAGCCGGTACATCAGCGCCAGCCGCTCGTACATCATCTGCAAGTAGGAAGCCTTGCCCCGGCCCCAGGTGTCGTTGTAGGCCTTCTGCTCAATGATGGACTCGGCCTTCTCCGCCTTATCGCCCGCCTCCCCCACCTGCACTCTGGCCTTGAAGTTAGCGCCGGTGGCAAAGGGCGGGTCAATGTAGATCAAGTCAATCTGCCCCTCGAACTCGCCCAGCAGCGAGGCCATCACGTTCTTGTTGTCGCCCCAGATGAGCCGGTTGGT
>CAYPOY010000496.1:0-3012 GCA_964412395.1 uncultured Anaerolineales bacterium | reverse complement strand
GTTGACCTGCTTCACCTCGCGGCTATCGAGGTCCACGAGGACATAGTAGGGGCAGGTCTTGTACCTGCCCAATCGGTAGGGGCAGCGCCCGAAGTGAGGGCTGACCACGCTGTCCAGCCCGTTGTTGTCGTCTGCCGAAACTGCGATGCGCACCCTACTCCTCCTTTTCCAACCGGTCGAGCCGCTCCATCACCTCGGCCAATTGCTTGCGCAATCCGCCGGCCATATCCTTCAGAGACGCAACCTCCTCTTCGCGCGAGGGGGAAGGAGCAGCAGGGGCCGTCGGAGGCGGAGGCGGCGTCGGGGGGACAGCCCCCCATGCCTGGCGTCCCATCCCCATACCTCGGCCCATGCCCATTCCGCGGCCCATGCCCATTCCGCGGCCCGTACCCATGCCACGGCCCATACCCATTCCGCGACCCATCCCCATTCCGGCCTGGACGTTGGCCCCGGCGACGGGTTGGAGTTTCCCCGCCTTATATGCTTCAACCGCCTCTCGCACCGTTCCACCCCCGAAGAGGTAAACGGGCACATTGGCGGACTGGAAGACGTTGAAGGCATTGGGGCCCGCGTTGCCGGTTACCACGGCCTGCGCGCCGCGCTCAATGACGAATTGGGCCGCCTGGATGCCCGCCCCGCCGCCAGCGGTGACCGCCGGGTTCTCCACGGCCTCGAACTGCATGGTCTCCGTGTCTACGAAGACGTACATAGGACAGCGCCCGAAGACCGGGCTGGCCGGCGCGTCAAGGTCTGCACCGTTGGCTGTGACAACTATTCTCATTTGCATTCCTCCCGTTGAAAGGTATAATCAGATTTGTCCGCTGGGTGAGGAGCCCTGCAGGCCCCTCACCCAATTTGGGCCCCGGGGCGGGTGGCGAAGTGTAATGGCAACGTCACCCGCCCCGACGCATTCCGCCGCCTGACGCGGCTACTTCTCTTGCTCGAGTTCCGTGATGCGCTGACTGATAGCGTCCAGTTGCTCCTTCAGCCCCTCAGCCTGCGCCTTGAGAAACTCGGCCTCCTGCTCCGGCGTCGGCGGTGCGCCATAAGGGCCGTACGCCGCAGCCGGCGGCGCCCCCCAAGCGGGTGCGTAACCGAAACGTGCCCATCCAGGCATGCCGGTGGCATAGTACTGGTTTCGCCAACCGCGACCACGCCCCCAGCCGCCTCCCCAGCCACGGCCCAAGCCGAAGCCGCGCCCAGGAACCATGTTCGCGTAGCCGGGCATGCCGTAGCCAGCACAGTAACCAGCACCGCGTCCGGTCATCGGTCCCATTCCTGCCGGTCCAGTTCCATCTCCTGCTGGCATCTCATTCACCTCCTTCCTGTTGAATCTGCTAAAGCGTTTCACTCATCGCGACTGATGTTGCCTGTTGTTACCACCATCCGCGGCCCCGGCCCCAGCCACGCCCTCGGCCGCCCCAGCCACGGCCCCAGAAACCTCGGCCCATGCCCCATCGCGGGCGACCGAGGCCGTAGGCAGGCAGATAGCCTCCGTAGTAAGGCCGCACCGGGCCGGGATAGGGAGCGCGGTATGGCCCGTAGCCAGCGTACATGGGGCTGTATGGATTGCACCACCCCCGTGCTCCGCCGGTCATCGGTCCCATTCCGGCCGGTCCAGTTCCATCGAATCCTGGCATGTCACTCACCTCCCTTCTACTTGCTCTGTCTACCCCTGCTTAAGCACAACGCTTCCCACCGGCACGCCCACGTCACGGGCGATGACCGGGCATTTGGTCTGCAGTAGGAAAAACACCTTGGGTCCCTCTTCGCTCAACGTCTCGTAGTTGGCCTGCCCCTTAGCGATGACTACCTTGGCCTCGTCGTACAGATGCCGGAACTCCTCCGAGCAGCGATCCAGAATCGTCCCCGGCGCGTCCGAGCCGGTGCTGACGACCTCCGCCACTCGATCCACTCCAGCGGCCAGCGCATCCTCCATCGTCGCGTCATTCAGAATGGGGCCGCTCTTCACCGCGTAGACGACCGGCACATCTAGTGTCTTGATCAGCAAGCGGTCAAAGACTGTCTCGCCGGCATTGTCAGCCAGGTAGAGCACCTGCCCGGCTCTGGCAATCGCCTCGCAGAAAGCCCCGCCGTCGTCGATGGCAAAGGGCTGGGCCAGCACCCGCTCCACCGTTTCCCACAGATCATACTCCTGGGTCGGCCCCAGATCAATGATATTGCCAGCGATGCTCAACCGCACGGCCACCTCCAGCGGGTCGTTCGCCTCCGCCAGCAGCGCCTTCATCCGAGGGTAGAGCACCAGTGCCTGGCGGGTGCCGGTCTCCTTGAGCATCCGGTATGGATCATCGTTGCCGACCTCCTGGCGCACGATGCGATGCACCCGGTCGCCGATCTCCGGCGGCGTGCTCGAAGAACCGATCTGCTTGAGTATATTGAGCACGCGGTCAAGCACCACCTTTTGTTGCCGTTCATCGGCCCTGACCATCCGCGCCGCGTCCAGCGCCTGGCGCAGAAAACACGGGTAGCAGTCCAGATAGGTCCTCATCCACACCTACGGAAAGATCGGCGCCGTTTTCCGTCTCGGCACCCGCTCTACCACTTGCCCGGTGATCGGCTCGAACAATTCCGCCTCATATTCCTCGATCTCCCCCGCATCACAGCGGCGGGCCAGTTCCGGGTCCAGCGGAAGTTGCCCCAGCAACGGCACATTAAGACGCAACGCGGTGTGAAATGCCTGGCTGGGGCCAAAGACCTCAATTTTCTCCCCACACCTGGGGCAGGCGACGTAACTCATGTTCTCCACCAGCCCCAGGATAGGCGCTCCCATCTGCTGGGCCATACGGGCCGCCTTGCGTACCACCATCCCTGCCAGGTCCTGTGGCGAGGTGACCAGCACCACCCCGTTGAGCGGAATGGACTGCATCACCGTCAGCGAAGCGTCGGAGGTGCCGGGTGGCAGGTCCACGATCAGGTAATCCAGGTCGCCCCAAAAGACCTCATTCCAGAACTGCTTGATGGCGCTGCTGATAAGTGGGCCACGCCAGATGA
>CAYPOY010000495.1:1530-3015 GCA_964412395.1 uncultured Anaerolineales bacterium | reverse complement strand
GCTCCTCGGACAGGTTGCCGCTGGTCATCACCAGTGGCCGGCCCACGTCCCGCAGGAGTACGTGATGCAGCGGTGTGTAGGGGAGCATGACCCCCAGGTAGTTGTTGCGCGGGGCCACCAGTCGAGAGACGTTCGATGCGGGCTTCCATCGCAGCAGCACGATGGGGCACTGGGACGAGGTCAGCAGCCGCTCCTCTTCCTCCGAGACCCAGCAATGCTGTCTGACCTCCTCCAACGTGGCCATCATCACCGCCAGCGGCTTGGCCGGACGCCTCTTGCGTTCCCGCAGCGTGCGTACCGCCGTCTCGTCGGTGGCGTCGCAGGCCAGGTGGAAGCCGCCCAGCCCTTTGATGGCGAGAACGGCCCCCTCTTGCAACAGGCGAGCAGCGTGGATGATCACGTCGTCGGCTCCAGGTTCCAGCTCAAGAGGTATGGGGGTTTGGGAGTGTGGGAGTGTGGCACGGGCAATCACATCACTTGAGACCAACCAGACGTGCGGGCCACAGACCGGACACGCATTCGGCTGGGCGTGAAAGCGGCGGTTCGTAGGGTCATCGTACTCTGCCTGGCACTGCGGGCACATGACGAAGTCCCGCATGGTGGTCAGCGGGCGGTCGTAGGGGATATCGGCGATGATAGTGAAGCGCGGGCCGCAGTTTGTACAGTTGGTGAAAGGGTAACGATAGCGGCGGTCGGCTGGATCCAGCAGTTCGCGCAGGCAATCAGGACAGGTGGCGATGTCGGGGGAGATGAGTTGGTAGTGCCCATCCTCGGCTACACTTTGGCGGATCTCGAAGACCGTGTAGCCAACCGGCAGCGCATCGGCGACTTCGATGCCTTCGATATGTGCCAGCGGCGGAACCTTCTCTTCCAGATCACGCACGAACGGAGCCAGCGCAGCCTCCGGGCCCTCGACCTCGATCTCCACCCCGCCGGAGTGGTTGAGCACCCAGCCGGTCAGGCCGTGCTCGTGCGCCAGGCGGTAGACAAAGGGCCGGAAGCCGACCCCCTGCACCACGCCGCGCACGCTGATTGTCTTTCGTATCAACCCGCCCGGCACCTCTCAACCAGCCAGTCAATCCACTCCTGTACCCCCTCCCCCGTCTTGCAGGACATGGGGAAGAAGGCGACGTCGGGGTTCAGTGCCTCGACGCCACGGCGGAAATAGTCCAGGTCGAACTCCAATAGAGGCAACAGGTCCACTTTGTTGAGTGCCAGCGCGTCCACAACGCTGAACATACCCGGGTACTTGTACGGCTTGTCGTCCCCTTCGGGCGTGCTGGCGACTATGACTTTAAGGTGCTCCCCCAGGGCGAAATTAGTGGGACAGATGAGGTTGCCTACATTCTCGATGAGCAGCAGGTCGGTCTCGTCCAGCAGCAGCCTGGGCAAGGCGACGCGCACCATGTTGGCATCCAGGTGGCAGGTCCCCCCGGTATTGATCTGCACCACCGGAATACCCAGGCGGGCGATGCGGTCGGCGTC
>CAYPOY010000495.1:0-1520 GCA_964412395.1 uncultured Anaerolineales bacterium | reverse complement strand
AGCCGGTTCTGCAGTGTCTCGATAGTGCGCTCGATGAGGCTGGTCTTGCCTGCACCGGGCGCAGCCATGATGTTCAGGACGAAGACGCCTTTCTCGTCGAACAGCCGCCGATTTTCCTGGGCGATCTGCTCGTTGGCGCTCAGGATATCCCTTACAATTTCGACTTTCAAAATGTGTCTCCCTCACTCCACCTCAATGCTATCCATATAAAACTCCCGCCCGGCGATGACCTCACCGCCCAACGCCTGGCAAACAGGACAAGCCCAGTTGCCATCCTGCAATGCGAACTCGTGGCCGCAGGTACGGCAGCAGAAGCGAGCCGGCTGCCACTCGAACGCCAGTTGCGCTCCCTCGGCCAGCGTGCCTTTGCTGACGAAGTCGAAGTAAAATTGCACGCTTTCGTCAACGATGCCCGATAGTTCGCCGACGACCAGGTTAATGCGCATGATGCGTTGCGCACCAGCCCGCCCGGCGTATTCCAGCGCCAGATTGAGCATGCTCTGGGTGACAGCCAGTTCGTGCACTACTGCTCTCCTGCCTCTAACTCGGCTAATACAGCATCCACAGCGCGAGGGATGGTAGCCGCCACCGCAGGTGTGACGGTCTCGCCAAAGGTCAGCACATCCTCCACCTCGATGGCGATGATGACGATAGCCTCATCGTCGGGCAGCACCATGCCCAGGCCTCGCCCCAGGGCCAGCGCGCCGGGCAGGGAAAGATCGTGCGTCGAGCTCGAATGCAACGAAGCCCGCAGGTCGTTGGGGTGCAGATGATGAATGTCACCTGGTTTGCCTTCGCGGGTTTGAATCGCATCCACCATGATGACTCGTTCGTAACCGGCGATGACGTCCAGCAGTCGTAGCCCCCCGACGCTCGCCTCGGCAAAGGTCACGTCATCACGCTGGCATTGTTCCGCCACCGCTTGCACGATGTGAATGCCCACGCCATCGTCGGTCAGGATGGGATTGCCCAAACCCACCACTAGCGCTTTCAAAGCCATAGTCCGCTCAAAAAAGGTAAATTAGCAGACTGGTAAATTGGGTGGACAGAACTCCACACAACCATCACCAATCTACCATCTACCAATCTACCAATCTACCAGTCCACAACCATCTGGCGCGGGTCGACCTACTCCATGTTCTGCCTCAGCACGTCCACAACATTCCCCTCGGCATCGCGCACCAGCACCTCCAGCGGCATCTGGCCGGGCAGGGTGTGGGTAGCGCAGCCGAGGCAAGGGTCGTAAGAGCGGAAGGCCATCTCCACCCTGTTCAACAGCCCCTCGCTGATGACCTTGCCTTTCTCAATCATCACCTGGGCCGCTTTCCTGATGGAGATTGACATAGGTGCGTAATTATTGGTCGTGCCGACGATGAGATTGCACTTCTGGACGATGCCCCTCTCGTCGGTGATGTAATGATGGGTCAGCGTGCCGCGCGGTGCTTCGACGATGCCCACCCCCTCGTCCGGCGTCTCGGTAGGGATGTTGCGCACGTGCGGGTCGGTGATCTCCGGATCGG
>CAYPOY010000494.1:0-3020 GCA_964412395.1 uncultured Anaerolineales bacterium | reverse complement strand
CTGCGTCCCATTTCTTGCTCCCAGGGCCAATCCAGAGTTTTGTCAGTCAACCAGCGGGATAATCACGTCTGGCTCGTGATTTTCCGCCGTTTCATCCCGCTTCCGCCCTTTGATAACCAGTCGCCAAGCAGGGGATGATACTTTCACTCGAACCATTTCGAGGGTTGGACTTGATGACTTGATTTACTCATCATCTCACCAACATCAGTCTACAGTTGCCAAAGAACAACTTTCTCTGCTATCCTTCCCCCGGCCTCGAAAGGTCGGTTTCGGACAAACGGGTCGCACCACCGGCTAGCAGACGACAGCTTTCAGGACACACCAAGCCCTGGTTAGCGCGCACTTTCTCCTTCCGCGAGAGATCCTCCTGCCGCCCCCATTCTTCACCTACTGCCACCTTGACCTGAAACAGTTCAGTCAGTACAACAACATCATAGTATCTGACCAGTTCGATCTATTTTGACTTTCTTGATCTTGCCTGCGACTTTTACGTCCACCACCCAATATTTACCAAAACTGAGCAATGGTTTTCGGATCGCAACTGCCTCACCGTGTGCGTAGCGTGCGGCCACAGCCCGTGCCCCAATTTCGGTAAGTCGCTGTTTGATCAATCTGCACCCAGTGGCATCTACTCTCACAAGGAACTGTCCCTTGATATCACTGAAAAGCATATTCCATGCCCCATCGCGATGCACTGCTTGCCGCAACACAGGCTCGTGAATTTCATACTCTACCAACCAAGTAGTAACCTGTTCGATTGCATCTTGCTTGTTCATAACAAGATCAACCGCCTGACAATGACTCTCATCGCCTACGACCGAAAATGTACCTTCAGGTGCTGAAAACTCCAAGTGCCATTTGTTATCCAGATATTGAGCATCCTTTACCTGGAGCTCGGTGATCCCAAATGAGGTAAGTAACGAGATAGCCTCAGTTTCAACATATTCCTGCTTTACCTGCTTTGATGATAGCTCCATTTCACCATCATAGTGAAACACAATAGTACAAGTCAACCTAGGGTCATCCACATTTGTGACATAGGAACGGTATGTTGTACTGGACTTTTCATCAACCTTCTCACGCAACCTTGGTTCTGTGTGTTGGCCTTTGGGAAACAACTCTTTGAGTCTGGTGTCAATCCACTCCATATGTGGCCCAACGATTGCTGAGACAGCGGCATCCTTGTTTATCGAGATCACGATATCACGATTAGCAATCCGAAAGAGCAGATACCATTGATCAGGTACAAAACCCACTCCTGACAACTGTGCTCGAGGTTCCAATTCTCTAGCCTTGGCAGTTCCGATTTGGATAGCCACGTTCTTACCAACATGCTGCTCTTCAATCACGTCTTGAGTGCGTCTGTCAATCCGCAAGACCAGCCCGCTATCATACACCACTGTCCATTTTTCCTTATGCAACCCAACGTAAAAGGGTTCTTCCAATTTAACTCTATAAGCGATTTTTCGTGCCGCATGCTCGGTAATAGTGAACTCCGCAGAAATCACCTTACAGGATTGTTTGTGTACAGCGAGAGCGTAGTCGTAATTCTCAGAGTGTGCGGTAAGCCTGTATATCATTCCATCTTCTTTGGGCTCTCCCGTGAAACCAGTAATATCGGGAAACTGACTACGCGCTTCTTGTAAGGCATCGGTCACAGAAAAGACAGGTAGTTCTAAATGCACATCGCCTGTCACTGCATCCACTACACCTTTCAGAGAAGTCCCACGGTAATTCATTTCAAGTTGATACTGATACCCGGTGTTCAGCACCGGTTGAAATTCAACTTGAACATCGCTCTGTGAAACACCGTAACGCGGGGCAACATCTTGCCGAACTTCTCTCTTCGTAAGTCTGAAACGGTCAGAAAGTACCACAGCCACTCTTTTCGCGTACTCACGCCAGTGCGTAGAAGTACCCTTACTAGCCTCACGTTGGAGTCTAGAAATCTGTTCCTCGCGCAGTAAAGAAGGTGCTTCGTGCCGTATATAAGTACCTTTCTCGGAAATGGTCTCACGTATAGATCCTTGAGAATCCCGACGAATCTTATCAATCCTCCACAGAGCAACCGCGATGCGGGCTACCTTTAGCTGTACATTCTGAAAAGCGAGTTCTTCAGAGGAGATACCGATTGTTCCTATCTTATCAAGCAGGGCTGAGAGCATAACGTAAGGATCAATTACCGTGACAAAGGACTCACGGATAGGATGTCCAAACTGGAAACTCTCGTATATCTCTTCGGTGGTTTTGGGGGACGAGGGCTGGATATCCGGTTGCGAAGGGATGTCAACGTGAGTGCTTTCAGCAAACTGGGTCCTAAGTTGAAGATCGGTTAGCTCAGGCAGTTCCGAGATCGGGACTGTCTTGTGGTAAGTCATCAACCAGCGTTCTTTGACGAGATGAACCTCACCGGAACGCATTTTGACAAGAAACTCTCCTGCGTCGGGCGTCGCTAGAAGCTCATGGATTTGATGAAAGCCTATTTCTGCCTGAGCGATACCCTCAATGATTTTGTCGCGGTCCCGCTTTGTAGATAGCTTCCCAATGGCCCAAGTCCCGCAGTTGCTCAGTCCACGGTAGTCAATATCCCCAGGATTTTGAGTCGCCAAAATGCAGGACACCCCAAAAGCACGCCCAAGGCGAAGCAAGAGATTCAGCGCGGGTTTCGACACAGGATTGTATGGATGTGAAGGATAAATAGCCTGTTTGCCTCCACCTCCCCCAATTTCATCAATATAGACCAATAATCTTGGTTCTGCAGATCCACCTTTTCCTCTCATCCAATTGTAGATAGCATAGGCAAGCTGGGAAATTACAAAGTTTCTGTCTCCAATGCTGTCTAACTCTGTGAGATTGATTATAGAGATTTGTGTGGTATGTCCTCCCAACCCTGCTCCTACTAGACTCTCAATGTCTAAAGGGTGTCCCTCATGCCAAAGTCGCTCGACGCCCACCAATAGATTATTGATTTGAGTGTGGCTAAAAACTGTGGGAACTTTCACGGGCAGGCATCAGGTAAC
>CAYPOY010000493.1:0-3034 GCA_964412395.1 uncultured Anaerolineales bacterium | reverse complement strand
CGGTCTACCTGATCGCCTACTGCCGCCTGCGCCAATCCGAACGCGTCTTTCGGCTGGACCGTATTCAGTCGTTAGTCGTTAGTGGGTAGTAGTTAGTGGGTGCTGGTAGTGACTAACGACTAACGGCCGACAATCCGGTAGTGCATCCCTTTACGCCTCGGTCAGAGACCTTCGGCGAACGAGGATGAGGCCATTTATCGCGCATCTCAGTGATGATATGCTGGATGCTGCTGCTGAGTCCAGAACCCGCTATACTGTATGTGATTTCCCACTGGTAGCAACTTGCTCCCGTATAGGCTTCCCGCGCACCTGGAGCGCCGGTACCGGGTTTTCTTCCAGCGAGCCCGCCTTGTGAGCAGACAGAGATACCTGCTCCACACTCTCGGTTGGTAGGGTAAAGGTAAAGACGCTCCCCTGGCCCACTGCGCTCTTCACTCCTACCTGCCCGCCGAGCTTTTCCACGATGCGCCGCACGATGGACAACCCCAGCCCGTGCCCTTCCGTGCGAACCTGGTCGAACCGCGTAAACGGAATGAACAACCGGGCCTGAGCCTCTGGCGGTAGTCCAGGGCCGTTGTCGCGTATCCAGAAGCGCACCTTGCTGTCCGGTTGCGCCGTCGCGCCCAGTTCCACGCGCGGCGGCTGGCCGCCGTACTTGATGCCGTTGCTGAGATAGTTGACCCACACCTCTTCGACCCACGGGCCGTAGCCCAGTGCCACCGGCCAGGTCTCGGGCAAGATGACCTCCGCCTGGCTCTGCTCGATCATACCGGCCAGCCGCTGCATTGCCTCGGCCACGATGCTCGCCATGTCCAATGGTCTCATCTCCACTTCCATCTTCCGCACTCCGGCCAGCAGTAACAGCTCGTCAATGATGCGGCTCATCTTGCGCCCGTTCTGTGTCACTTTGTGTAGGTAGCGGCGCATATCCTCAGCCGGCATTGTGGTGTATCCCTCTTCCAGCACCTCGCCAAAGCCGACGATAATGCTCAACGGGGCCTTGAGGTCGTGGGCCACGGTGTGGGCAAAGGCGTCCAGTTCTTCATTGCGCGCTTGCAGTTGGACGGTGCGTCGCTGCAGTGCCTGGAAAAGCCGCGCGTTCGCGATGGCGGCAGCGGCGAGGGGAGCCAACACCTCCATCCACGCGAGGTCGGCGGGCGAGAATAGCTCTCGTTTCTTGTTGACCGCCTCCAGGACGCCGATACCGCGGCCCCTCACGAGTAGTGGTACAGCGACGAGATCATGGGTGTAGAACCCGATCTGCTCGCCCACCTTTTGATAGAAGCGGGGGTCGGCCTGCGCGTCAGGCACGAGGACCGATTGCTTCTGCTGAAGGGCCCAACCGGCGATGCCCTGCCCGGAGGCCATTCGTATTCCTATCAGACGGTCTGTAGCACTTCCGAAGGCCGCCTGACATTCGAGACTCCCATCCGAACCCTGCAGCCAGATGGATGCCCCTTCTGCGTTCATCCCGACCATAGCGATCTGAATAACACGCTGCAGCACACGGTCCAGGTCGAGCGTGGATAGGAGGATTCTCCCTGCCTCGATCAGGTGCTCCATCCTTTGCTGCTGGAGGCTCTCGGCCAGTTTCCAGCCGAGGAGCGTCTTCACGCGGGCCAGCAACTCAAGGGTCTGAACCGGTTTAGAGAGGTAGTCGTTCGCTCCCGCCTCCAGCGCCATCAGCCTGGTGTCCAAATCGGCCCGCACGGTGAGGATAATCGCGGGCAGGAGTGCAAAGCGCTCGTCGGCTCGCATGCGGCGCAGGAATGTCAGGCCGTCAATGCCGGGCATCATCAGATCGAGCAGCAACAAGTCCGGCATGGGAGCCCTTTGCTCCGCTCCTGTCACGATGCGCTCCCAGCCGCTCTCCCCATCGCCACAGGACTCGACCTGGTAGCCCTGGTCAGAGAGGATATCGGTCAGGATTTCGGTGAGGACGGGGCTGTCGTCAACAATCAGGATTCTACCGTCCATCGTTTCTCCTGGAGAAAACTTTCGCATCCCTTGCCCTCGCTCGCCGACGGTCACCCAGGGGGGCTACGAGCGGGGAGATGCGGCTTTTGTCCTGATGCCTTTTTTGTCTGATGAGGAGTATAGCACAAAGGAATGGGGCACACAAGCGAGTAGCCTGGCCACCCAGTTGGAATCGGGGCGGGTGACCGTTGGGGAGCACTACTCGATCGTCGCCAGCAGGGTCGGTGAAGATGGCGACGACGGTGAGGCCAGCCGTGCTGGTGCACGTTGGTGGAAAATTCGCGCCATCAAGGGGTCAGCGGGACCGGAACAGGGGCCGGGCAAGGATTAACAGGCCCAACAGGATCAGAAGCACCGGCCAATAGGGTCCCAACAAGCCCAGCCCACCGAAGAATGATCCAAAGACCGTAAACAGCACCAGGCTGATCAGAATCAGCTGGCCGCCCCCACGCACTGACTGGCGGGTCTCTCCGCTGAGCAGGCCCGACAGGACGATCCCCACGCCGACAAGACCGGGGATCAACGTCCAGGCATAGGCCCAACTTTCCCAGTTCCCGGTTACGTTTTGCCAGTACAGCAATCCGCCGATACCGCCGACAATACAAGCTGGCACAGCCATGGCCGGAACCCTGGTCAGCAGGCCGATCACCAGCAGGAATACTCCAACGCCGATGATGATCAGCGGCCACGAGTACTCGATGTCCATCCAGGCCTGTAGTCCTGGCACCAACTGGACGGCCATGAACCATGCTCCTAGCAGGATCAACACCAGCCCGCCAGCTACACTTGATCTGCGTTTACTATCCATAGCGACCTCCCTTGAATTAAGCGATGCGCCATCCCTTTTGACTGGGCACTAATACCAATACGTACTCCTCGTCCCAGGGTCGCACCTTCATCCCGCTGTGGTAAGGCCTCGTCCGCGTTCGCCGAAGGTCTCAGACCGACCCTCCTCGTTTGCCGAAGGTCTCAGACCGAGGCGTAAAGGGCTCGGTCGGGAGGCCTTCGCCCATCAGCCTTCTGATCTCGTTCGCCGAAGGTCTCAGACCGAGGCGTA
>CAYPOY010000492.1:2263-3047 GCA_964412395.1 uncultured Anaerolineales bacterium | reverse complement strand
CAAGCTGGAGCACATCCTGCCCACGGTGCAGAAGCCGGGCCGCTACGTCGGCGGCGAGTACAACAGCGTCGTCAAGGATTGGGGTGACGACCGCAAGGAGGGCGACCACAAGGAGGGCGACCACAAGGGTCGCCCCTACCAGGCCACGCCCACGCGGGTCTGCCTGGCTTTCCCTGACATCTACGACCTGGGTATGTCCAACATGGGACTGGCGATCCTCTACGACGTGCTCAACGCACTGCCAGACGTGCTAGCTGAGCGGGTCTACTTGCCATGGGTGGATATGATCGCGGCGCTGCGGGAGGCGCACATCCCACTTTACAGCCTGGAAAGCAAGCACCCCTTGGCCGACTTCGACATCATCGGCTTCAGCCTGCCCTACGAGCTAGTTTACACCAATCTCCTTGAGATGCTCGACCTGGCTAGTCTCCCGCTGTGGTCCAGCGAGCGGGACGAGCGGTATCCTCTCGTCGTCGCCGGTGGCCACGCGACCTTCAACCCGGAGTCGGTCGCCGGGTTTGTAGATGCGTTCGTCATCGGCGATGGGGAGGAGGCTGTCGTCGAGGTGGTGCAGGTCTATCAGGAGACGCGCGGGAACTCGCGGGAGGTTCAGTTGCGGGCGCTGGCGCGCGTCCCCGGTGTGTACGTGCCGCGCTTCTACGATGTGCACTACAACGCCGACGGCACGGTCGCTGCTATTGAGCCCACCCTCCCCCACCCCCCCCCTATGAGGGGGGGGAGCCAGACCCAAGAAGCCCCGCTGCCCATGCTTAAGCCGGTTGTC
>CAYPOY010000492.1:590-2163 GCA_964412395.1 uncultured Anaerolineales bacterium | reverse complement strand
CTCCCTGCCCCCGCCTACGAGGGGGGGGAGCCAGACCCAAGAAGCCCCGCTGCCCATGCTTAAGCCGGTTGTCTCCTCCCTGCCCCCGCCTACGAGGGGGGGGAGCCAGACCCAAGAAGCCCCGCTGCCCGTGCTTAAGCGGGTCGTCTCCTCCCTGCCCCCACCGCCGACGCGGCTCATCGTCCCTACGGTAGACGTGGCCCACAACCGGGCGGCGATCGAGATCCAGCGCGGCTGTACCCGTGGCTGCCGCTTCTGCCACGCCGGGATGGTTATGCGGCCGGTGCGGGAGCGGCCCATGGAGGAAGTTCTGGAAGCGATTGAGGCCATCCTGCCCCAGACCGGCTTCGAAGAAGTCGGGCTGCTGTCGCTCTCGTCATCCGATTACTCCGACATCGAGGAACTGGTGCAGGCTATCGCCGAGCGGTTTGGCGACACGCATCTCTCCATCTCGCTTCCCGCGCTGCGGGCCGACAGTTTCTCGGTCACGCTGGCAGAGGCGATCGCGCAGGGACGGCACACGG
The DNA here is from genome assembly GCA_964412395.1 of uncultured Anaerolineales bacterium. Lineage (GTDB taxonomy): Bacteria > Chloroflexota > Anaerolineae > B4-G1 > B4-G1 > CAYPOY01. The sequence continues at coordinate 1,639 of CAYPOY010000492.1, read as the reverse complement.
GGTTCACCTTCGCGCCGGAAGCAGCCACCGAGCGCCTGCGCGCCGTCATAAACAAGCCCATCTCCACCAACCAAATACTCAATGCGGCGCGGGAGGTGTTCGAGCGCGGATGGCGCACGATCAAGCTGTACTTTATGATCGGGCTGCCAGGGGAGCGGATGGATGACGTGCGAGCCATCGCTGACCTGGCGCGGGCAGTGCGGGCGTTGGGGCGGAAGGTGCACGGGCGACGGGCACAGGTCAACATCAGTGTGAACACGTTCGTGCCCAAGCCGCACACGCCGTTTCAGTGGGTGGGACTGGAGCCAGCCCCCTCTATTCGCGAGAAGCAGGCGCTCCTGCGGCGCGAACTGCGCGGACGAGGGCTGAAGTTGAACTACAGCGATCCTGAGGCGACGTTGCTGGAGGCTACGCTTTCGCGGGGCGACCGGCGGCTGGGCGCGGTGGTACAACGGGCCTGGGAATTGGGGGCACGCTTCGACGCCTGGGACGAACAACGTGACGTTGGTGCCTGGATGCGTGCATTCGCGGAGACTGGGCTCGATCCCGACTTCTACGCCCATCGCCAGCGTTCGCCCGACGAAATCCTTCCCTGGGAGGTCACAAGTACGGGGGTGCACAAAGAGTTTCTGCTGGAGGAGTACCGGCGCAGCCAGCGCGGAGAGACAGTGGCGGATTGTCGGGAACATTGCCACGGCTGCGGCATACTCGCTACTTATGGTGGGGGTTGGTCGGCGGAGTGGCGCTGCCCCTCGCAAGAGAAACCAGGTTTTTTCTGAAAAACCTGGTTTCTACCACACATTCACACGAGGAGAAAAAGACAATGACAGACCCGAGAGTTGAGAAACTGGCCGAGGTATTGGTCAACTATTCGGTCGCGGTGCGGCCGGGTGACAAGGTGCTGGTGCAGGGGAATACCCTGGCCGAACCGCTGCTCAAGGCGGTGTACGTCAAAGTGCTGCAGGCGGGAGGTCACCCGCTGATGCTGGCCTCCCTGCCCGGTACGGACGAGTTGTTGTTCCATTATGCTTCGGACGAGCAGTTGCAGC
>CAYPOY010000492.1:0-580 GCA_964412395.1 uncultured Anaerolineales bacterium | reverse complement strand
CCGAACCGCTCAAGTTGGTCATTGAGACCTACGATGTGCGCATCTCGATTTGGAGTGCGGAGAACACCAAAGCACTGAGCAATGTGGATCCATCCAGGATGGTGCTGCAAAACCGGGCCCAAACGGAGTTGATGAAGACCTTCATGCGACGCTCTGCCTCCGGCGAGTTGCGCTGGGTCGGCACACTGTTCCCGACCAACGCCCACGCCCAGGATGCCGAGATGAGCCTGAGCGAGTACGAGGACTTCGTCTACGGTGCCTGCATGCCGGATACGGAAGACCCTGTAGGCTACTGGCACCGCTTCTCGGCCTGGCAGCAGAAGATCGTGGACTGGCTCGAGGGCAAGGAGCGAGTACACGTTATCGGACCGGAGACAGAGTTGCATCTGAGCATCGCCGGGCGCGTCTTCATCAACAGCGACGGCAGGCATAACATGCCCAGCGGAGAGGTCTTCACCGGGCCGGTGGAGAACAGCGTCGAGGGTCACGTCTATTTCTCGTACCCAGCCATCTACCGGGGACGGGAGGTGACGGGCGTGCGGCTGTGGTTCGAGGGCGGGAAGGTGGTGAAGGCGAGCGC
>CAYPOY010000491.1:0-3050 GCA_964412395.1 uncultured Anaerolineales bacterium | reverse complement strand
TACCTTTGGCTTTCGAGTTCCTCAAAGACTCTCAAATGGATAAAGTCGAGTATAACATACTCTTCTGATTTGTCAACCTCGGAGATGGCTGGAACGGATCGCCGAGTGGATGGAGGCGGAGTCCATCGGCCGCCGGACGGTGCACTACCGCATGCGGGACTGGCTGATCTCGCGGCAACGCTACTGGGGCGCGCCGATCCCCATCGTCTACTGCGACGAATGTGGCGTCGTGCCCGTGCCGGAGCGCGACCTGCCAGTGCTGCTGCCGCACATTGTCGAGTGGCTGCCCGGAGACGACGGCCGCTCGCCGCTGGCCAACGTGCCCGAGTTCGTCCACAGTTCGCCGAGGCAGCGGAGCACGTAATCAGGCTGGATGTCGGAAGCGATCAGCAGTTCGGGCGTGGTGACGCCGGTGAGGACGACGGCGGTCGCCATCCCGGCCTCCTGGCCCATCCGAATGTCCGTCTCCAGCCGGTCGCCGACGCTGATGCATTCGGAGGCCGGAAGTTGCAAGTGGTCGAGGATGGCGCGGGCAGTGATAGGCGAGGGCTTGCCGACGACGACCTCGACCTGTTTGCCGGTGCAGCCTTCGATGGCGCCGATGACGGCTGCCGCGTCGGGTAACCCTCCCCTGCTTTCCCTATGGGAAGGGAGAGTAGGAGAGGGGGTGGGACAGTATCGGTCTGCATTGGTGGCGATGAAACGCGCTCCTGCGCGGATGGCGTCGAAGGCGATCTGTAGTTTGTGGTAGTCGAAGGTGCGGTCGAAGGAGGCAACGACGAACTGAATATCGTGAATATCGCCGGGCTGCTCGGCCAGGCGAAAGCCAGCGGCGCGCAGTTCCGCCAGCAACGGCGGTTCTCCTATGACGAAGAGGGTTGCGCCCGGGGCCTCTTGCGCCAGCCAGCGGGTCAACACCCAGGAGGAGTTGATGACCTGGTCGGGTGGGGTGGGGATGCCCAGGCGGGTCAGTTTGGCGGCGTAGTCGGCGCGAGTCTGCAGGGGCTTGTTGCTGAGGAAGACGATACGGGAGCCGGCCGCGCGCAGTGCCTCAATCGTGCGTTTGGCCCCCGGCAGGAGCGCATCGCCCAGGTAGACGGTGCCATCCAGGTCGAGGACGTAGCCAGGGAAAATGCGGGTGGGATGGGGTGTGGGACGAGATGGCATCTTGTCCTACTCTCAGTTCGTTTTCGTCCTTGGGGGTGAGCCAAGGATCATGGCAACTGCATTCATCATCGTTCCGATCCTAGAAAGCGTGCTACCGTCTCGTTGAAAAGTTCCGGCCGGGCCTGGTGGACCAGGTGTCCGGCCCTGGAGATGATGGTCAGGTCCGCGCCGGTGTCGGCAGCCAGGCGCAGGGCGTAACAGGTGTTGATCCAGATGTCCCGCTCCCCCCACTTCGACTTCACCTACGTCCCTGCCACTTTCGCCCAGTCGGCCAGGAAGCGCTCCAAGCCCACGTCGGTGAAGGGGCTGCGGATCATCTTTTGCAGCACGGCAAAGGGCATAGTGATGATGTCTGCCCCGACCAGCAGCGCGTCCACAACGTGCGCCGTGTGGCGGATGCTGGCTGCCAACACCTGGCAGCCGAAGCCATAATTGTCGAAGATTTCTCTCGTCTGGCGCACCACCTCCATCCCGTCCAGCCCAGCGTCGTCCATCCGCCCCACGAAGATGGAGGCGAAACTGGCCCCCGCCCTGGCTACCAGGTAGGCCTGGGCCGGAGAAAAAATCAACGTGGCGTTGATGCGCCCGTTGGGCCAGGAGGAGATTTTCTTCATCGCCTTCAGCCCCTCGCCAGTGGTCGGGATCTTGACGAAGACGTGCTCCGACCAGGAGAGGATCTCCTGTGCCTCCCCGATCATCCCTGCGGTGTCGGTGCTGACCACCTCAGCGCTCACCGGGCCCTGCACCATCTCCACGATCTTGAGCGTGTTGGCCTTGAGATCGCCCGTGCCGGCGCGCATCATCAGCGTGGGGTTGGTGGTCACGCCATCCAGGACGCCCCAACTGGCCGCCTCACGGATCTCGTCGAGCTTTGCAGTATCCAGAAAGATTTGTGCCATCGCTACCTCCCCTTGCGGTGATGGCACAGAGTGTACCACATGTCGGCGTGAAGGCAAGCATGGCGCACCGGCATGTGGGATGGAGGGGGGAGAGGGGAGGGGGAAGGGTGAGGGCAGGGGGTGAACCCAGCGCTGCCCGTTCGCGGCAATGCGGGCTCTTGACCGGCCTCCGGAGAACAAGTATAATGAGTAATGAGCGAATGGCAGGTGACCAATGACAAATGATCAAAGTGGGAAAGGGCGAGGAGCAAGGAAATGGAACCGATTCAAACGGCGGTTGTGACCGTCAGCGACAAGGGGTACGCGGGGGAGCGGAAGGATGCCAGCGGGCCATTGCTGGCCAGTCTGCTGCGCAAGATGGGCGCTGAGGTCGTGAGCCAGACGATCGTACCCGACGAGCGGGCCGAGATTGAGCGTGTGCTGGCGCTGCTGGCCGACGAGGTGCAGGTGGACCTGGTCGTGACCACTGGCGGCACCGGGCCGGCCCCACGGGACGTCACGCCCGAGGCGACGCGGGCTGTGGTCGAGCGGGAGGTGCCCGGGCTGGCCGAGGTGCTGCGCTTCGAGGGATACCACAAGACACCGCTGGCGGTCATCTCGCGGGGCGTGGCAGGCATCCGCGGGCGGACACTCGTCGTCAACCTGCCCGGCAGCCCCAGGGCGGTGCGCGAGGGGATGGAGACGCTGGCCCCCATCCTGCCCCACGCGATCAAGATGCTGCGGGGAGTGGACACTGAGCATAGGGCTCGGTCGGAGACCTTTGCCCAATCGGAGGGCTCGGTCGGAGACCTTCGCCCAACCGGAGAGCAGACCTTTGCCCAATCGGAGGGCTTGGTCGGAGACCTTCGCCCAACTGGAGAGCAGACCTTTGCCCAATCGGAGGGCTTGGTCGGAGACCTTCGCCCAACTGGAGAGCAGACCTTTGCCCAATCGGAGGGCTTGGTCGGAGACCTTCGCCCAACCGGAGAGCAGACCTTTGCCCAA
>CAYPOY010000490.1:0-3092 GCA_964412395.1 uncultured Anaerolineales bacterium | reverse complement strand
CCGCCTGCCTTTCAACAGGTGAGCCTGGGCCCATATCGCCGTCTGCCCTTTTATCTCTGGCAACAGACCATCGCCTTGCACCGATTGAAAGCAGATTGGTATCTTTCCACTTATTTCTTACCTCCCATAACCCCTTGCCGAGGGGTGGTGTTAGTACACGACCTATCTTTCCGCGCTCACCCAGAGTATTTTCCTGCCGCTATCGCTTTATATATGCGCCTTCTGACTGGCGCGGCAATACGTAGAGCGGAGCGCGTCGTTGTACTCTCTGAATTTACGCGTCGGGAACTGGCGCGCTTTCACCCGACGGCAGTTGAGAAAGCCGTTGTGGTGCACCCAGGTTTGGACCGAACATTCCGTCCCGAGCAGGGGCCTGAGGATGAGAAGGTATTGCACGCTTATGGGGTGGCCCCGGGCTATGTTCTGGCTATAGGCAACATCCACCCACGAAAGAACTTATCTCGCTTGCTCGATGCCTATCTGAGTTTGAAAGCGAGGAGAAAATCGGTTCCAGCGATGGTCTGGGGCGGATTACAACGTTGGGAGAGCGGAGGGCTTTTAGAGCGAGCCCATTCAGCCGGCGTGGTCTTGCCGGGTTTTATTGCCCAGGAGGATTTGCCCACCTTCTACCGGCAGGCTGAGATGCTGGTCTACCCCTCCCTGTACGAGGGGTTTGGCTTGCCCCCTGTTGAGGCGATGGCCTGCGGTACACCCGTTATCACGAGCAATACGACCAGCCTACCCGAAGTGGCCGGTGAAGCCGCCCTGACGGTGGATCCAATCAATACTGAGGAAATTGCGGCAGCGATGGCACAACTACTGGATGATGCTTCTCTGCGATGGCGTTTACAGCAAGCAGGTATCGAACGGGCCGCGGAGTTTACCTGGCAGCGCACAGCTCAACGCCTGCTGGCTTCACTGGGGGGCTGTGAATTGGCCCTTTCGTGTGGGACAAGCTGATTCGACAGGCCGGTCAAAATGACGATAGTTATGGCTGGTGATATGAGCACTGCCCAGGAGATCAGATGAGCAACAGAGGCGGACGGCAGATCGCGAAAGCGGCGGCGCTGGTGATGGCGCTCTTCGTCGTGAGCCGCGTGCTGGGGTTAGTGCGCCAGATGGTCATCGGCGCGCTGTTCGGCACCGGCGGCGACCTCGACGCCTACCTGGCTGCGGCCCGTATCCCGGATATGATCTTTATGGTCATCGCAGGCGGGGCGCTGGGATCGGCCTTCATCCCCACCTTCGCCGATCACCTGGCGAGGGAAGACCGCCCTGGGGCCTGGCGGCTGGCCTCGGCCGTCGTCAACCTGGCGCTGATCGCGCTGACCGTCACGGCGGGGCTGATGGCGATCTTCGCGCCGGCGCTGGTGCAGACGCTCATCGCCCCCGGCTTCGACTCATCTCAGCAAGCACTCACGGCCAGCCTCCTGCGGCTGATGCTGATCTCCCCGGTCATCTTCGGCATAAGCGGCATCGTGATGGGGGCACTGAACGCCCACCAGCATTTCCTCCTGCCAGCGCTGGCCCCCTCGGTCTACAACCTCTCGATCATCGGCGGGGCGCTGCTGCTGAGGCCACGCATAGGCGTGCGGGGAATGGCGGTCGGCGTGGTCGTGGGGGCAGCGTTGCACCTGCTGGTACAGGTGCCGGGATTGTTGCGCTACGGCGCGCGCTACGTCCCCACGTTGGGACTGGACAACCCCAGCGTGCGCGAGGTGGGGCGGCTGATGGCCCCCCGGATGCTGGGCACAGCCATCACCCAACTCAACTTCGTCGTCAACAACAGCCTGGCCTCCGGGCTGGGGGAGGGGGCGGTGTCGGCCATCAACTACGCCTGGCTGCTGATGATGTTGCCGCAGGGGGTGTTCGCCCAGGCGGTGGGGACGGCCGCTTTCCCCACCTTCGCCGAGCAGGCGGCCCGGGGAGAGCAAGCCGAGATGCGGAGCACGTTGGCCGCGACCCTGCGGTCGGTCTTCTCCCTCTGTCTCCCGGCTATGGTGGGGCTGCTGGTGCTGGGCCGGCCGTTGGTGGGGCTGCTCTTCGAGCGAGGGGCGTTCGAGGTGACCTCGACGGAGGCGGTGACGTGGGCGCTGGCCTTTTACGCACTGGGGTTGGTGGGACACTCCGGCCTGGAGATCATCGCCCGCGCCTTCTACGCCCAACACGACACGCTCACGCCGGTGTGGGTGGGCGGGCTGGCGATGGGGCTCAACGTGGCGCTGAGCCTGACGTTGCCAGGAGTGTTCAGACTCGCGGGTTGGCCCCCTCACGCGGGGCTGGCGCTGGCCAACTCGGTCGCCACGCTGCTGGAACTGGTGGGATTGCTGGTGTTGATCCGGCGGCGGATGAACGGCCTGGAAGAGCGGCGGATGCTGGCCGCTTTCGCCAGGAGTGGACTGGCCTCGCTGGCGATGGGGGCGGTGCTGCTGGGGTGGCAGGCTATGCTGCCGGACGCGGGAGCGCTGGTGCTCGGCGGCGGGGGCGTCTTGTTGGGTGCAGCGGTTTACCTGGGCGCGGCGCTGCTGCTGCGGGTGGAGGAACTGCGGGCAGTGGTGGGGCTGGTCTGGCACTGATTTGCGGCTATCAAAGTTAAGACCTGACAGGTTTCCAAAGGCGCCATTCTGAGCTAGATTCGATCTGATCAGGAGCATATTTACGCCGAAAAGTGGCCTGTGAAACCTGTCAGGTCTGGGATGGCTCCCTTATCTTAATGACATTGCCCGGCTACCTCTCCGGCTCGAAAGGGACGACGCCCTCCGGTGACAGTTGGCGGACTTTGAGTTCGGCCTGGTCCAGTTGGGCGTTGCAATGTGCCGCCAGCGCCTGCCCGCGCTCGAAGAGGGCCAGGCTCTCCTCCAGCGCGAGCCCCCCCTCCTCCAGTTTGCGGACAGTCTCCTCCAGTTCGGCGAAGGCCTGCTCGAAGGTCAGGTTTTCAATCTCGTTCTCGTTCACTGTATCCCCCTTATTCTCACTCAAACGTCAGGCGTCAGGCGTCAAACGTCAGGTGGGTTTTCAGCCCTCGCCGAAGGTCTCTGATCAAGGCTCCTCGTTCGCCGAAGGTCTTTGACCGAGGCGCAAAGGGCTCGGTC
>CAYPOY010000489.1:2410-3093 GCA_964412395.1 uncultured Anaerolineales bacterium | reverse complement strand
GGAGGGTGAATTTTGGGGTTGATTTTCCGCCCCTGTTCTGCTTCGAAAACCCTTGTTGCGCATAATTTGCTCCCGATCACAGCTTGTGCTATAATATTTGTTTTATTCGATCACGACCCTAACGGGAATTGCTGGATAAGGCTCAGCATTACCTCAACGAACTGCGAGAAGTGCAGCAGTATGCCACCAATGGCAACGGCAAGGGAATTGTGGCTTCCGCTTCTTACAGCTTGACGACCGGCTTTGGTGGGGCGTACTACAATCGCCTACACGTGGGCGCTACCGCGTGGTACATCTTCGCTGACCAGAAATACAACCCCTATTATGCACCATTACGCGCTGGTTTTGTTGCTTCCCCAACCAGTGGAGGGCTACCGCTGACAGTGGCCTTCACCAATGCTTCCACAGGCAGCTACACCGCTAGCCTGTGGGATTTTGGCGATGCTTTCACCAGCACACAACAGCACCCGACGCATACCTATACCACGCCGGGCGTTTATACCGTCACGCTTGCAGTCAGCGGATTAGCCGGTATTGATGAGGAAAGAAAGGCAGGCTACATTTCTGTGGAGGAACTGATCGCCGGGCTTGCTGCGACCAACGATAGCCCTACACCGTTAGGCCAAGCCACTACGCTCACGGCCGCAGTTGAGACAGGCAGCAACGTCGTCTACACCTGGGCC
>CAYPOY010000489.1:0-2310 GCA_964412395.1 uncultured Anaerolineales bacterium | reverse complement strand
CGGCGGTGGTCACCGCCAACAACTCAGTCAGCGCGCTCACGGCAACGACGAGTGTGACGATCACCGACGTGCCCATCACTGGCCTCACCGCGACCAACGACAGCCCGACCGAACTGGGGAACCTCACTACGCTCACGGCCGCAGTTGAGACAGGCAGCAACGTCGTCTACACCTGGGCCTTTGGCGACGGAGAAACCGGCAACGGGCCAGTAGTGAGCCACACTTATCCCGTCACTGGGGTCTACACGGCGGTGGTCACCGCCAACAACTCAGTCAGCGCGCTCACGGCAACGACGAGTGTCACCGTCACTGAGCACTACCATGTCTATTTACCGGCAGTATTGCGTGCTCATCCACAGCAGAGAGCTGTCCGCGATGCAGTGCTTCGCCTGAGATCGCGCGGCGTTGAGAAGGCGAAACTGCGAGGGAGGCTTCCGCTTGGAGGTGACTGGAGGTGGGATTGATGCACGCGGGAGTGAGGCGAACTAGTGGCGGTCGGAGCAATCGCAAGCACACCATGGTGGTGGGACCAGAATGTTGTCTGGCGGAGTGGTTTTGCATGCTGCGGCGGGTGCGGGCTAACATCGCGCTGGAGCCGACCGGGTTGTATCGGCGCTCAATTGCAGCTTGGTTTGGTCAGAGAGGCTGGTTTCTATTGGGCAGGTTTCGTGTAAGCCACCCGGCGGCTCAGCTTTGCCGTTATGGTGCGACACGAAGTTGTGGTGCGCCGTAGTTAAGCGGTACGAGAGGAGGCTCTATGGAGAGTCAACACTAGAGAGAGGTGTTGTAAAGCACCCACCTTATCCAGACCTGGTAACAGGCTGGGGAGTGTAGCATGGTGGGAAAGGCCCAAGTTTTGTAATCCACAGCAAACGACTGAGGGCCGAGCTAGGTTGGATATGGCAAAAGTTGGATTACCTGAAGGCTAGTTCCGAGCGGTGCCTTCGTGAACACCAGGGAAAGTGGATTGTAACCCTGGCCACTCTCCCCGTCAGGTCATGCGCGGCAGCCTGACGGCTCTCTGGAGGGAGGGCGACACGCGACGAGCGTATTTAACGGAACGAACGGTCTGCCTAAGTCCAACGATGACCTCTCGTGACTGAACTACGGGATCAACCTCACCAACCCGACACATAGCCGTGAAGGTGTGTCGGAGGGAGGGCCTGAAATGGTCGCTCTGAAAATGGCGGTTGACGGAACTCTCATAGTACTCAACGTACCACCGTAGTGGGTGGCGCAAGGGGAAGGAGAGTAGCTGACCTCGATATGCAAGCGGAAAGGTGTCATGAAATATGATACAAGCCTGTGACGCACTGGATATCATACGGACGAAAAATCGGGACAACCCGAAGTGGATCAACCAAAGGCTATACCGACTGCTGTACAACCCAACAATACACATTATGGCCTACGAACGGTTGAAGAGCAAGCCTGGTAATATGACCCCAGGCTCGGATGGCAAGACGCTGGATGGCTACAGTTTGGGAGACATCCAGAAACTAATCGGTTTGGATAATTGCGCAATTTGTGGCAGCCAAGAACAAGAAAACGTAGAGATGCACCACGTCAGGCATATCCGAAAACGAGGGGAAAAGGTGCAGGGTTTCACCCTCTATATGGCAGCCATCAATCGCAAGCAAGTCCCTGTATGCCGAAAATGCCATCGCGAAATCCACAACGGGAAATACGATGGGGCGAGCCTATCCTCAATTCTGGAACAGCTTCGAGCCCCGTATGCCATAATTTGAGGTTCCTCAAACTGAGGTTCACACAGACACGGCTGTGTGAAAGCGGAGAGCCGGATGAGGGGAAACTTTCACGTCCGGTTCGGAGGGGGACGGTTGGAAACACAGGTCAAGCTGTGCGCTGGCCGTCTACCCTACCAAGTAGCTGTTGTGACTGCCATATCATCAGTACTCACGGCGATATGGCAGGGCTCAACCCGGTATTCTGCTACCGGTACTCTATCCAGGCATGCGTCATCAGGAAAACCGTCCCTTCCGGGGCGCTGATGGGGTGTGAAGCCCTGGAGACAAAAGCATCCCGCGTCCAACAGGACGGCAACGGAACCGCGAGGGGACGTTGCGACTGCCAGCACCAGGCGGTTAGGGGCCAGAGTCGCGTGGTATGGTTAATACATATGAACCGCTGATAAACGTCGTCAAGGAGAACAAGCCAAAGGTGCTGTTTAGTCCCACAAGGACATTAGGCTTGGGCCAAAAGGCAAGGGGTCAGGTATGGGTGCTCCTAACTCACCCGTCGCAGATGTTGAACCCCCGGCGGAGAGGCGGAACCTAACCCACGCATTGT
>CAYPOY010000488.1:0-3096 GCA_964412395.1 uncultured Anaerolineales bacterium | reverse complement strand
CCGAAGCCTGGCGGGACGACCCGACCTGGAACGACCTGTTTCACGTCCCCACGCTTCAACCCGAGGATACCGGCGCCTGGCATAACGACCCACTCCTGGCACGCAAGGCCATCCTACGCCACTTGAAGACGTGCATCCCGAACACATGGCACAAACTCGACGACTTCGTCAGCGCCGTCAAACAGGCTGACCCCGATTTTCAGCGGCCCGGCGGCGACTACACGAGTTGGTACATCCGCGACGCGACCACTGGCGCGTACCTCTCCGGCTTCGAAGGTTGGGACAGCGTCGAGGGGGCGCTCATCCGCTACCTGATCACGGGGCCGCTGGCCTGGCTTGGCCTGACTGATCTGGGAATGGGATGGGACTCCAGGCCCGGTTTTCCTCGCCCCGTGCACCTCGCCTCTTGTCCTGCTTTTTGCTTCCTGGCTCCTTCCGGCTTCCGTCTGACCCCGGCTGGAGCGGCCTTCCTCGGCCTGGCTGATCCCCCACCCGAACCAGAGCCCGCGCCGATGGCCCTGCGGTCCGATTTCACCGTGCTCGCACCTCCAACCCGGCGCTATGAACGCTTCCAACTGGCCCGCGTCGCCAACTGGGTGACCTCCCCCCCCGTGGGGGTGGTTGATAAAGTTACCTCCCCCCCCGTAGGGGGGATTGAGGGGGGTCACTTCGTCTACCGGCTCACCCCCACCTCGCTGGAGCGCGCCCGGCGGCAGGGCATCCCCATACCCCGCGTGCTGGAGTTCCTGGGCCGCACTACCAACACGCCCGTGCCCTGCTTCGTCGAGGCGGCACTGACGCGCTGGGAGGCTCACGGAGCTGAGGCCCGGCTGGAGCAGGCGGTGCTGCTGCGCCTCTCCAGCGAGGAGCTGATGGCCCAGGCCACATCCTCCCCGCTCACCCGCCATCTTATCCACGAGCAGGTCGGGCCGACGGTCGCCTTGCTGCGCGAGCGGGATTGGCCCCGCCTCGTCGCCGCACTGGGTAAGATGGGCCTGCTGCCCGACGTCATCGCTTTGGAGGAGGAGAATACAGACTAAGCGGGCACACCGAGCCAACCAATCATTAGGGAGCCGTGGGTACCGGAGGAGTCGGCAACTTGTCGGTTGCTCGGTGCTGGATACTGGTCACCGGACATGGCGTCCAGCGTTTGACAGTCTTGACCGATCAGCGTAAAATAGTACCGTCTCTTGTAGCCTATTCAATCGCAAACCTAAGGAGGTAAATGATGCTAGTAGGAGATAGAATGACCAAGCGCCCTATCACTGTGACCGAAGATATCTCTGTTGACAGGGCACTGGGACTGATGCGGGAGGAAAGAATCCGGCGTTTTCCGGTGCTGGGCAAACACGGCAAACTGGTGGGCATTGTCTCGGAGAAGGACCTGCTGTACGCCTCGCCCTCTCCAGCCACCTCGTTGAGCATCTACGAGATCCCCTATCTGCTTTCTAAGATCAAGGTGCACGACTTGATGACGAAAGAGGTGATCACCGTCACCGAGGGTACCCCGCTGGAGGAAGCGGCCCGCATCATGGCCGACAACAAGATCGGCGGCCTGCCGGTGATGCGGGACGATAAGCTGGTAGGCATCATCACCGAGACGGATATGTTCAAGACCTTCCTGGAGTTATTTGGGGCACGGGAGGAGGGGATCCGCCTGACTATGTTAGTCCCGGAGCAGAAGGGAGTGCTGGCCAAGATCGCCGGCAAGATCACCGAATTGGGCGGCAACATCCTGGCCCTGGGTACCATTATGGGCGAGGACCCCACTAACCGCGAACTCACGGTCAAGGTCGCGGACGTGCCGGAGAAGCAACTGATCTCGGCGATGGAGGACCTGGACCTGGAGATCAAGGTACTGGACGCCCGTTTTTGCGCGTTGCCGTCGTGTGACGACTAGCGGCAAACGACGATTGAGGTTGCAGCCGGTAAGACTCCCCCTCCCTGGAGTGCCGGGGTTGGGAGGCTCCCTGGGACAGCCTGTTCACGGCAGCGCGGACCAACGCCTCTCCCCGTTTCGGGGAGGGGCGTTTTGCCAAACCCCGCCGCCGATGCTATACTGTGCACAACTCTCCCGGAGCGATCAAGCAATGCCCGAACAGCACACCCCAGATACCTGGCACGAGAAAACGCGATTGGAGAATCCGATGCCCGTAGACAGTTTCAAATACCTGCCCCGCCTCATCGCTGCGTTCTACCAGATGACCGACCGCCAGCCAGAACTCCCCATCCCCTGGACGCCATTGCCTCGCCCCCTATCCGACTGCAAGTTTGGGCTGGCAACGTCAGGCGGGCTGTACCACCAGGGCGTCGAGCCGCCGTTTGACGTGGCGCGGGAGAAACGTGAGCCGACGTGGGGCGATCCCACCTACCGCACCCTCCCCACCGACATACGGCAGGCAGAAGTGGGAGCCAGCCACCTGCACATCAATACGCGGAGTGTGCTGTCGGACGTCAACATCCTGCTGCCTATCCACCGCTTCCAGGAACTGGCCGCCGAGGGGCGCATAGCCGGCCTGACAAAACACGCCTACTCCTTCATGGGTTACCAGGGCTTCCCATCGGACACAACTGCCTGGCAAGAGACCTACGGTCCCCAGGTGGTTGAGAAGCTCAAAGCCGAGGAGGCGGACTGCGTGTTGCTCACCCCCGCCTGACCGGACTGCGCCGTAAATGTGCCCGTGCTGGCACGAACGCTGGAGGCCGCCGGCCTTTCCACAATCATGGTGACGATGATGCCTTTCTGGGCGGAAAAGATCGGCGTGCCGCGCACACTGGCCATCGAGTTCCCCTTTGGTCACACACTAGGCCAGCCCCACGATGTGGCCCAGCAAATGCGGGTGATCCGCCAGGCATTGACGGTGCTGGAAACGGCAGAAGCCCCCGGCACGATCGTTTACTCCCCGGAGACGCGGCCCGTGCCACAGAAAGAGGCAACTAAGGATTGGCAGCCGGAGGAGCCGTCGCCCCTCATTCAGATAATGGCCCCCCGCTTCCGGGAGATGCTGCGACAGCGACGGCAACGTAAAGCGCGAAGCGTGGATTTCAATTTGGGACAAATGACCCATCAAGTGTGATCCGGAGTTTCCGGCTGTT
>CAYPOY010000487.1:0-3149 GCA_964412395.1 uncultured Anaerolineales bacterium | reverse complement strand
AGGCTGAGACGGAGTGTGCTTTGTGCGAAAAATTGGGTATTCTTCATTGCTGAATTTGTACCCATCCATTTTTCGTGGCGGCCCACATCCCCCGACTCAGGGGACGATCTCGTGATTGACTGTGCTATGAACGCGGGCGCACTGGTAGTCACGGCCAATGTGCGGGATTTTCGGCGGGCACAGCAATCGTTAGGGTTGGCCGTGACGACCCCAATTGAGTTCGTGATGAAGCTGGAAAGGAGTTGATTATGGGCCGATTGACCCTTCGTTTACCAGAGTCGCTACACCACCAGTTGGAAAGTCGGGCGAGGCAAGAAAAGGTTTCGTTAAACCAGTATCTCGTGTATGCCCTCACTCGTCACGTGGCGATGGCCTACACGGTCACGCCTATACCAGAAGAGGCAGTGCAGCAGCAGCGGGAGGCGTTTGCCGCCCTGTTGGAGAATCTGGGACAGGCATCGCCTGCTGAAATCAAGCGAGCCCTGGACGAGCGTGAGGAAGTCGCCCCTGAACCAGGGCTGGACCCTGAGGTGGTGGCCCGCCTACGTCAGCGGATCGCCGATGTGTGCAGGAGAGAACACCGATGAGGTTTGAAGTGCCGGATGTTCAGGATGTTGTCACGAGAATGCTCCAGGTCGAGGCTGACTTCGAGGGTAAAACGAGGGAGATATCCCAATGGCTGGAGGAACACCGGGCGTACATTGAACAGAATAACCAGTTGGTCACCGCCGGTGAGCATATACAGGTCTTACATATCTTCCTACCAAACCTGCTGATCCGGGGAATAAGCGGCGAGGCCGGAAACAGAGTGCGCAAGGAATTGAAAAAACACGTTAAAGAAGACGTGCACTTGATACCTGACACATATCGGCAGGTACTTAAGAATGCTGGCTACAGGTGGGGCCAGGCAGGGGTACAGGTCATTGAGGATGTGGTACAGATCTTTCGCCACGACGACAAGTGGAACTGGAAGCAGTACTTTGAGGAAGCCGATGCGAAGAAGGAGACGAACTTTCGCGAAGATGAAGTTCTGAGGGTGAAGCACATCGGGTTCAAGCTGCGGGACCTGGCCTTGTCAGATTTCAACGAGAACTATGCCGCGATCGACCGGCACGGGGTACGGGTGATCACAAGATTGAGCTTTCTGAATTACGGCTTTGAACTACTGGAGGATGACAACATTGGAATGGGAACAGAGCCAGGCAACAAGGAGAACTACCTGTTTCTACATCGGTTAGTCTTGCACTTGTCTGCCCTCGCGGGTGATGGGTTTTCGCCTTCAGACCTGGACCAAGTCTTCTGGCACTTTGGCAGATCGCGGTGCGGAGCCAAGCCGCAGTGTGGCGATTGCCCTGTAGTCGAGATTTGCCCGACGGGGGTGGGACGGATGCGCAAATTCCGCCGCCTGCTGGACGCAGCGGAGGAACGCATCCAGCAAACGGGCGGGGTGAAGCACAATGCTTGAGTAATACCTGCCGAACATCGGAGAAGGATTTACTCGGGCGGAAGGTGGACGAATGAAGACACTGGAGTACCTGAAGCGGAAATTGATGGAAAACCCCGAGTTTGCGCGTGAGTACAAAGCCCTGGAGCCGGAGCACCAGATCGCCCGGCGACTGATCGCGTTGCGGCTGGCCCGGGCACTGGACGCCCGTCTGGAAGTCGGGCTGGTACCAGACGAAGCGCACTCGTCGTAATGGAGAAGACAACTCGTTTCAGGATACAGTTATGCTCACTGGCGCAGGCTACACAAACAACCCCCTGACCGAAGCCGAGGTCCACGACCTGACGGCCGAGGCACTGGCGCAGACCAATCTGGCGGGCAAGCGCGTCCTCGTCATCATTCCCGACCACACCCGCACCGCGCCGATCCCGCTCCTCTTCCGCCTGTTCCACGAGTTGCTGGGAGATCAGGTAGCCGCGCTGGATTACCTGGTCGCGCTGGGGACCCACCAGCCGATGGACGATGCAGCGCTGAGCCAGTTGGTTGGCGTGCTGGTGCATGACGGACAAGCTGGTCTATCCCACCCACACTCCCACATTCCCACACTCCCACACTCCCACACCTCCACACTTCCACACTCCCGCATCTTCAACCACCGCTGGGACCTCCCCGAAACCTTCGTCACGCTGGGCGTTCTGCCGGCCGCCGAGGTGGAGGCGCTGAGCGAAAGCCGGCTCTCACTGGACGTGCCGGTGCGACTCAACCGGCTGATCCTGGAGTACGACCAACTCCTGGTCTGTGGCCCGGTCTTTCCCCACGAGGTGGTGGGCTTCTCCGGAGGGAACAAATACTTCTCCCCCGGCATCGCCGGCCCGGAGATCATCAACGTGACGCATTGGTTGGGCGCACTGATGACCAGCATGGCCATCATCGGCGTGGCGGACACGCCGGTGCGCCGGATGATTGACCAGGCGGCTTCCTTCATCACCACGCCACGTCTCTGCTTCGCGCTGGTGATGCACGGGGAGTCTCTGCACGGTCTCTACGTCGGTCCGATGGAGGAGGCCTGGCGCGCGGCGACGGCGCTCTCGGCCCGGCTGGACATTGTCTATGTGGAGCGGCCCTTCCAGCGCGTCCTCTCTTGTATGCCGGAGATGTACGACGACCTCTGGACCGCCGCCAAGGGGATGTACAAGATGGAGCCGGCCATCGCCGACGACGGTGAGGTGGTCATCTACGCCCCCCATATCACCGAGATCTCCTACACCCACGGGAGGCTCATAGACGAGATCGGCTACCACGTGCGCGATTACTTCCTCAAGCAGTGGGATCGCTTCAAGGACTATCCCTGGGGCGTGCTGGCCCACTCCACCCACCTGCGCGGCGCCGGCACCTACGAGAACGGCGTGGAACACCCGCGCATTCGGGTCACCCTGGCCACCGGCATCCCGCGTGAGCGATGCGAACAGGTGAATCTGGGCTATCTAGACCCTGATGCCATCAACCTGAGCGAATGGCGAGGACGCGAGGATGAGGGCATCTTGTTGGTGAGTAGAGCAGGGGAGATGTTGTATCGCGCCAGAGCGGCGAATCGGCGAATCGGCGAATCAACGAATCGGCGAATCGGCGAATCAGCAAAGGCGATAAAAGGGGGGGTCTCCTTGAATTGTTGGGAAACTTGACAAAAATGCACCTCCCAGGCAAA
>CAYPOY010000486.1:0-3156 GCA_964412395.1 uncultured Anaerolineales bacterium | reverse complement strand
TCCAGGGGCATTATTGGCAAGTCGATGGAATCTTAAATTTGTCGGCCAATCAGCCATGCATCTCTACGAAAGGACGCAACACACTCACCAGAAAGTCAGCAATATCTTGATGCTTGTTACTCGCCGGACTTGTCATCACCACCTCCCCGTCTACCCACTCCGCCAGCGTGTCCTCGTCGCACCACTCCAGGAACTCTTCGTAAGTCATCTTGGAAGGAGGCTGTGGCACTCTTTCAATTGCCTGTTGCAGGCGCAGGCGCAGAACCGGTTGCTCCTCGATCCAATCCGGCAGTTCTTCCGACACTAGCTGTTTTACTTCTTCTGCCAGTAGAACCGTCATTGCCCACCTCCTGTTACATCAGTCCAGGCCATCAGTCTGTCCGGTAGACCGGGCTTTGCAAGCACCTGATTCTATCACGCCCTCGACGTGTGGTCAAGATTCGCTAGAACACGCAGTGTTTGGGGATTGCGGATTTGGGTAAAGTCTTTGCGGGGCTCGGCATGGTTAGCTTCGCGGCAGTTAGCGCCAATCGAGGTCACCGGCTGCGACGCCTGATAGCCCAGCACGTCTATCACCTTATTCACCATTCGCCATTCGCTCCGGGTCGCAACTCACATTCGCCATCAGGTTCAGGAACTCCAGATAGCCCAGTGGCTCTGTCACCTGCAATCGGGCATCGCTGCCAGCCTCCCCTCGAAGCCGAACTCCTGTACCCGCTTCACCGTGCGCGGGTGGGCGGGGATAAAAGGCATCTGGGGAAGAGGATAGACAGCCGCGCCTGAATCTCTGCCAGTTATTTTCGCACCCGAATCCCTGTCTCAGTGGCTACGACGTAAATGGTTCCGCAACCGCTCGCCGACTCGTGCCAACACGATCTTCATTATCCGCACCTTGCTCTCTGCTCGTTCGTCTCGCAAGCGCAACAATACTACACCTCGATGCTCCCATCCACTGCGGTACACCAATTCAAAGTCCTTGTCGTTGGTCACCACGATTCGGCCTTCCGACACCGCGCGATCCAAAATCTCCTTATCATCCGCTTCAGGCATTACCTCGACCACAGCCACCGCATCGTGCCCTTCGTCACGCGGGCAGGCTACTACCGATGTGCCTGTGCATTCATCCACCAGGAACTTGATGCCGGCACCAGTTCACCCTGCATTGGCAGAGGGAACACATCTTCGTGTTCCACCACGCGCGCAGCATACGCTATGGCGGCCTCAATGTCCACTCTTTCCAACCGGGGATACTCGCGTAGAATCTCTTCGGTTGGAATACCCTGCCCCAACATCCTCAAAATCAGTGCCACCGGGATTCGTGTTCCGCAAATGACCGGCTTGCCAACCATGACCTTGGGGTCCACTGTGATTCGTTCCAGCAAATCCCCGTTTCTCATTTGCCCCTCTCCTTCCCTCTATTCCGTTACTCTTCCACCCGCAGGATCGGCTCCAGCAGAGCTAATGTACATCACCCGATCGGCAAACCCACACAGTTCCCGGATTACAGGAACCAGTTTGGTCGTCTCGCCCCGCGTTATCCTGACCACTGAATCCACTTGTGCAACACTGCTACGATCCGCTCTGCTGCCCGCCCATCCCACAACTCCGGCACCTGCCCGGTCTTGCCCCCGCCATCCAATATCGCCGATGCCTCAGTCACGATCCGCACCGTGTCACAGCCCACAACCGTATTTGTCCCCTGTGTCGCCGTCACCGGGCGCTCGGTGTTCTCCCGCAAATGTGCGGAGGGGCGGGGGTGCAGAGGTGCGGGGGAGAGCCATCGGACTCTGCATCGTTCAGTTTACTCACAAAAGCCGCTTCGTAGCGTCGTTTCCGCCAGGCTTCTGCGATATTAGCACATACCGATCTCGACGACCGCCGCACCTCCGCTCCTCCGCTCCTCTGCTCCTCCGCACCTCCGCTCCCCTGCCCCTCTGCTCCTCGGGCATCGTGCGGTCGAAGGAGCGCAATCCGGCCTCCACGTGGGCCAGGGGGATGTGCGATTTCACCGCCGCCAGCGCCCCGGCCAGGGTCGAGTTCGTATCCCCGTAGACCAGCACCCAGTCCAATGTCATCAAGTTAAGGGGGGATCAGACTTCGGAAGTCTCAAAAGTGCGCTATCAACCAGCTTTTGAGGTGATTTCGGGCTGATTCGCTTCCAAAATCCTCGACGGCAGACTTCCGAAGTCTTAAGCGCCCTGGGCACAATGGCCCCTGATCCTGCTCACGCGCTCAGGCAAAGATGGCCGGATCGACGTCCTGGGCGTAACTGTACACCTGGATGCCTGGATTATCGGCTACGGTCTGTGCCTGCCGGTCCACCATCGGTGAAATCACCAGCATCCGGTTAACCGTCCGTTCGTGCCGCCTTTCGTAGAAACGCACCTTCCGTTCAAAAGCGTACATATCGGACTTGCTCATTGAGGACTTTATCTCACAGAGAAACAACAGGTCATCTTTGACGATAATGTCCAACTCGACCTGGTCGGGGCGGCCGAACACCTCACCAGCGTCGTCGTATTCAACTACGTTGATCACCTCGACACCGGAAAACTCCTCCAGAATGCCCTTCAACGCATTGCGGAACGATTGTTCTGTATGCAATCCCCACCGCGCGCCCAGTGCGCCGATAGTGCTGTCATACTGGCGACCCAGGTTCTGGATGGACTTGAGCATCTCCTGGATGACCGCCTGATTTTGCCGGATGGCTTGTTGATTCTCGTCCCACTTGCGGTTCTGCTCCTCCCATTTGCGAGCTTGCGCTTTGCGCATTTCATTGATCACAGCTTGATTCTCGTCCCACTTGCGGTTTTGTTCCTCCCGATCTCGGCGCAGTTCGTCGAGCAAACGGTCAAAGCGGCTCTCTGTCTCGACCTTGTCGGCAAAGTGTTGGCGCGAGAGCCGGAGGATGAATTGTCGTACTTCAGCGTCTTGCTGCAAGATCGCCGATAGTTCTTGCATGATGATTTGCTTGACTTGCTGGGTATCCATTTGATTCACCACCTCCAGACGTCCAGCCCTTCCGTCTCATTTTGCATACTCGCAGGGCTTGCCACCCTTGCGAAGGTTGCGAATGAGCACTGACAACGGAGTAGTTTCTGGTGGACAAAGCCATTTCTGGCCTGAAATCTGCTCACAAACCCTCGCAAGGGTTCG
>CAYPOY010000485.1:0-3156 GCA_964412395.1 uncultured Anaerolineales bacterium | reverse complement strand
CAGGGCAGGCCTGCCTGACGCTGCGTGAGAATACCGAGCGACCGGTGACGGTGACTCAAGGGACGAACACGGTTGTGGGCTGCGATCCAAAGTGAATTGTGACCGAGGCGTTGGCGATACTGGACGGCAAGAGCAAAGCCGGGTGCGTGCCAAAGCTATGGGATGGGCAGGCAGCCCGGGAGAAGGCGTCCTAAACAGGTCGGGATAGGAACCTGCTAGAGCGTGGTCGAGGAGATCGAGATGGAAAGACAGGATGTTGGTGTACGATTGCACATTCCCGCTTCTGTAGCCTGGGCCATCCGCCTGCCAGAAAAACGGATCGTACAGAATCTGTTGGAGGAACTGGCCGTTGCTTTGTATGCTCAGGGGCTCTTGTCTTTTGGCAAGGCCAGAGAATTGGCCAGTATGGGAAAGTACGAGTTTGGCCGGTTATTGGGGGAGCGAGGCGTCCCGCGCCACTATGGTCGGGAAGAACTCGAGGACGATCTGACCTATGCCTATCGTGAGTAATACCTCCCCGGTCTTGAACCTGGCGATCGTCGGACAGCTCCCCCTGTTGCGCCAACAGTTTGGGGAGATATGGATTCCCCCCACCGTTCTCGATGAATTGCGAGTGGAGGAGGATATGCCAGGCTCTCAGAGCGCGCGAGAGGCAATGGAGGAAGGATGGCTTCGAGTTGAAGAGGTGAGGAGCCGTCCGCTCGTACAGGCGCTCCATCGTGACCTGGACAAAGGCGAAGCAGAAGCTATCGCGTTGGCTTTGCAGGTGGGTGCAGAGTGGACGTTATTAGACGAACGGGAAGGGCGGAGGACAGCCAAATCGTTGGGGTTGAAGGTGACGGGAATATTGGGTATCCTGCTTCGGGCCTGGCGTGAGGGTGAATTGCCATCGCTGCGAAGGGCGATGGAAGATTTGCGCGAAAAGGCGGGGTTTCACATTGGGGCAGAGTTGTTTGCTGAACTTTTGAGGGAAAGCGGAGAGTGAAAGTCCTACACAGCGCCGGGGCGCGGCCCAATTTTATGCTTGTACTGAGCCCCTCGGCTTTGCGCGGGATAAACTTGTCAAAGTAAAGATCGCTCCCGGATGGTATGCAACTTTGGTTACCTTCATTCGGCATTATGAGAGGAGATGGCCTGCTACCCGGATCACTTCCAACCGGGTAGGCGGTATTGCGATGAGTAAAACTCTCTTGCACCGAAGGACGCAGGTGCGGCGCGGACCTGCGTGGACGAGTGCGGTGTGGACCAACGCGGGGATGTTGGCACTCCGACGGGCTCTTAGGGAGAGTCCCCGGTCCGATCTCCGGTTGCAAACCGGCTGAGAGCAAGGATATACTTTCCTATATCAAGATAAGGGTGTAGACTATGAGATATACAAGTCCAACCATTACTATGCCACCCCGCATTGGTGCGCTTCTGACGCAGGTCACAGAGACGCCTGACTTGGAGACGGCTCTGTGGAAGGTTCTGTCCGAGTACATTGATCTCAAGATAGGGATTCTCAGGCAGCGCACCCAGGCGTTTGAATCGAAATGGGAGATGACGTTCGCAGAGTTCTCGGAGTGTTGCGAAGCGGGAACGCTGGACCAGGATACTTATGCATACGCAGTCGAGAGTGATTTCTGGGAGTGGGAGCAGGCGGAGACACTGCTACAGCATTATGAGGCTCTGCAGGCCCGATGGATGTGAGAACGTTTGCCGACGAACTCTTACGTGCATTAGCCGACACAGGGCTCTTTGCGCGGGTTGCTTTGCGAACAGAAGGCCCTGTCGCCAGTGGCTATGCTCACGTGCATGAAGGCCTCTTTGTACGCTTCTATTTCAACGTGATCACTGGCACAATTGCCTTCGCACTGATCGAGGAGCAACAGCGGATATGGGGCATAGATTACGACAACCGCCGTGGGTGGCATCTACACCCGGCGGATGCCCCCACCAGTCACGTCGGAATCAATCCGCTGTCTGTGCCGGATATTGTTGACCACCTTCAGAAGGTACTGTTGAGACGGAAACCGACGAGCGGCGTGGACATGGACATAGCGTGACGATAGACGATGAACGATTATCTCTCGTCGCACGCCATCCGTCGTCTCGGCACACACGGTGGGGAAAGGGTAACCGGTGAGAGTCCTTCACGTCGTCGGGGCGCGACCCAACTTTGTGAAGATCGCCCCCATTATGGAGGAGATGGCCCGCTATCCTGGTCGCTTCCAGCAGGTATTGGTGCACACCGGCCAACACTACGACGATGAGATGTCGCAGGTGTTCTTCGATGATCTGGACATCCCCCGCCCCGACGTGTACCTGGCGTAGGCTCTGGCAGTCACGCGGAGTAAACTGCCAAGGTGATGCTGGCATTCGAGCCAGTGCCGCTGGAACACAAGCCCGACCTGGTGCTGGTAGCTTCGCCGTGAGTTCAGCCGAATGGTGGGCGACGTGAATTCTACTCTTGCCTGTACGCTGGTTTGTGTTAAACTTGGTGTCCCTGTAGCCCACGTTGAGGCAGGCTTACGTTCCTTTGACCGCACGATGCCAGAGGAAATCAACCGGGTGCTCACCGACCAGATCGCCGACCTGCTCTTTACGACGGAACGTAACGCAAACGAGAACCTCCTACGCGAAGGGGTGACCGAGAAGATCCACTTTGTGGGCAATGTGATGATTGATACGCTGCTGTGGCACAAGGAGCGGGCGCTGGCACTGGATGTTCTGAAAAAATATGGACTGGAGCCTGGCGATTTTGCCCTGCTGACGCTGCACCGCCCGTCGAACGTGGACGTGCCAGAAGTGCTGAGCGGTATCTTGGACGCGCTGGCGGAGATTCAGGCGCGGTTGCCCATCATCTTCCCCGCGCATCCGCGCACAATGAAGCGAGTGCGGGGGTTCGGCTTTGAGGGGAGGCTGGCGACGATGCCTGACCTGCGGGTGACGGAGCCACTGGGCTATCTGGAGTTCCTGAACCTGATGGCGAACGCGCGGCTGGCGCTGACCGATTCTGGTGGTATCCAGGAGGAGACAACGATCCTGGGCGTGCCCTGCCTGACGCTGCGCGAGAACACCGAGCGCCCGGCGACTGTGACTCAAGGGACGAACGCGATTGTAGGAACTCGACTTTATCCATTTGAGAGTCTTTGAGGAACTCGAAAGCCAAAGGTA
>CAYPOY010000484.1:0-3177 GCA_964412395.1 uncultured Anaerolineales bacterium | reverse complement strand
TCGTCGGGCCGGAGGACGTGGGGCTGCTGGTGAGCGCGATTAACGAGGTGACCTGTCGCGGCGGGTGGGCGATCGTCGTGGCGGAGGAAGATGCGCGTCTGCGTGCCAATGCCCACGATTTGATCGTGCTGCCCCAATCTGGCCCTTTGCTGGCACCAATCCTGGCGACGCTACCATTGCAACTCCTGTCCTACCACGTGAGCGGGACGCGTGGCTACGACCCCGACTTCCCGCGCAACCTGAGCAAGACGCTGACGGTGGATTGAGTGTGAACGTCGTGATGGTCGGCCCCTTCGGGTTGCAGCCCCGGGGCACGATGGCGGTGCGGGCGCTGTCGATGGCAAAGGCGCTGGCCGCCCGCGGGCACATCGTGACCCTGCTCCTCCCCCCCTGGCAGAACCCGGAGGACGCCGGGCGCTGCTGGGAGGAGGACGGCATTGCCATAGAGAACATTTCCCTGCCGCCGCGTCTTCCGCTGCTGTTTCATGCCCTCACTGCCCTCCGGCTGGTCCGCCGTGTCCTGGCCCTCCGCCCCGACGTGGTGCACCTCTTTAAGCCCAAAGCCTACAGCGGGCTGGCCCACTACCTGCTGATGCGCATCCCCCGCCAGCGCCGCCCCCGCCTGGTGGTGGACACCGACGACTGGGAAGGCCCCGGCGGCTGGAACGAACTGAACCCCTACACCCCGGTGCAAAAGCGTTTCTTCGCCTGGCAGGAGCGCTGGGGTCTGACCCACGCCGACGCGGTCACTGTCGCCAGCCGTGCGCTGGAGAGCATCGTCTGGGCGATGGGGGTGCCGCCGCAGCGGGTGTTCTATGTGCCCAATGGTATCGCGGAGAAGCAAGGGGCAAGAAGCAGGAAGCAGGGGGCAAGAAGCAGGAAGCAGGGGGCAAGAAGCAGGAAGCAGGAGGCAAGAAGCAGGAAGCAAGAGGCAAGAAGCAGGAAGCAAGAAGCGAGGGACGACTCATCCTGCGTCCTGCATCCTGCATCTTGCATCCTTCTGTACACGAGATTCTTCGAGTTCCCCGTCTCCCGCGTCATCGAAGTGCTGCGCCGCGTGCGAGAGCGGGTGCCAGGGGCGCGGCTGCTGGTCGTGGGCAAGGGGCTCTTCGGCGAGGAAGAAGAACTGCTCCGCTTGGCAGTACAATCTGGCCTGACCGTCACGCATCACGCATCACGTTTCACGCATGATGTGACCTACTGTGGATGGGTCCCCTCTGACACACTCTCCGCCTACTTTGCCCAGGCGGACGTTGCCATCTACCCCTTCGACGACACACTGGTCAACCGGGCCAAGTGTGCGGTGAAGTTGCTGGACCTGCTGGCTGCCGGGGTGCCGGTCGTGGCCGAAGCGGTCGGGCAGAACATGGAGTACATCCGCCACGGCGAAACCGGCTGGTTGGTGGCCCCCGGCGACGTGTCGTCTTTTGCCGAGGCGGTGGTGTGGTTGCTGGAGGACACGCCGCTGCGGGAGCGGCTGGGCCAGGCGGCAGCCCACGACGTGCGGGAGCGGTTCGCGTGGGAGAGGCTGGTGGAGACGGTCGAACGGGCCTATGGGGCGGGTGGGATGGAGCGATGAAGAAGTGGTTTCCCCGCTACTGGCTCCCATCGTTGGTGTGGATGGGGTTGATTTTTATCCTCTCTGCCCAACCGGACCTCCCCCACGCTCCTGGGCCATGGCTGGACGTGCTGCTCAAGAAGGCTGGCCACGCGACCGTCTACGGTGTATTGAGCTGGCTCTACTGGCGGGCACTGCGCCAACGTTTTTTTGCCTCGGCCACTCTTCGCGTAGTGAGCATTGGCCTGGCTGTGACCTATGCCCTGAGCGACGAGTACCATCAGACCTTCGTGCTGGGGCGCAACGGCAACCTGTTGGACGTGGCGGTGGATGGGGTTGGGGCGTGCAGCGCTATGCTGCTGGATTGGTGGCTGGAACGTCGGCGGGCGCTGTTGGAGTAGGTGCCTGCTGCTCGATGGTGATCTCTCCAAACAGCCGTTCCTGCCGCACCTGCACCCGGTCCTGTTTGACCAGTTCCAACAATGCCAGCAGGGTCACGATGACCTCGACGCGGGTGGTGGCCGCCGAAAGGACATCACGGAAGCGGACCTGGTGCCATTGGGCCAACTGACCCTCGATGCGGACAATCTGCTCAGCGATTGTCACGATGATCGGCGCGACGACCTCCCCGACCGGCAGGGCGGGCATGGCGTCCAGTGTCTCCTGAACGGTGACCAACAGGTCACGAAGCGTCACGTCGCCCAGCTCAAGTTTTGGCTCAAGACGGGGGAGAGGGGCGATGCGTATGTAGCCCCGTAATCCCTGCTTCTCTCGTTCGTGCAGGAGTGCCGCAATCTCCTTGAAGCGCCTGTAGACCTGCAACTGGTGCACCAATTCGTCACCCACGTCTTCGGCTTCGGGCGGCAATGCTGGGGGACGAGGGAGCAGCGCCAGGGATTTGATGAGCAAGAGTTTCGCTGCCACGACGAGGAAAGCCGTCAGTTCTTTCACCTGCTTCCGCTCCAGTTTCGCCAGGTAAGCCAGGTACTGGTCGGTCACCTGGGCCAGTGCGACCATGGTGATATCGAGTTCCTCCCGCTCGATGAAGTGGAGGAGCAGGTCCAGAGGCCCCTCGAAGGCGGGCAATCGAATCTGATAGTGTAGAGACGAGGGTGTTGCTTTTAACACAATGCCAGATTATAGCACAAACGGGTGGCTTTCCAAGATTTTCCCCTGCCTATGATTTGTGGTATAATTTCAGTCTAGCAGCCCCTGTGTTGAGAGGGCGGGTGACCCGGGGCAGTGGTTTGCGTATAGGAGACATTTGTGCTTAATCCCATTGATGCGTTTCTTGGGTTATTTTCTCTGGACGTTGGGATTGACCTCGGCACGGCGAATACGCTCGTCTACGTGCGGGGGAAAGGCATTGTCATCAACGAGCCGTCCTGGGTAGCCATCGAGCGAAACAGCAGGAAAGTTCTCTCCATTGGCGCTGAGGCAAAGGAGATGGTCGGTCGCACGCCCGCTAATATCGTCGCTATCCGCCCCTTGCGCGATGGCGTTATCTCAGAATTCGACGTGACCGAGGCAATGTTGGACTATTTTATTAAGAGGGCACATAGCCAATTGTTGCTTCCTTTTCCCCGTCCCCGCGTTGTCATCGGCATCCCCAGTGGTGT
>CAYPOY010000483.1:0-3195 GCA_964412395.1 uncultured Anaerolineales bacterium | reverse complement strand
CCCCACCTGCGAACTGAACTTCAGTTTCTACCGCATCCCCGACGCCCGCACGTTGGACCGGATGGCGGCCAAGGTGCCCGAAGGTTTCCTCTTCTCGGTCAAGGCCTACCGGGGTATCACCCACGAGCGGGAGGAACCGGAGCCTCAGATGGAGCAGTTCACGGCAGCACTGGCTCCGCTGATAGACGCCGAGAAGTTCGCCTGCGTGTTGGCCCAGTTCCCCTACTCCTTCCACGCCAACAAGACCAACCGCGCCTATCTCAAGCGAGTGCGCGAGGGGTTCGGTGACCTGCCGGTCGTGGTCGAATTTCGCTCCCGTGACTGGATCAGCGAGCGCACCTTCGACGAACTGCGCACGCTCAACCTGGGCTTCTGCTGCGTGGATCAGCCGCGCTTCAAGAGCCTGGTGCCGCCGGTGGCGGTCGCCACAGGTCCCGTGGCTTACATGCGGTTCCACGGGAGGAATCGGGCAAAGTGGTGGAAGCATGACGAAGCATGGGAGCGGTACGATTACACTTACAGCGACGAGGAACTGATAGAGTGGGTGCCCAGGATTCGCCAGTTGGACACCGAGGCACCGCTGACGCTGGCTTATATGAACAACCACTGGCAGGGGCAAGCAGTGGGCACGGCGCGACAGTTGAAAATGCTGATATGGAGAATGAAGATTCTCCATTCTTCCGAGGGAGGCCACGAGGCCAGGCTTTTCGAGCGCTGAAGGCGAGGTCTTGACATCCGGCGATTTCTCTGTATACTAATCGCATCGCAGGTACAGGCGAACCGATGTGCTGTGTGAGGACGCCTGTTGGGGCAATGCACCTGCATCGAAAAACCTGTCAACATGCGAAAAGGAGGTGATGGCGCGAGATACACTTGTCCTCTCCATACTCACCCAAGTTTGTGCAACCATTCTACAAGTACAAGGAGGAGAAGAATGAAAGCCTTACGTGTTCTGAGTGTTATGATGGTGTTGGCCCTGGTCGTCGGCCTGGTGGTGTCGTGCGCGCCACCAGCGACGCCTGCGCCAACCGAGGAGGCCCCGCCTGAGCCGACCGGGGCCCCGCCTGAGCCGACCGAGGCGCCGCCTGAGCCGACCGAGGCCCCACCAGCAGAGAAACGGGCCCTCAACGTCACCTTTGCCTGGCCCACCTACATTGATCCTGCGGTGGGGTCTGACTTCTCCAGCACGTCCTCTCTCTGCAACCTGTATGACACCCTCGTCTTCCCCAACACCGAGGGCGGGGTCGATCCACACCTGGCGGAGAGTTGGGAGACCTCCGCTGATGGCCTCACTTGGACCTTCCATCTCAAGCAGGGGGTCAAGTTCCACAACGGGAGTGAACTGACGGCCAGCGACGTCGCTTTCAGCATGAACCGGCTTCTGGAGATCGGTGAGGGACTCGCTTATGTGTTCCTGGGTACCGTCGAAAGCACCACCGCCACCGACGACTACACCGTCCAGTTCAAGCTCGCCGAACCGAGTGGCATCTTCCTCATCAGCCTGGTTCGCCTGTACGTTGCTGACGAAGAGGAAGTGACGGCCAACATTGTCACTCCGGGACCTTACGGCGACAACGGCGACTATTTCAAGGAATACCTGCTGACCCACGACGCCGGCTCCGGTCCCTACAAGGTAAAAGAGTTTCCGCTGGAAGAGTATCTCCTGATGGAGAAATACGACGACTGGTTCGGAGAGTTCGCCCCGAACGCGCCCGACGAGGTGCGCTTCATCGCCACCACCGAGGCAGCCACCATCCGGACGCTGATATCGCGACAGGAACTGGAGATCACCGACCAATGGCAGACCATTGAGGCGCTGGAGGCGCTCGACGCGGTGGAAGGGGTTGACGTGGCTGCCTTCCCAGTCCTCACCGAATTCTACTACATGGTCCACACCCAAAAACCACCCACGGACGACGTCCACTTCCGGCGGGCCATGGCCTATGCCTTCGACTACGACGCCGCCGTGGGTCTGGAGTGGGCCGGGACGAGGCAGTCGCAAGGACCAGTCCCAGCAATCACGGCCGGTCACAACCCAGATGTCTTTGTCTTTCAACGTGACCTGGACAAAGCGCGTGAGGAGTTGGCGCTATCGCCGTATGCCGATGAATTGGACGCATACCCGGTAGAGGTCCACTGGTGCACCGAGGTGCCCGCCGAGGAGAAATTCGCCCTCCTCTTCCAGGCCAATATGGCCGAGATCGGCATCACCGTCAACATCGTTTCCACCCCTTGGATGTCCATGGTCGAGGAGGGAGGGGCCATCGATACCAGCCCTCACATCCAGACCACCTACGTCTCAGCCGACTTCCCGGAAGCGGGTTCCCTGCTGAAGGTACGCTACCACTCTGACGCCGCCCCCACCTGGTCGCAGAACGAGTGGCTGTTGGACAATACGCTGGATCAAATGATTGACGAGGCCCTGGTCACCGTGGATGAGAATGAGAGGTATGCCAAGTACAGGGAGTTGCAGAATTACATCGTTGACCTCTGCCCGTCTCTCTTCCTATACGATCAAGTTCAAAAGCATGCTTACCAGTCGGCCTACGTTGATTGGCCTGCCGCTCGGGGGGAGGTCATCCCAGTGATGGGCTACACCATGTTCGCGCCCGTGATCGAGGTCACCGGGCCATAGGCGTTGCACTGTGTTAAGGTTAAGCCCCTGAAGAGCTTGGCCAGCTCCTCAGGGGCTTCAGTTGGATTTCTTACCGAGGAGGGGAGATGAGGTTCATTACTTTCATCGTCCGCCGTGTAATCCATTCCATTTTCGTTCTCTTCGGACTCTCCCTTGTCATCTTTACCATCTCCCGGATCATGCCCGGCGATCCGGCGCGGATGGCCGTGGGCGCCAGGGCACCCCAGTGGGTAGTAGATAACCTACGTGAACAGATGCACCTCAATGACCCACTTTACGCCCAGTACTATTACTGGCTGCGAGATGCCCTGCATGGCGATTTTGGCATCTCCCTGGTGACGCGGCGCCCGGTGGCCGACGACGTCAAGGAATTTTTCCCGGCGACGTTCGAATTGGCCCTTTTTGCTGGCATCATCATGGGGGGAGCGGGCATCCTCTTGGGGACAGTCTCTGCCCAGCATAAGGACAAGTGGATTGACAACGTCGTCCGTGTCATTTCCTATCTCGGGGTGGTGACCCCCTCTTTTGTCTTCGCTGTTCTCTTCCTACTGCTTTTCGGC
>CAYPOY010000482.1:0-3199 GCA_964412395.1 uncultured Anaerolineales bacterium | reverse complement strand
TTGGACGTGAACTGCTCGCTGATGGCAGCGGGCATCGTCAGCAGCGCGATGACCATAATCAGTCCCACGACGCGCATCAACATCACCACCGTCAAGGCAACCATGCAGAGCAAGATGATGTAGATCGTATCAACCGGCACATTCTCGACGGTGGCGAAAGTCTCGTCAAACGACGTCGCCAGTAGTTCTTTGTAGAAGACAACGACCAGCGCGACGATGACGACGTCGAGGAGCGCCATAATGATAAGGTCGCTGCGCGGCACGGTCAGGATGCTGCCGAACAGGTAACTCATCAAGTCAACGACGTACCCCCTCGTCAAGTCCACAAACACAATGCCGACTGCCATGCCAATGGCCCACATCACGCCGATGATTGTGTCGGCGCGCTGCCTGGTTTTACGCTGCACCACACCCATGCCCAGCGCCGCTGCCAGGCTAAACACGATAGCGCCCCACACCGGGTTGATCCTCAGGAAGTATCCCAACCCGATGCCCCCGTAGGCGGCGTGCGCGATGCCCCCGCTGACGAAAACGATACGATTGACGACGATGTAGACGCCGATGATGCCACAGGCGACGCTCACCAGCACCCCGGCCGCCAGCGCATGGCGCATAAAGTCAAACTGGAGGGCCTCGATCATGCCTTGACATTCTCCCCGGAATGTGGCGCGAACACGCGATGCGGTACACCGTGGGCTATCAGATCAATCGGACAGTGGTAGGCCTCTTCCAACATCTCTGGCGTGATCTCCCTGGACTCGTGGTAGAACAGACGCCGGTTGAGGCAACCAACCGTCTTTACATGCGAAGAAATCGCGCTCATATCGTGTGAGATGAGGAGAATGGTGACGTGCTCATTTAACTTCCGCAGCAGTTCGTAGATGCTGGTCGTAACGTGGCTATCTACGCTGGCCGTGGGCTCATCCAGGAACAGGATTTTTGGCTCCGTCGCCAGCGCCCGCGCAATGTAGACCCGCTGTCGTTGGCCCGTGGACAATTCGCCGATAGGCCGGTCTTTCATGTCCAGCATCTCCACCTGTTGCAACGCCCGTGTGACGGCGCGCCGGTCTTCTGAGGTGTAGCGGCGCAGCAACCCCCGCCGCCCTAGCCGGCCCATCATCGCCACGTCATACACGTTGACCGGGAAGTTGCGGTCAAAGTCCACTTGCTGGGGCACGTAGCCGATGAATCGCCTGCCCTGCGCAGCGCTCCGACCGAGGATGCGCACGCGCCCTCGGTTGGGCTGCATCAGCCCCAGCATCACTTTGAGCAACGTCGTTTTGCCACCCCCGTTGGGGCCGATGATGCCGACAAAGTCTCGCTCTTTGATGGACAGGTTAATGCTTTCCAGTACTGGCTCGCCATCATAGCCGGCCCACATATCTTCCAGGCGAATGACTTCTCGTCGTATAGACAATGTACAAACTTCCTCTCTTTTACTGCTTGGCCAGCACCTCGGCAAAGGTGTCCGCCACGCGATGGAGATTGTCCAACCAGTCTGGCGCCAGTGGGCTGATGAGCAGCACCTCGCCGCCAATCTCCTCAGCGATGGCCTCTGCGCTCTCTGCGCTGAACTCCGGCTGCGCGAAGATGACCCTGATGTTGTTCTCTTGCGCTGTCTGGATCAGGCCGGCCATCTCGGCCGCGCTGGGATCGCTGCCCTCAATCTGAACCGGGACCATCTCCAGGTTGTAGTCGCGGGCGAAGTAGGACCACGCCGGGTGGAAAACCATGAACTTGCGGCTCTTCAGCCCCGATAGCGTCTCCTGGATATAGGCATCCAGTTCGTCCAGGTCGGCCAGGAACGCATCCAGGTTTACCTTGTAGTCGGCCTCGTGGTCTGGATCCAGTTCGACCAGGCCGTCGTAGATCGTCTGTGCCTGCACCTTGACGAGGCGAGGGGAGACCCAGGTGTGAGAGTCTTTCCCACCGATGCGCTCAATCCCCGCGGACTCGTCTATAACCAGCATATCCTCGTTGGCCGACGCGATGCGCTTCATCCATGCATCTTCAAACGGCACACGGATGCGCACGTAGGCATCCGCTTCACTTAACGTCTGCAGTTGTTCCGGCTTGGGTTCGTATGTCGCCGGACTGAAGCCTGGCGGCACCATCACTGTCACATTCACGTGCTTCCCGCCGATGCGCTCGACAAAATATTGCTGCGGCACGATGCTGACCATGACGTTGAGCATGCCCGCCGATTCGGCGGGCGCTTGCGTCGCCGCGCCGCCGCACCCGGTCAGGGCCAGCGCCAAGATGGTCAAGGGACAAAGCGCCCTGAACATGGTTTCAAGACGGACTTTCATCGCTTTCCTCCTCATTTACCGCTAGCCACCACCTCCTTCCTTCGCCTGGCACGCCGGGCAAAGGCCGAACAACTCCAGCCAGTGCTCATGGATGGAGAAGCCGGTCAGGCGCTCCACCTCTGCCAACGTCTCTTCCAGGCCGGTGCAGGGGAATTCCACCACCTGGTGGCACGAGGTGCATACCAGGTGATGCCCTGCCTCGCCCAGCGCCACAGGCGCATAGCCGTGGCAGCCCTCTTCGGTGTGGATACGCCGCACCAGGGCCAATCCGGCTAACAGTTCCAGCGTGCGGTAGACGGTGACCAGACCCACCTGTGGGTAGTGCGCCTGCGCCTGCTCGTGCACCTCGGCCGGCGTGAGCGGACACGTCGCCTCAGCCACCACACGCAGCACCGCCCGCCGGGGCTGGGTCAGCCGGTAGCCAGCAGCACTCAGTTCTCGCGCCAGGATTACCTCGTCCATGCATTCCCCGCTAATTGAAAAATGTTTTCAACTAGCAACATTATACTACCCCCGGGCCATATTGTCAAGGGGAAATTCCGAATCTGACCTAATGCGGACACTTGACAAGGTCAGATAAGTCTGCTATAATCACAGATAGTTAGAGAGACCTCGCTCACTAAACCTGACCTAATGCGGACACTTGACAAGGTCAGATAAGTCTGCTATAATCATAGATAGTTAGAGAGACCTCGCTCACTAAACCTGACCTAATGCGGACACTTGACAAGGTCAGATAAGTCTGCTATAATCATAGATAGTTAGAGAGACCTCGCTCACTAAACCTGACCTAATGCGGACACTTGACAAGGTCAGATAAGTCTGCTATAATCATAGATAGTTAGAGAGACCTCGCTCACTAAACCTGACCTAATGCGGACACTTGACAA
>CAYPOY010000481.1:0-3202 GCA_964412395.1 uncultured Anaerolineales bacterium | reverse complement strand
GAAGGTGGTACCTACCGCAAACGCACCACCGTAATGTGCCATTGTCAAACTACTTACCCCAGAGGTTATGATTTTCGTCTTCATCGTATTTGCCTCCATATCGCAGATGAACTCGTCCACTCAGCTTGCCAACCGGCCAGCGATGGAGTATCTTACATGGGCCCCTACGGAGTGAGGCCAATTGGTGTACTCTTCATCGACTCTTCCCCTCCGCGTCAGCCGTCTACCTTCCTCCTTCTCCTCCACCTCCTCCACCAACGCCAGGTCAGCCAGAGGATGAAGAAGGGGATGGCAATGACTATAAGGGTAGGCAGGACGTAGATAATCAACCAGATGGCGGCATCTACGATGAACTGCAAAGTTTCGATCAGGGTTCGCAGTGCATTGGCTGCGGTACCGGATGGCTGCCAACCGGCGACGACGATGGGCCTGGCCAACACATCGGGGATCAATTCGATGTCAATCGTGGCCATAGCCGTCATCTTCTCCAGGTATTGCATCCGCCCTTTGACCTCCTCGATTTGCCCCCTGATGTTGGAAAGCTCCCGATGCACAGCCAGAACATCCTCGGCCTTGCGCGTCCGCTCGCGCACTTCAGTGAGAAGCTCCAATAGTTCCGTCTCGGTGGCCTCCAGGTTGCGCAACCGGGAGTCGAGGTCGGTGTAATCCTCGGTCACATCCTGGGTGGAGACGTTTCTGCTCTCGACCCTGATAGCCAGGTCCTTGAGGCGCGCCACGGCAGTATCGAATTCTTCGGCTGGCACGCGGATGGTCAGGCGAGCCCGCAGTTGCTCCTCCTGGTACCAGGAACTGGAGTTGACCACGTAGCCTCCCAGGTCTTTGGCGATGGCTTCGACCTTCTCCAGGCTCTCCCCTGCGTCCTTCACGATCAAGGAGATGTCCCCTGTCCAGATGATCATGTGCTCTTCGAGGGACTCTAGCCCCTGATCGGCTGCGGCCCTGGGCATGCCAGGGGCCGGGGCGGGCATGACTACCACCTCCTCCACAACGGGCACAGCGGGTCCTTCTACCACAACGGGCACTTCTTTCACGACCTCAACCGCCTCAGGGGCCCGCGCAGCGCAGCCCACGACGACGGTCAGCGCAGCCACGGCAGCGATCAGACAAAACACTTTTCTCATTTCACTCACATCCTTTCAATTGCGTTGTAGTGCGAAATCTCCCATCGTATTCTAGACGGCGCGCACTCCATAATTCTGCCTTAACTCGTTGGCTTTGGCTTTACCGTATTCCAGACGGATTGAGGGCCCAAAAGGTTCCACCTTAATCTGGAGAGTTAAGCCATTTCGTCTATCCGCCTACAGTGTAACATAGACAACTCATCGGTGCAACGGCCAACTGGGGAGTTTTGAGGCTGATCAGGTGACCAGGGAGATTAGCCGTAGGCTATCCATCTGTGGGGGTGACCTTCTCCGTCACCTGCCCGGCGGCGTCTACCTCTCCCTGCCACTGGAACCCAGCGGTCTGGTTGACCACCACCATACACACGCGCATTTCGGGCGGCAGGACCGGACAGTAAACTGTGACTGCCCAGCCCTCGGAGGTAAAGTCGCACTTTACCGAGCCAGTCCACCCCTGTCCTTCTCGAGTGAGGTCCATCTCTCTCCAGGTCGGGCCCGGCGCAGAGGCCTGTTCGCCATAATGTTCGATAACGTAGGCCATAGCCGCATCGCGGGTGGCCCGGACCTCTTCGGGAGCGGGTTGCTCCGTCGCCTGCCCGGCGGTGTCTACCTCTCCCTTCCACTGTAATCCAGTGGTCTGGTTGGTCACCACGAGCCGATAGACGACCCATTCGGGTGGCCGGACCGCATGGCCGATCGTGATCACCCAGTCCTCGGAGGTGTACTGGTATTCTACCCAGCCGGGCACAGGCGCCTCGGGCCACCCTGGAGTAATATTTTCCTCAATCCAGATCAGATCCGGCGCAGGGGTCTGTTCCCCGTAATGTTCGCTGACGTAGGCCAGGGCCGTATCGCGGGCGGCCCGAACCTCGTCGGGGACCCCCCAGTGGGCCCCTGGGCCTCAGATGGCCTACAGCCACTCAAGATCAACGCACTCAGAATGAGCACGAGTCCCAGGATAGACAGTTTGCTCTTCATCTCTTGCCTCCCTTTCTTGGCGCACCTAAGAATCGTTACACTCTTCCTTACTGCCCCCCTGGCCCGCAGTCGCCGTTGAAGAACTCGATCTCCAGGCACGATGAGCCATCGGGGAAGACGCAGGTGGCCATGTTCGCGCCAAGCTCCAGCGTGTAGCCTCGCTGCACGCAGTAGGAATGTTCCTGCCCACAACGACCCGACATGAACTCGCATTAGCTTATTACACATTTCCGTTCTCTCCTTCTGGCAAGCTGTTCTCTCCCCAAAACGATCATCACTCTGCAGCACGGTCGAGGGCGGATCAAACACTCGGATTGACGACGCGCCCGACAAACAGGATGGCACCGGTCTCGACGTCGCGGATCAGGAATATGAAGGGGTGATCAACGGTGAGCTCAACAGGCTCCTCCGGCACCGCCCCCAACTTCATCACCACTGCGGTGGCCGCTGCTGCTTCTGTGCCTGCTTCGTCCACGGAGACGAACGCCTTGTGGATCACATCTGCGATGAACAAGTCACGGCTGCCAGTCATTCCGGAGAAATCCGCAGCTCCGGTGAAGGCATCCGGCATACCCATCGCAGCGAGAGCGTCCACCAGACTAAAGTCCGACTCGAATTCGAATTTCGGCATGGTCAGAGCGACCTGCCTGTGTGCCAGGTCTTTCACGATACCATCCACCCGCCCGGCGTCCAGCGAGCCTTCAAAGGCCTCAAACGCGCCCGCCTGGGGGAGCAGGATCACCATCGAAAGCTCCCATCCGTCGTACGGCAGTTCGACCACCTGATACCCCTCGCCCTCGGCGTACCCGAACGACTCCGTCTGCCTCATCATCGGCACGGTGACCTGGCCGCCGTCGAGCAGGTAGAACGTGCCATCAGTGGTCTGGCTCTCCTCGAAGGGTTCGGCCCAGGCGGCGTTGAAGTAGATGGCGTTGGTGAGAACAAGCCGCGTCAATTCATCTATGACGCCCTGCGGAATCAGGTCTTCTATCCTGCCCTCCGTCTGGTCGCTGACCCAGTCGTTGATGGTGACGCGGGATTCTTCCGGCACGTTCTCGAAATCGAGCAGCCTCAGCCCGGCA
>CAYPOY010000480.1:0-3207 GCA_964412395.1 uncultured Anaerolineales bacterium | reverse complement strand
CGCTGATGAAACTGGTCGAGGTCATCCGGGGGCTGGAGACCTCCGACGAGACGACTGCCACTGTCGTCGCCCTGGTGGAGAAACTGGGCAAGACCCCGGTGGAGGCCCAGGATTACCCCGGCTTCATCTCCAACCGCATTCTCTGCCCGATGATCAACGAGGCGATCTACGCACTGATGGAGGGTGTGGGCACGCGGGAGGCGATTGACACGGTGATGAAGCTAGGAATGAACCACCCGATGGGGCCGCTGACGTTGGCCGACCTGATCGGGCTGGACATCATGCTCAACGTGATGGAGGTGCTCCACACCGGTCTGGGGGACGACAAGTACCGCCCCTGCCCACTCCTGAAGCGCATGGTAGCGGCAGGCCGCTTAGGGCGCAAGACCGGGCGCGGGTTCTACGAGTACGGGTAGGGGCCTGTCACAGATCACAGATCCGATTGGGTAAGCGTTGGGCTAACCTTGCGAAGGTTGCGGATAGCTAGTTCTCGGTACAAAACGCTCCGAGCCCCCGTCCCGGGGGCGGCCCATGCAGGAAGCGGTCTCTTTTTGACACGGTTTTGTGCCTAAACCGCCCCCGGGACGGGGGCTGGGAGCACTGGAAAACAGTTTTGTACCGCGAACTAGCTATGGCAATGGAGCGGCGTCAGCGGGCTCGCTGATTCTTATTTTATCTGCGAAAATCTGCGCGAATCTGCGTCCTATTACTTGTCGGTTTTGGGCGAAGCTTCGCTAGATGGATACCTGACTAGAGCAGAAGGAAAACACAAGCAATTATGGCCTCGTGGATACCGCGTTTCATAATCTGGCTCCTCTTGGCGCTGGCCCACCTGTTGCTGCCTCTTGTGCTGTTCCGTCACCGGCCCGGTGAAAGGCGCACTCAGCGTATCACCACGGTCTACGGGGGCCTGGCGGCAGTATGGGGACTGAGCGGCGCACTGACTGCACTCACAGACGTGGCTCCAGGGGTCGCAGAAGCCGCCAGTCTCACTATCAGAGGGCTGGCCCCAGCCCTCGTCGGGCTACTGGTGGTGCTCGAGCACGCCTTCGCCGGGGAAGAGGGGGGTTGGTTGTGGGTTATAGTGGGCTCAGTGTGGGGCACGCTGGTACTTGCCGTTGGCCAGTATTCCCGGCAATCGGGGAGCGTACCATGGGCCAGCAGCGCTATGGCTGCCTTCGGATGGGGGGGACTTGGGGTTGTTCTGTTGGTGATCTGGGTAAAACAATACGCACAAGCCCAGTGGGCCTTCCATCGCAACCAGGCCTTGTACTGGTTGGGGGCAGCGGCATTGCTCATAATGGGGCATGAGACGGCATTGTTCGCCACGCAGTCAGCAGGATCCGTCGGCTTGCTGCTACACCTGGGCGGCCTGGTCGCCATCGCCGTCGCGATCACCCGGCGGCATTTGCCCAATATGCGGGCTGTGCTGCGCCAGGTCCTGGGCTTCGTCATGCTGGCAGCGCTGACGGCTGTGCTGCTTATGTTGGGCCTGCTGGTGTCCTCCCCTCTGCTCCGTACCCAGCCACAGCAGCCTGCTGCTATCGGATTGGTGGCCGTCGTTGCGGTGGTTTTTGCTCTCGCCTACAGGCCACTCCAGGACCGTGTTGCACGGCTGGCGGACCGGCTGGTGCCGCGCATTGGGTATGACCTGGATGAGAAGTTGCGTGAGTACAGCCTGGCCATCGGCAACATCATTGACCTGGAACAATTGGCAATCGTCTCTGTGAGGACGGTGAGCGAAGTGTTAGATGTGCAACGCGCGGCGCTGATCCTGGTGACCGAGGAGGGTCACGAGATCCGGCTGCGGCCATTGAAAGTAATGGGGGATATTCCCCAGGAGGAGATCGGTTTCGACATCCACAGCCCCGTTGTCGAGCACCTGGAGGAACGACAGCAGCCGCTTTTCCAGCACGACATGGAGCACAACCCAGCCTTCCAGAGCGTGGCCCCAGAGGAGCAAAAATGGCTGCATGAGATGGGCATGGAGGTCTACGTGCCTATCTTTGCCCAGTCTATCTTTCTGGGGATCCTGGCTGCCGGGCCACCGCGCAGCGGTGAGCCCTTCGGACGGGGAGAGCAGGCGTTTCTGACTGCGCTGGCGCATCAGACCGCCGTCACTCTGCGGAACGCCCGCATGTTCGACAACATGCGCGAACTCAACTTCGAGATCATCCAACTTAACGAGGACCTGCGCAGGACAAAGGAACGGCTGGAGCGGTCGGACCGGGCAAAGATAGACTTCCTGACCATCGCCTCGCACGAGTTGCGCACGCCATTGACACAGGTGAAAGGCTACGCCGACTTGCTGGCGGAATTGTGCACTGGACAGGCTATCACCACGGAGCAAATCGCGGAGATCACTTGCAGCATTGGCCGGGCGGCGGATCGGTTGGAGGCCGTTGTCAAGGCCATGGTCGACTTGTCACAGATCGAAAAGGACGCACTGGATCTGTTCTTCGCGCCGACGACATTGAAGGCTGTGATGCGGATGGCATTGGAGCCGCGGATGAAGCCGATCCAATCACGCCGACTACACCTCACCGTGGAGGGGGTGGAGGACATCCCGCCCATCGTAGCCGACTTGCAACGGCTGAGCCAGGCCTTTAGCAATCTAGTGTCCAACGCGATCAAGTACACACCTGATGGCGGATCCATCGTCATCCGGGCGCGTCAGATTGACGATACGCGTTTTGAGGTCGTCGTGGCCGACACTGGCGTAGGAGTTGACCCGGTTGATCAGGAACTCATTTTCGACAAGTTCTTTCGCGTAGGCGACCCGGACCACCACTCGTCGGGCGAGTTCGATTTCCAGGGGGGCGGTCCAGGGCTAGGGCTCTCCATAGCGCGTGGGGTGGTCGAGGCGCACGGCGGGCACATGTGGGTCGTGAGCGAGAGATATGACGAGGTACACTGTCCAGGGAGCGCATTCCACGTGGTGCTGCCACTGCAGACCTGTCCCCCTGCCACCGGGAAGGTTAAGCCCTTTACAACCATGCAGGGGGGGAATGAGACCCCTGAGCTCTTCGATCCCTATTCTGGCTCTTGACCCCCTCCCCAACCCATCCCCAGGAAACAGCACTGAGCCTTTTTGAGCGGTAACTGCTCATGCTGATGGGCGAAGATCTCAGGCTGATGGGCGAAGGTCTCATGCTGATGGGCGAAGGTCTCCCGACCGAGCCCTTACGCCTCGGTCAGAGACCTTCG
>CAYPOY010000479.1:0-3215 GCA_964412395.1 uncultured Anaerolineales bacterium | reverse complement strand
ATCCGGTCCAGCGCCTTGAGGTGGCTGACGTCGTGGATGTCCACCACGGCGGCTGCTTGCTCCCCCTCTCCCCACCCCGCTTGCGGGGAGGGGCTGGGGGGGGAGATTGGCGCTGCCTTCAGTTCCAGGTCCAGCCCGGTCAATTCCAGCACCGCCTCCGGTCGCTCCTCGGCCCGCCGCGCCAGGTCCCGCACCGCCTCCTGCAGTCGGGCAGCGTCCTCCGGGGAAAGGGTCCGGGTATACCAGGTCTGCGTGACAGGGTTGGCCTGGATAATCCCTCCCCTGGTGTCAGCGACGACGATACCGTCGGAGGCGCTGCGCAGTATTGCCTCCAGCCGGGCGTACTGGGCCTGGAGTTGGGCGGTGCGCTCCTGCACCCGCTGCTCCAACTGCCCGGCGTAGTTGCGCAGTTCCCGGTACAACTGGGCGTTCTCGATGGCGGTAGCGACGTGGTTGGCGAAGGCCTGGAGCCGCAGGGCGTCGGTGGGACCGAACTGCCCCGGGGAGGAGCCGTTCACGTTCAGGAAGCCTACCGTCACGCCACTCACCTGGATGGGTGCGCCGATGTAGGAGCGCAACCACTCGTGGTCCTCCAGGAGCACCCAATCCGGGTCAGAAAGCGTGTCCGGGATGACGACCGGCTCTCCGGCCCGCACCATTCTCTGTAGGCTGGGATAGTCGGCAATCCGCATAGCAAAGTCGGGGCCTCGGCGCGCCACCCCCAGGCCGTTGTACCCTCGCTGGCGGACCATCCGGGCGGCACCATCCTTCACCAGCATGATGTTGAAGGCATCTCCCGCGACGACCCGCTCCACCTGCTCCAGGATGCGATCGAGCACCTGGTCGAGGTCCAGGGTCCTGCTGATGGCGTCGGCCGCCTCCTCCAGCGCCTCGGCCAGTTCCCGCTGTTCCCATTCTGCCTGGAAGAGGCGGGCGTTCTCCACCGCCACAGCCACCTGGTCAGCGATGGTGGAGAGCAGCAATTGATCCTCGTCGCTGTAAGCGTGGAGACGGTAGGCCTGCACGCAGATGACTCCCATCACCCGCTCACCGATCAGCATCGGCACCCCCAGCCAGGACGCAGGAACCCGCATCGTCCCCCATAACCGCGGTGACGGCAAGTGGTCCTGCTCCTGTGCCCAATCTCGAATGAGCAAAGGTTTCTTCTGCGTGACGACGAGAGAGACCAGCCCGGCGCCCAGGGGGTGCCGATCCGGGCACTCCAGGACCATTTCGTCCACCCGGATGTGGAAGTCCAGTTCGTCCGTCTCTTCCTCGTAGAGGGCGATGAAAAAAGCATCGGCCTGGAAGACGGAGTTGACTTCCCTGTACACTGTTTTCATCAGGTCATCCAGGTGAAGGGTGGCGCTGACAGCACTGGCGACGCGGTTGACGACTGCGAGCCGCTTGCTCCTGCTCTGCGTCTCCTCATACAGGCGGGCGTTGCGGATGGCGACGGCCGCCTGGGTGGCGAACATGCTCAGCAGATCGGCGTCGGCCGGAGAGAAGACGCGCGGGGAATCTGCATGGACAATCAGCACCCCCAGGAACTCCTCGCCCCAGCGAACCGGCGCGCCCACGATGGCCGAGATGGGGTAGCCTTCCCAGGTGGCCGCCCGTCCCTCCCAATGCTGGTAGTCATCCACGATGAGTGGCTTGCCGGTTTCCCAGACCTTGCCGGAGAGGCCCTCGCCTCGGTGGAGGATGGTTCCAACGGGTGCTATGTTGGAGCCGATAGCCGCACTCCACTCCAGCACGTCCCGCTCCGGCCGGTAGAGGTCGAGGCCGCCTGTGTTTCCCCTCAGTAGTCCGATGGCCCGTGAGACGATGGAGTGGAGAAGGGCGTCCAGATCTAACTGGGCGGTGAGTTCCAGCCCTATCTCTCGCAGCGCTTCCAACTGGGCCGTGCGCTGCCGGGTCTCCTCCTCCGCCCGCTCGCGCTCGGTGAGGTCACGAGCAATGCCACAGAGTCCGATGATCTCACCGGAGCTGTCGTACATCGGCACCTTGATGATGTGAAACGCAGTCGGGATTCCTTTTACTGGCTTGGTTAGCTGCTCCTCGACGGTCTCTCCGCCAAGGACACGAGAATCTACCTCCCTTATGTGTGCTCCCGTTTCCTCGCCAAAGAGGTCCTCATCCATCTGTCCGATCAGTTTCGAGGCCGGGAGTCCAAAAAGACTTTCCATGGCTGGATTAACCACGGTGTACTTTAGAGTGCGATCTTTGATGAAGATGGAGTCTTTAGCCGTCTCGAAGATAGCGCGGAACCGTTCCTCGCCCTCCCGCAGCGCCTCCTCCGCCCGCTTGCGCTCGGTGACGTTGTGGATAAGCCTCGCTACCGTGAAGAAACCGACGATAGCGATCAGGGCCGTTTCGCTGATTGCCTCACGCCAGTTAATGGGAGTCTGGGGTGCTCCCAGCAGAAGGTGAGGGAGATCCAGGACTTCGTCTAGCCACGCCAAAATGCAGAGTAAGACGAAAGTGCAGGCTACGGGCAGCCATACTTTCCTGCCCGTAATCGCCCCCTCTGCCCGCCTGTGCTCGACGATTTCCCGTTGAAGTTGGTCACTGGCCATTCCTGGTTCTCCGATTTTCCGCTCCATTTCGACATTCGCCTAACCCCGTTCGTAACTACCCAGCCGCTCTGGCCGGATGACAATCCGGCCACCCGTCGGAATTGCAGAAACACCGATTTACAGTGTGAACTACCAGATGGACGAATGCACAGAGTACATTGGGCTTGGATTGTCATCCAAGCCGAGCAGGGTGGTTTTTCTGCTCTTACCTGCGAAAATCTGCGTGCATGTGCGTCCCATTCAGCTTGTCGGTTCGAGGCGCGGCTTCGCTAGACGCTTACCTCCTCCATTATGTTCACGGCGGCGCGCCCATACTTCTGCCGCCCCGGCCTGAAGCGCCGGGGCTGGACTGGCCCCCAGCGCCGTCGGTTTACGGCGGCGCGGCCCCTGCTTTCCGCTCCAGCCGCTCCCGGACACGGCGGGCCTGCGCGGCCATCGGGCTACCCAGGCGGATGAACTCCGCCTCCGCCTGGCGGATGAGGGCCAATGCCTCGCCAATGTTGTCCAATTGCTCCAACAAGAGCGCCATCTGCGCCCGCGAGATCGCCACCCCCGCCCGGTTGCCCAGTTGCTCCTCGATTTCCAGGCTGCGGCGGTAGTGCTCCAGCGCCGCGTCGTAGTCGCCCCGCAATTGGT
>CAYPOY010000478.1:0-3221 GCA_964412395.1 uncultured Anaerolineales bacterium | reverse complement strand
ACCGCCCAGTAGTCCACGTAGTCGGACCATTTCCTGATCTTCTCGCGCACCTCGGGCGGGATGAGTTCGTCGTTGGGGATGACGAAGTCGGTCAGTGCT
Source organism: uncultured Anaerolineales bacterium (assembly GCA_964412395.1). GTDB lineage: Bacteria > Chloroflexota > Anaerolineae > B4-G1 > B4-G1 > CAYPOY01. The sequence goes on along the minus strand of CAYPOY010000478.1, from coordinate 3,122 downwards.
ACCCTGAAGGAGCGCTTCTTGCGTGAGGGCTTGATCTCCACCTCCAGGTAGGCCAATTCGTAGAAGTGAATATCACCCTTCTCGACGGCCTGCTGCTCCATCACCTCGCGGGGGATAGCGAGGAGCAGTAGTTTGATCCCTTGCGCTTTGGCCTGGCCGACCATCAGGTTCGCCAGCCCCATCTCCCACTCCCAGCCCAGGACGTGGAGTTCTTTCTGCTTCATCGCCTTGCACTCGGCCAGGCAAGCGTTGATCTCATCAATGGTGACGGGGGCGTCCACCGCGCCGACGTGGACCACGGCGCGGCCCTTCTTGCCATGGAGGTGCTGGGTGCCGGCCAGTGGCTGCGCGCCGTAGAGTTCCAGGATGAACTTGAGGTACTCGAAGACGAGCATCTGCTGGGTGCGCTTCTTGTCGCCAAAGGTGATCCCTTGCCACACCTGGCGCTCATACTGGCCCAGGTTGAAGATTTCGAAGGGAGAAGCGTTGGGGATGTCCATCAATCGTTTGCGGGTGACGTGGATGGCGTAACGACTGAGGTCACATCCAATCCAGCGGCGGTCCAGTTTCTCGGCAGCAACCAGAGTAGTGCCGGAGCCGCAGAAAAAGTCGACGACTAGGTCACCTGGGTTTGAAGATCCAAACAAGATACGCTCAAGCAACGCCACTGGTTTCTGAGTCGGGAAATCGACGCGTTCAGGATTTGCTCCCAGCACATGCGGAATGTCCCACACATCGCGCATGGGCGCTCCCTTCGACTCTTCATCCAGGACAACTTTTGTAGTTTCTCCTCTAACCCTTTTGCCGCCAAATCTCTTGAGAGTTGCTGCAGAAAGCTCTTGGTACTGCTGATTCCAAATGTGCTCCTGGCCGTTTCTGTACCACAAGATTGTGTCATGGCTGCGCTGATATATTGGGGCCTTTGCTGGCCATCGCCTGTAATGCCAAGCAATTTCATTAACGAATGAATCACCGCCGAACACCTCGTTTAAGAGAGACTTCAGCAGATGCGAAACATGCCAATCGCAATGAAGGAACAAACTTCCGCGGTGGCTCAGTAGGTCTTTCATCAGAGCTATGCGATCAAATATCATCTTTAAGTAAGAACTTGTTCCTTGCCCCCAGGTATCCCTGTATGCTTTTTCTTCTATTAGAGACTGTTCTGCTGTGCGCCTCTGTGTCTGGCCTGACCAGACCTAGCCCCGGTTAACGATCCCTGTTTTGCTTCTCTCCACTGAATCTGTGCCACTGAACCCGTGATTCGATCACGGCGACGCAGCGGAAATCGTGTCGCTCCCTGGCACGAAAGACCGAACCTACGACCACATCGGCCAATTGCAGCGAGTCATCCTGACGCGAGTTGTGGCCACTCACTTTTTTGATCCGCCTGGGATTCTCTTTGCTGGGATGGGCTGGGTTGACCGTCGTTCGCATGTGTACAGTTCCAGTCCAGTCCGTCTCTGCCACTCAGCGGACAACTGTTTCTTGTCCACGACCATTACATCAAACGATAATCCGAGGGATACGGCCATCTTCAACAATGCGAGGCGGATACCAATCGGCGTCTTGTGGGACTTGAATTCCTTCTCGAAGTGGTGCTGGCGGCGCAATTGTTGGATGGCGCGTCGCACCTTCTCCCGGTCGCGGATCACCAGGGCGACCATGGCGAAATGCCTGGTTGCTGAAGGCCGAGTAAGTGGTGCTGTATTGCCAGACTCATCAAGGTAGATGTACACAGCAGTTCCTAAACCAACTCACAAAAGACAAAGTCGCGTCTCACCCACCGATCGGCCGGCCCACATCCGGCAGGCATGAACAACCTTGCAGGTCTTTGCGGTACAGCTCCCAATTTATCCAGACTTCCCAAGCCTCTCCGCTCGACAACCAGGGGCCGCCTGGCGACCAGCGCCGGTCTGCTTTCACTGCTCGCGGGTGGCGCGGGTCTTGTGACCCCGTTCGATGACCTGGAAGGGCAGGCTCACGCGGCCGGGCGGGACCAGGTTGCCGTCTTCGTCGTACTTGCCGGGCCAGACAAGTTCGGTGCGGGTGATTTCGACCTTAGCCACAGGAATCTTCTCCATCCAGGACGACCACGGTCTCATTCGGCCCGTCCAGTTGCAGCTTCAACTGATTGAGCACGTTTCGCCCCAACAAGATCTCACGTCCACCTGGTTCGCTAGCGACTTCGACCTCGTGAAAGTTGTGTCCCCCAATACGCACGTTGACTTCGTATATCTTGATCCTGCGCCTCTCTCCCCAAGGGCTACGCAAGTACCCACTGGCGACAACCGGTGCTCCCAGACGCATCAGATACTCCCTGGGCACCGTCGTGATGTCCGCGCCAGTATCTATGATCGTGGGAAGAGGGCCTAATGAAAAACCGGCCCCTGGTGCGCCCAAAGCGACCTCAACTGCCGGCATGGGGGGGCAGTAACGAGAGTTGTATGGGCATGGCATCACACACCTCGCTCAAATCGGGGACTCTGCATCAAAAACTCGCGTTCCGGCTTCTCCTCAACGGGAGTGATAAGCACCGCCACGCTCCCGTATTTCTCGCGTACCCGCCGAGACAAGGCGCGGCGGTCGGCGTCGTGACCGACCAATTCCCCATTGTGAATAGCCACGTACTCGCCCAGGAAACGCTGTTTCAATTCGGCGTGCATAGTGCGGTACGCTTCCATTTCCCGGTCTATCTTGCGTTCTTTGGCCTCCCATAGATACTGTCGCAATGCCTCATTGACCAGCTCGCTGATTTTTTTGTTTTCCTGTTCCGCTACCGGCGTCAGTTCAGTGAACACCCGGTCCGGTATCAACACACGATGCTCCGTCATTAGTCTGAACTCCTTCCTTGGTTCAATCGGTGCGAACAACTACCTGGATACGGGGAATGGCGTTGGGCAGGGCCTGCAGGCAGGCTTGGCCAGAGTTATTATGCGCCGGAGTGGACCAGATGTCAAACTGGCTATTCTGCTTCCACTGCTCGCGGGTGGCGCGGTTCTTGTTGACCCGTTCGATGACCTGGAAGGGCAGGTTGACGCGGCGGGGCGGGACCAGGTTGCCGTCCTCGTCGTATTTGCCAGGCCAGACCAGTTCGGTGCGGGTGATTTCGATTTTGGGCATGT
>CAYPOY010000477.1:0-3241 GCA_964412395.1 uncultured Anaerolineales bacterium | reverse complement strand
CCGTTCACTAAGAGTCGCCCAAAAAGTGTCCAGTTTTAGGGGGGCACTACAACCAGTAGGTATTCGTGATCTGGTCGATTTTGAACCTCCACTGGCTCATAGGGAGTGGAATGCTTTGATAGACCTCATTGGTCTGACGCCAGCGAATCGAGAGAGCATGACGAGTCCTGCAGACGTTCGTCAAAGACCCCTCTTCGCGTTGCCAGACAACCGAGTCTTGCTGGTCGACATATCCAATGCACTAGACATGCTTTGGAATCAGTTGGAACAAGTGGCCAAGGAAGACCAGCCATTCTTCTTCGGCGTGTATCAGAAGGGTAGGGCGGAATGGTTGGAGAGCAGGGCAGTTGAATACCTCTCACAAATATTTCCTTCCAGATGTGTATATAGAGGATTGACGTATCCAGATCCAGACAAACCCTCAGGTGCAATTGCGGAGATGGATGCTGCTGTGAGGTGGGGACCATTCCTCGTCTTGGTGGAAGCCAAGGCAAAGCAATTCCGAATGGAATCTCAACTCGGCGACATTGGACGTCTCTACACAGATATCCGGGCGAATGTCGAGGATGCATTTGAACAGGCAAGAAGAGCTGTCAGGTACATTCGTGATACCCCTTCACCCAAATTCACGGAGCCTTCCAGTGGGCGGAAACTGGTCATCGAGAAGAATAACATCCAACGGATTTATCTTCTCACTGTGTCTCTCCACAATCTCGCCGGACTAGCTACTCGCCTATCGCTATTTCAGGGTTTAGGTCCAATACGGTTCAGTTAAGGGACCGCTTAGACCTCCGAGGTCTTGTGGACGCTTGCACGACAGCCTTTTCTGGCAAATACAGGGTGTCTTGCGCCTGCGAGGCCTCACCGGAGACCTCGGAGGTCTTAACTGAACCGTATTGGGTTTAGGTCTGTTTCAAGATGGAGAATTCCCTTTCTCGATTAGCATTGCGGATCTGGAGACAGTCTCGCGATTCTGTGATGGCCCAGAGATATTCCTTCACTATGTTGAAAGAAGACTAGAACTTCAGAGACGGTCGGAGGATTCCCTTGCCGATGAGCTTGACTTGTGGGGAGCGTACTTGGATACCCGGCTTCAAAGCTCTCGACTATGGGAGGATAGGGAGTTCGATGCCATTGCCCTGAGCGGATTCTCAGAGCCCTTCTACGCCTGGTCACTGTACGAACACGGAGACTTGGACACACCGCCCACGATCGAGCTGGATATCCCAGCGGAGATACACAGTATCCTCGCAGAGCTACGCACTCGCGACGATGATGGCGCCAAGTGGATCGCATTTGCGCTTCTGGATATGTCTGATAGCGTTCTCGGAGCCATTGCACAGGCTTTTCGTGACCTGAGGGAAACTCAACTGACACCAGGTATGTTCCGACGTTGCGTATATCAAGATGGCGACACAGTCGTGTCAATCGTGGCATCCCTCAATTTGCCCCCTGAATTGCTCTATGAGAGGACCGAGATATGGGCTGTATTGGAGAAATATCGCCGCAAGGCCTTTAGAAGCATAGGGTTCGGAGTGATGGTTCTAAACACCGAAAGACCCTTTGAGCATGCTATCTGGGGGGAGAGTGAGTGGGTGTACGACGAGGAGTTAGAGAAGGCGATCGAAGCTGCACCGCCGTTTGTGCCTGCCCCAGGACAGAGTCTTCCTGGCAGGAATGAGCCATGCATATGTGGGAGCGGTAAGAAATTCAAACGTTGCTGCCTTCACAGAATCCAAGAGGCTCAAAGAGGTGGGCTGCTTGAGGGGCAATGACTCGTAGTGCTGGAAGGCTACCGCGTATGGTGAGAGATACGCCTTCAACTGCCACCCAACCCGTCAGTGGAGGCAACAGCGCCGATAGGCGCTGCGTAGCATCGGCGGTTTCGTTTCAGGAAGCAGTTGATGAGCGAAGGTGCCAGTGCAAACCCGGTGCTACGCCTCAGCCCTACCGTTATCTTGTCCTTCGTGAACTCGCTCGTTGTCCAAACTCCAGAAGTATGGTAAACTGGTATTACATTACCTACATCGATGGAGGTAGAGTATGGATACTGTAACCGTCTCCCCCAAGTTCCAGGTCGTCATCCCTAGTCGCATCCGCAACTCCCTTGGCGTCAAGCCTGGTCAGAAGGTCAAAGTCATTCTCTATAACAACCGCATTGAGATGATTCCCGTGCGCCCTGTTCGGGAATCACGCGGATTCCTCAAGGGCATTGATACGTCCGTCGAGAGAGAAGCGGAGGACCGCGTATGAACGTCGTTGACTCCTCTGGCTGGCTTGAATACTTTGCCGATGGCCCCAATGTCGACTTTTTCGCACCCCCTATCGAGGATACCGCACAACTGATTATCCCAACCATCAGCATCTATGAAGTGTTCAAGCGTGTGCTGCAACAACGAGGTGAGGGAGAAGCTCTACAGGCTATTGCGGTGCTGGCACAAGGTCAAGTAGTCGAGCTAAACACCACCCTGGCGCTCAACGCGGCGAAGCTTTCTGTAGATCACAAGCTGCCAATGGCTGACAGCATTATGCTGGCCACTGCCCAAGCTCACGACGCGACGTTGTGGACACAAGACGCAGATTTCGAAGCCATTCCAGGGGTAAAGTACATCAAGAAAACACCTTAGGGGGCAGGAGAAAACAATTGACAAAACCACCATCCTTCCAACAAGTCATCCTCCGCCTGCAAGACTTTTGGGCGAGCCACGGCTGCCTGATCTGGCAGCCCTACAGCGAAAAGGTCGGCGCGGGGACGATGAACCCCGCCACCGTCCTGCGCGTGCTGGGGCCAGAACCCTGGGACGTGGCTTACGTCGAGCCCTCCTACCGGCCCGACGACGGCCGCTTCGGGGACAACCCCAACCGTATGCAGATGCACACCCAGTTCCAGGTCATCCTCAAGCCCGATCCCGGCAACCCGCAGGAGCTCTACCTGGAGAGCCTGTACGCGCTGGGCATCCGCCGCGAGGAGCACGACATCCGCTTCGTTGAGGATAACTGGGAGAGCCCCGCCCTGGGGGCCTGGGGATTGGGCTGGGAGGTCTGGCTGGACGGGCTGGAGATCACCCAGTTCACCTACTTCCAGCAGGCGGGAGGCTTCCCCCTCGACCCCGTCTCGGTCGAACTGACCTACGGACTGGAGCGCATTGTGATGTTCCTGCAGAATGTGCGCTCGGCGTGGGAGATTGACTGGGACGGCACCCACACATACGGAGATGTCCTCCTCCAGCCGGAGATCGAG
>CAYPOY010000476.1:1615-3289 GCA_964412395.1 uncultured Anaerolineales bacterium | reverse complement strand
CACGGTCAGACCTCCAACGTCAGGCCATCGTAGGCCACTGTTATGCCGTGAGGAGCAGTCTTCTCCACCAACTCCTCGTGCAAGAGATTGTCGTGGTTGATGTGGGTGATAACCACCCGTTGGATGGAATAATCCTGCACCAGGGAGATGACTTCCTGAACGCTGATGTGACTGCGGTGCAGTTCAAAGGTGGGGGTGTGAAAGATGGCCACATCGGCTCTTTCCAGCAGATGGCGGTGGAGATCGCTCAACTCGGGACCGGAGTCGCTGAAGTGAAGAACTCGCGTCCCCGCCTCCTCGAAAGCGAAGCCGTAACAGGGGACATGGTGGATGACTTTGAAGGGCATCACGCTCAAGTCGCCGAAATGTAGCCGGGTGTGGGAGTAGAAGCCAGAAAGAAGCGCCCGTTCTTCCAGGCGCGGGGTCAGCCGGAGACTGGGCAGCACGTCGTAGCCGGCAAAGATGGGCAGCACCCGCTTCCAGTACTCGAACTCGATCAGCCCGCCGATGTGGTCAAAGTGTTCGTGGCTCAGGAGAATGGCCGACAGGTCGAAAACCTCGGCCCGGTTCAGCAGCGTGTTGATCTCTGGCGGCGTATCGAGCAGGATGCGATGTCCGGCTGCCTCGATCAATACGGAAGCTCGTTGCCGGACGTTGTGGCCCCCTTGCTTTCTAGCTACCTGGCAGCGCTGACAGGTGCAGCCAAGACTGGGGATGCCTTCGGCTGCTCCGGTGCCCAGGAATTGGATTTTCATCGTGTTCTACCTTTTAAGCGCCCCAGTGCGATCACGCCGGTTGCGCAGGTCGTATCGAAACCAAGTGATCGCACGAGTGGGCGGCCAAACGTGGTTTCGATACGCCCCTTCGGGGCTACTCAACCGACGTTTGGCCTGTCCCCTGAACGCTTACTCCTACCTTTCACGTGCCCCGAACAATAAATCCACTCCAGGCCGGCGTGGTGGCCGGCGATAGAGAATCCGGCGCAGGCTATTATACAACTGACCGATAGATCCGCAAGCGATCTGCCCGCCATAGCGGATACCTGCCTGCGGGTGCTGCGGGCCGACGGCCAGCAGGCTGGTGCCTACCTCATCGCGTGACGGTCCTCCATGGGTAGTGATGACCCACGGCTTGTCCCAGAAGAAGGCGTACTTGTCCACCACGATCATGACGTCCCCACAACAGGGGGCCTGCAAGTGTTTCAGCCATTGCAGGGGGTAGGGGAAAGGCTCGTCGTGCGTTCTTTCCAGCATCTCCCGGGCCGAGACCACCCGGCCCTCGACCTCGTCCAGGCCCAGCGGGTCCTTCCCCCAGGCCAGCCGGTACGCGCCCCCCCTCAGTCCCCCCCAACCTTGAGGGGGAAGAGTCCCCCCATCCGCTGCGGAGAGCGTTGCCTCGCCCTCGGCGGACAGGATGGCGATGCCACCCTCCTCCCGATTGCAGACTACAAAGACCGTCTCCGGTTGATCGGCGATGGCCGCCAGGATGTCCTGCCCCTGGTAGTCCCTCAACTGCTGGTAGGCTGTCTTGCGCCAGGCCGTTTTGTCATCGGGGTTTCTGACGTACAGATACAGCGAGCCCCGGCCGTTGGAGACGACGGCTGCGTTTGCTGCCCTCACCCCTCCTCCCGGCCCCCTCCCCGTTCACGGGTCGCAGATCCGGCGCAGCCGGGAA
>CAYPOY010000476.1:0-1605 GCA_964412395.1 uncultured Anaerolineales bacterium | reverse complement strand
TCCCCCAACTTTGGGGGAGGGAACCAGGAGGGGGTGCCCTCGCCAGCAAAGAACAGCCCTTCGATGCTGGCAAGAAACTCCTCGGGCTTGAAGTGACCCTGGACGGGCCTGGGGCCGTGGTCGGAGAACATGATGAGCGTGGGGTCTCTTGCCTGCGCGTCAATCCCTTCCATCAAAGCTGGAAACTCCTCATCCAGCCTCTTCATAAACGTTGTCTGCCCGGCCAGCCCCTCGTCGTGCACGATGCTGTCGCCGGAGATGTTCAGGAGGTACAGGTCTGCCTCGTAGTTCTGCATGGCCTGCAACAGGGCCCGGATTCTCAAGGGGATGATGCCATACGAGGCCATGCACTCCAGGCGTATCGCCTCGTCGTCCTCTAACGAGATCACCCCCCCCCTCTTTCCCCCCCAATGGGGGGGATGGGGGGGGCTCCCCCCCAATGGGGGGGATGGGGGGGGGCTCCCCCCATTGGGGGGGATGGAGGGAGGGCTGCCCCAGTTCCCAGCCGATCTGGCAAGTGGTGGAGCCCAGGTTGGGGATGAGCCGCTTGGCCAGCGCCGGCCCCACGAAATCCGCCAGTTTGGGCGCTCCTTCGACCGGGGTGACCGTCCCGGTTTCCCTGTCAAAATTCGTCTGTTTCAGGTTGAAGTAGCGCCGGGTGGCCCGGTCGAACGTCACCTCGCCCAGCACCGGCAGTTGGTCGAGGCCGCAGCCCGCCTTCACCACCACTTCGGCCGACTCGGTGACGGAGGGCACCGGGCTGATCAGGTGGCGAACGATGGTGCCGCCCTCGAAAGCGGCGGCGATGTTGGTCAACCCCAACTCAGCGATGAGCGGATAAAAAACGCCCAAATTGTCGAGCCATAGGATGATCAAGGGGTTTTCTCTCACTGGCTCCTCAGACGTGTCCGGGACTTGCGAAGTTTGCCGTGCCATTGCTATAAGTCGCCTTTCGTTTGTCTCTGGCTTTCGCTACCCAGTAACCTTCGCCCCGAGACGAGCGGCAGATTGGGCCGTCGGGCGCAAGCCCCGTATTAGGCGATGTTGCCAGCCGCCGGAAAGTAGAAGTAGCTCTTGCCTCACAGCTTTTCGGCCCAAATGTCCCAGTGGACACTCAGGGCTTGGCGATCAGAACCATTAATGAATTCCTGCGCGTCTCTTTCAAGTTCGATCACCCGAAAACCGCGTAATAGCGCTCTTGCTTCATCGTCACTGAAAAAGTGATGCGGAACGCCTGGCTGATCGGCATCCTCTGGGGCGAGATAGGTGCCGCTTTCAATCTGCTCTCCTCGACCGTCTTGGTAGTCGCCCTTCGCGCACTCCGTAGCAAAGAACAATCCCCCAGGACGGAGTGTCCTTCTTATCTCTCCCATAGCGGTTCTGATATTGGCGGTGGTATTGTGATGTAAGACACTCACGCTAACTATGCTATCGAAGAAGTCATCTGGGTATGGAAGGGCGATCATGTCAGCCTGCTGCAAGTTGGCCTGCAAACCTTCACCAGTCAACCATTGAGCTGTGTGCTCAACTCCTTTTGGAGAGATGTCGAGGGCATACACTTCAAACCCTTCTTGAGCCAGATAGACTGTGTGTCTCCCTGCCCCA
>CAYPOY010000475.1:0-3294 GCA_964412395.1 uncultured Anaerolineales bacterium | reverse complement strand
AATAAGCCGTACCTGTTCGACCAACTGTGCGGGGGGTGTCTCGATCCAGAGTTCCTCGTTCAGCCCCACGCGGCCGCCCTGCCTGGTCACGCGCGCACATTCGCTGACCACGCGCTGTTTGTCTTTGATGAAGGTGAGTACGGACTCGCATAAGACGACATCGAAAAGGGCGTCCTCGAACGGGAGGTCTTGTGCGTCGGCGACCCTGAACTCGACGAGAGCCTCTACCCCTTCTTTCCGTGCCCGTTCGTTCGACCTGGCGATCATACTCTCGCGCAGGTCTACGCCGACCACGCGGCAGCCATACTTCTTGGCAAGGTAGTAAGCCGTCGCGCCCACGCCGCAACCGACCTCCAGGACGTAGGTGGCCTGGTTGACGTGGCACAATTCGATCAGCGCCTTTGTGGTCTCGAACCCTCCCAGGTGCTTGGTGGTGCCGACGTAGGCCTGTAATTCAAAATAAGAGATCTCTGGGCTCGACATCTTTGGCTTCTTGTGTCCCATTTTTCACTCCCGCGGTGAGTTCCCTACCACACGCCCGGCAGCGAGTGATAGCGCACCTGCTCGGCATACTCCGGGCGGGACAGGTTCTATCCGGGTTTCTGCCCAACGATCAAGGTGTAGCCCATGTATTGCTTACCGCGCTTCGTGATTCCATCATCTATCTTGGCGGCTCTCCTGTACCGTGCATCGCGCAGGAGTGTGAGCAGGATCCTCGGATAGACGCGGATCATGAAGGATAGCAGGCCACGTAGCCCCATCTCCTTGAGCGGGCTCGGGGCGTCCACGTTCTTCGTCTCGGTCATGTGGATCACTTGCAGCCCCGATTCCTCGAACAGGCCGCGTAACGTCTGGGGCGTGAAGTACCCATAAATGGCCGGATGCTCGGCGAACAGCGCCAGGAACTCCGGCGGCGCTGATGGGGCGACGGTGCTTTCATTGACTCCAATTCGCCCGCCGGGTCGGACGACCCTTGCCATCTCCGCCAGTGCCTGCTTCTTGTCGCCAGGCAGCGGCGTCAGGACGGATTCGACGATCACCACATCAAACCGGTCGTTCTCGAAAGGCAACTGGAAGGCATCGGCAACCCGAAACTCAACCTTGTCCATCAACCACTGCCGGCGTGCCCTCTCTTTGGCCTTGTCAATCATGACCTCGGAGATGTCAATTCCATGGACTCGCGAACCATACTGTTCAGCAATGAGGCAGGCCGTGTTTCCGGGGCCACAGCCAACGTCGAGGACCTGGCTTGTCGCGTCCAACTGGCACATGTCCAGCAGCGCGTGCGTGGCGGCTTGCCCTCCCATGTGAATACCTGGCAATGCGTCCGCGAGCTGGCCGACGAAATCGTACCATTCGCGGGTGCCAACTGGTTTCTGACTCATCTCGCCTTTCTCGATCATAACTCACCCTCCAAGCTAATTCCCTACCACACGCCCGGCAGCAGCCGGTAGCGTACCTGCGCGACGTAGTCTTTGTAGCCATCGAGTTCTTCTCGCAATGTCCTGTCCTCCAGCGCCGTGCGGACGATCGTCAGGCACGCCACGAGCCCCGACGGAATGAATGCCCACACCGAGCCAAGTATGAGCGGCGTCGCGACCTGGAACAGGAGTGACCCAACGTAACCCGGATGGCGCACGTATCGGTACGGTCCGCCGGTGACGACGGTTTGCCCCCGGTCCTTCTGGATGCGGACGGTCTGTGAGAAGAACGCATTCGCCACCATAGACCAGACGAGGAGCACGTCGTATCCCAGCATCGCGACGACCACCCCGGCGAGTTGGAGCGTAAGCGGAATCTGAGGCGACCACCCCCAGCGCACGTCCAACCCGGCCACGATGTACTTGGTCAGTTCGACCACGCCTATAATGCTGAGAAGGACCATGTCCCATTTCTTAGTGCCCTTCTGGGGTCTGGTACGTTCCGCTAACAATTCCGGGTTGGTGGGGATCAGGATCACCGCCAGGGCACCGATCCAGACCGCGTACACGCCGACCAGGACCCACCCCATCACCCAATCCAGATGGCCTGAAAAGCCGAACAGGATCGCTGCCGTGAACAGCGTGCCGATAATCTCCCGGATCAACCATCTCGTCACGCCGCGCCCTACGTCATCTTCTGTGGATGTAGTGGCATCCATTCACTTCCTCCCCACGTATACTCCGTATCCGAAATACTCATCAAGGTTCTCGGGCGTGAACCCACCCTCTCGTACTTCCTTCACGAATCTCCTGTAGGCTGGACTTTTGGCATAAAGGGACAGAATTCTGCAAAAAACACCCAGCATTCCTCTACAACCATACCGCTGGAGTATCCCTCTGGCTTCGTTTTGCGTGTTGATTTCGTATGCTCGCGCGGTTATCTCTCTCAGCCCAGCGCCCTCTAGCAATCCCACCCAAGCATCAGAAGGCAGAGGTTCCACGTTAGCACCCACCTCCTGGGATGCCCAGGCGACGACTTCTGGCGGAGGCGGAACCTTCAGCCAGATTGACTCATTAAGCCCGACGTATCCTCCCGGCTTCGTCACCCTCGCATACTCGTTGACCGCTCCCTGTTTGTCTTCTGGAAAGGCGGTCACGGACTCGGTGATGACGGCATCGAAAAGGTCATCCTCGAAAGGGAGGTCTTGTGCGTCTGCTACTCTGAATTCAGCCCTATCCGCTACTCCCTCTCTCTTCGCCCTTTCCTTGGACTTTTCGACCATTCCTGCAGAAATGTCCACGCCGACCACTCTACAGCCGTGCCTTTTTGCGATGAAGCAAGGCGTCACCCCAGCGCCGCAGCCAACATCTAAGACGTATTTGCCTTTGCCGATGTGGCATAATTCAATCAGCTCCTCTGTGGCCTCGACGCCTCCGAGATGTTTTGTGAGGCCCACCTCAGCCGCAAAATCGAAGAAGGTTTGTTCTTTCTCCATTTTCTCACTCCTCATTCTCGGTGATGCTCAACTGTTACCTACACTGGCGGCTACCAGATGCCCGGCAGTAGACGGTAGCGCACCCGCTGGGCATATTCGGCGTAGCCGGGCAGTTCCTCGCGCAGAGTCCTATCCTCCAGTGCGGTGCGGACGATGAATAAAACGACGATCAGGCCGCAGGGAATGAACGTCCACCACGAGCCGAGGAACAGTGGGATGGATAACCCAAAGAAGATCGTTCCCACGTACATGGGGTGGCGCACATACCGGTATGGGCCGGCCGTAACAACCTGGTGGCCTCGGTCATCCTGGATGCGCACCATCGTCGAGAGATAAGCGTTGGCTGACATCGCCCACAGGGGCATTGTCATCGCCGG
>CAYPOY010000474.1:0-3318 GCA_964412395.1 uncultured Anaerolineales bacterium | reverse complement strand
TGCAGGAAGTCCAGCACCCGCCCATTGACGCCGGTGGCGGGGTCCAGCCGGCCATAGTTCTCCATGCCGATGTGCAGGTCAGCGAAGTGAAGGATGCGGATTTTGGTCATTAGTGGTCCGTAAGTCGGTAGATTGGTCAGATAGAGTTTAGCCCAATTATAGCCCAACGGTGGCGCTCGCACAAACAGCAACGCCGGTGGGCGAACGCTTATCCCACCTGAGGGAGGGGTGAGGATCTGTACCAGCGAGTCTACCGGCAGATGTCCCGGCGGCTGCGGCCGCTCTACGAGGGGATTCGCCGCATCACGGGGTATCCGCCCAGGTAGCGTGATGCAGGTCGCGTTTTCACGCGACTGTTGCGGTGGATTGACATATCCACCGGGTGTGGTGTATACTTGACTTTGATGATTGGGGCAGGCATCTTGGACAAGGAGTAGGACGTATGCCAATAGTGACCGTTGAACCGGATTTGTACAGACGTGTCGAGGAAGCTGCCCTGGAGCACCAGGTCAGCATTGGCGAAGTACTCGCCAGAGCCGTCCGCCTTTACCTTTGGGAACTGGATCGCCGCAAGATCTCTGAGGAGAGCGCGACCTACCGCCAGCGACATGCCGAACTGAAAGCGCAATATCTGGGTCAATACATCGCCATGCACAACGGCCAGGTAGTGGATCACGATCCTGACTTCCAAGCATTGCGTCAGCGCATACGCCATCGCTTTGGACGTACACCTGTGATGATAACGCTGGTAGAAGACATCGCCGAACAGCCTCTGGTCCGCCACGGCTTTCGCATGGAGGCGGCCAGCCCATGAAATATCCCTACGACGCCAGCTATCAGCCTCCCTTTCCGGTAGCTCAGATAATCTTGTATAACAGCGAGGAGGGGTTGCATACCGCACCGGAGAATGCTTTGTTGGACACTGGGTCCGATGGCTCTCTCGTCCCCATCGCTTATCTTCGACAGATATTTGCTCCTGCTATTACCGACACTCGCATGCGCAGCCATTGGGGAGAATGGCGCTCTGCCCAGTTGTTCGTGGTAGATCTCGAATTGGACGGCCTGAGACTGCCCGATGTCTTTGTAGTTGGCGATGAACAGGGAGATGAGATTGTCCTGGGGCGCAACGTTCTCAACAAGTTGCGCTTGTTACTCGACGGTTCGGCCGGTCTTACCGAGATACTATCGTAGTAGGACACACGCTACCAACCAAGAGGGTCTCTATCAGCGGGTCTACCGGCGGATGTACCGGCGGCTCCGGTCGCTCGACGAGGGGATTCACCGCATCACGGGGTGCCCGCCCAGGTAGGAGCGGCCGCCGCGTCGGACTTGACAAAAGACAGGCTCCTGACGGTAACACTGCCGTTGGGAGCCGGTTCTTGTGCCGATGGACTTGGGCGTTGAAACAGAACAGGTAGATGTACTTGAACCCCACCGTGGTAAAACGCCACATCGGCCCAACGACCGTGCTGATGCCGTTGGTGGCGGTGATGCCCAGATAATACTATTATACCACAGAGTGGCGGCGACTTGCAACAAAAAACGGCAATCGTCTCACTTTCTCCGCCTCAGTCAGAGTCAGTGGGCGAGGCTGGAACTGTGACCGTAGGAAATCCGCCCTGGACAGCTCGTGCTTTGAAACGTGCACAAGATAGAAACTCTGCTATAATGAGGCGCGTTCCGGCAACGTCACACACGACAACCACGGAGGTTTCACAGATGAAATTCCCGCGCCGCAGCGGCATCCTGCTGCACCCTACGTCGCTCCCCGGCAGGTTCGGCATCGGCGACCTGGGCAACGCAGCCTACCAGTTTGTGGACTTTCTGGCCGCAGCCGGCCAATCCTACTGGCAGGTGCTCCCCCTGAGCCCAACCGGCTACGCCGATTCTCCCTACCAGACCCTCTCTGCCTTTGCCGGCAACCCAATGCTCATCAGCCCCGAAAAGCTGGTGGAGATCGGTCACCTCTCGGAGGCGGACCTGGAGGACGTACCCGCCTTCCCCAGCGAACGGGTGGATTTCGGGCCGGTCATCCGCTACAAGACAGGCTTGCTGGACCGGGCCTTCGCCAACTTCCGGGCCCTGGCCCCTGCCAGCCAGCGAGATGACTTTGCCCGCTTTTGCGACGACCAGGCTTCCTGGCTGGATGAGTTTACCCTGTTTATGGCCTTGAAAGAAGCTCACCATCTCCGCCCCTGGCACGAGTGGGGGCCGGAGGTCGCCACCCGGCAGCCAGAACCGCTGGCCCGCTGGCGCGAGTCGCTGGCCGACAAAATCGAAAATCAGAAGTACCGACAATGGCAGTTCTTTGAGCAATGGCTGGCCGTCAAACGGTATGCCAATGAGAAGGGCATCCGCATTATCGGCGACATCCCCATCTTCGTCTCCATGGACAGTGCCGACGTCTGGGCCAATCCCCGCCTTTTCCACTTTGACGAGCATCTCCAGCCAACGGTCGTCTCTGGCGTACCCCCCGACTATTTCAGTGAGACGGGGCAACTCTGGGGCCATCCCCTCTACCGTTGGGAGGTGATGGCCCAGGACGAGTATGCGTGGTGGATCGTCCGTTTCCGCATGGCCTTCACCCAGGCCGATGTGATGCGCATTGATCACTTTCGAGGCTTTTACAACTACTGGGAAGTCCCTGCGGAGGAGGAGACGGCTATTAAAGGATGCTGGTTGTATGGCCCCGGCGCCGACCTGTTCCACGCCGTCACCGCTGTGCTGGGTGAGGTGGCGATCATCGCCGAAGACCTGGGCGATTTCGACGGCGAATCGCGCGCTGGCGTGGACGCTCTGCAGGCCGAGTTCGGCTATCCCGGCATGAAAGTGCTCCAGTTCGCTTTCAGTGCCGGCCCGACTGATCCTTTCCTGCCCCACAACTTCACCCGTGACTGTATGGTGTACACTGGCACTCACGATAACGACACAGTCGTTGGCTGGTACCAGCTCACCTCCACAGAAGCGGAACGGGACTATGCCCGCAAGTATCTAGGCAGCGACGGCTCGGACATCGCCTGGGACCTGATCCGGCTGGCGTGGGCTTCGGTAGCCAACACGGCTATCACCACCGTTCAAGACCTGCTGAGCCTGGGACACGAAGCACGGATGAACATGCCTGGCACCGTCGGTCCGCCCAACTGGTGCTGGCGTCTCTTGCCCGGCGCGCTGACCGATGAGGTCGCAGCGCGGCTCCTGGAACTGACCGCGATCTACGGGCGGATGCCCTGAGCGATGTGCAGGGATACTGCTCGTTCGCCGAGGGTCTCTGACCGTTCGCCGAAGGTCTCTGACCGTTCGCCGAAGGTCTCTGACCGT
>CAYPOY010000473.1:0-3320 GCA_964412395.1 uncultured Anaerolineales bacterium | reverse complement strand
CGTCTTTCCTGACCGCCAACTGGAGACCATCACCTACAGCATCGAGGAGACCTACGGTGGCCCGGGCGACGCGGCGGGGAAGGGGCACGTCTACAGGCGACTGCACGACCTGATGGGTCAACTCACCTACGCCCGCTATGCCCTCTTCGACTATGCCCTGCCCGAGCATCAGAACGCACCCAAGTATCAGGAGCTGCAACGGGCCGGCACTGCGCTGCGCGGCCTCATGCGCGTCATGCTCTTCAAACGGTTCGAGTCCAGCGTGCACGCCTTCCGCCAGACGGTCAATCGCCTCCGAGACCTGCAATGCGCCTTCCAGGGTGGGCTGGAGCGCGGCCTGGTCCCCGCTGGTGACGAGGCCACGGACGTTCTCTACAAGTCCGACCTGGACGACGAACTCAGCCTCTACGAGGCGCTGGAGCGGGCCAGCACCCGTTATCCCATCGCCGACTTCGACGTGGACAGACTCCAGGCCGCGCTGGACACCGACATCGCGCTCCTGGACGAGATGGCCCGCCTGGTCGAGCCCATTGGCCCCCAGGAGGATAACAAACTCCAGCAACTCATCTCTATGATGACCCAGGGCCATACGCTCACCGGCCATCGTCCCCTGCCCGGTGACCTGACTCATGGCAAGGTGCTCATCTTCACCCAGTACGCTGATACTGCCCACTACCTCTACGATGACCTCAAGCGCCTGGGCCGCATACGCGCTGTCGAGAGCGACACCAAAGACCGTGGGCACGTCATCCTGCGCTTTGCCCCCAGGGCCAACCACTACCAACTCCGTCCCGGCGACGAAGAACTGCGCATCCTGGTCGCCACCGACGTCCTCAGCGAGGGCCTCAACCTGCAGGACGCCAACTATGTCATCAACTACGACCTGCATTGGAGCCCCATCCGTCTCATTCAGCGCATCGGCCGCGTAGACCGTATCGGCACCGAGCACAGCACCATCTATGTCTACAACTTTCTCCCCGAGACTGGCCTGGAGCGCGAGTTGGGCATCGAACATCGCCTGGAGCATCGCATCGCTGAGATTCATCGCACCATCGGCGAGGACGCCGCCATCCTGCACAAGAGCGAGCGGATCAACGAGGAGGCCATGTACGCCATCTATCGCGGCGACGAGGGCGTCTTGGAGGACGAACCCGAGGCCGACATTTTCAACCTGCTGGAGGCCGAAGAACTCGTGCGCCAGCTCCAGCGCACCGACCCCGATCGCTTTCGGGAGATCGCGGCCATGCCCGACGGCGTCCGCAGTGCGCGTCAGGCTGCTGGCGAGCCTGGCCTGTTCGTCTTCTGTCAGGCCGGGGGCTACCAGCGCCTCTACCTGGTTGACGAAAAGGGCCATCGCACTGCCGATCCTCAGCAGGCCATCCGCGCCATCCGCTGCGAGGAAGATGAGCCAACGCTATCGCTGCCAGCCGGCATCAACGAGCGCATCGCCGCCGTCAAGCGCGACTTCGACGCCGAGGTTCGCGCCCGCGAGGCCGAGGTACGCCACACCGTGGGCAGGGCGTTGGGGCGCGACTATGCGCTGGCGGAACTGCGCCTCGTCTTCGAGGCCGAGGAGGACGCGGAGGAAAAAGCGCGTCTAGTCCTTCTGTCCGAGATCTTCACCAGCGTCCCACTGACTGCCCGCGCCCATCGTGAACTCAATACCTTGCGTCGCAGCAAGGTCACTGGCCAGGCCCTGGTCGCGCAACTCCTGCGTATCGTCCGCGACTACAGCCTGGAGGCAGCTCACCGCGCCGCTTCCAACCGGGCCGAGGAAACGGTGCTGATCCCGCGCATCGTTTGCAGCGAGTCACTGCTTTGAGTCGCTATGGCGGGCGACGCGCTTCCATCGAGCCTCTCTGGTCGCTTACACTACCCGACGGGCACTGCCAGGACGCCGATGACTCCCGCACCGGCGTGGCAGGCCAACACCGCCCCTGTCTCTCGCACCCAGATACGCTCTCTGGGGAAGCCGATGCGCTCCGCCAACCGGTTGGCCATCTCCTCCGCCATCTCATGGCTGCGCGTATGCACCACCGCCAGGTGTTCCAATGGCCCCAGCCGCTCGACCAGGTTCAGCACGCGCCTCAGCCCACCCTGAAACGAGCGAGCCGCGCCCAGCAGCCGCAGTTGGCCATCCACCACGTTGATGATGGCTTTGATGTTGAGCGCCCGCGTCATCCGGTCCGCAATGGCGATGAACCCGTCAGCCCGTCCCCCGCGCCGCAGGTTTTCCAGCGTGTCCAGCACGATCATCAGACGCATCCGTGCCCGCGTGTCCTCCAGCAGCGCGAGAATCTCCTGCATCGAGCGACCAGCCTGCGCAGCTTGCGCCGCTGCCAGGGCCTGTAACCCCAGACCCAGGGAAAGCGAAAAGGAATCAAAGACCTTTACCATCTCGCCAAAGCGCTGGGCAGCCAGGTGGGCTGCGTTGAACGTGCCGCTGTGCTTGCCAGTGATCGTCAAGCACAACACCTGTTTCCCTTGTGCGACCAACTGTCCGAAGAATTCCTCGAACGTACCGACCGAGGGCTGAGAGGTCTGAGGATGGTCTGGCCCGGCCGCCTTCTGCCAGAACTCCTCCACCGGCAAATCCCCGTCGTCGTACACCTCCAGCCCAAAGTGCACGATGAGCGGCACCACGGCGATTTTGAAGCGCTCCACCAGCCGTCGTGGAAGATCACAACTGCTGTCGGTCACGATGCGTACAACCCGTTCCATTTTGGCCTCCTTTATCCGTAGGTTCGTGAGTAGAAACACGTACCCCGGCACAGCGTTACGCTTCTGTCAGAAGCGCGTGTTCCGGGCCTGATCCTATCCACAGCGAGGTCACCAAGCGGCGATAGCCCGGTCGTGCAAGCAGATGCACCCGCCACCTCAACCCCAGGCAGGATTGTATCATATCTTACTACGAGGACAAGCGAACGCATTCCAATTTTGGAACAACCCACCGATGTGATATAATCAAGGCTGGAGAGACATGATCACCCCATCGCTGACTATCGGTATCGAAGAGGAATACCAGATCATTGACCCCGCCACGCGAGAGTTGCGCTCCTACGTGCAGCGGTTCCTCGAGCAGGGTCAGACGGTGTTGCCCGATCAGATCCACCCCGAGTTCCTGCAATCGCAGGTGGAGGTAGGCACCCGCATCTGTCACGACATCCAGGAGGCACGCCGCGAACTGATCCATGTGCGGCGCTCGATCTGGGAGCTGGCCGAACGCGAGGGGTTATGGGTAGCGGCGGCGGGCACACACCCCTTTTCCTCCTGGGCGCGCCAGGAAGTCTCCCCCTTTGGCCGCTACCCCGAACTGGCCC
>CAYPOY010000472.1:0-3340 GCA_964412395.1 uncultured Anaerolineales bacterium | reverse complement strand
ATTTTTTATAATTTCCCTAATACTAAGAAAGCTGGAATTTCAGCTGCTTATATAAACTAAATTAGTAAACATTTCCCATCTATTTTACTAATGATAAATCTTAAATATATGTTTGAAGAAAAGATAAAAACCCAGGATTTTCTGAATGGTCTTAAATATCATAAGAGTATCCTTAATAAGTTGCTTAACCGGGGAAAAGAATATGACTCATTTTTAATCAATTTAATTGGATTGAATGAATTATTTGATGACGGTAGAAAAGTATATGTTAAAGAGGTTGCACGGAAAGTAGGAATAAGTACTGCTAAAATACGAAGGTATTTAGAACAGATCTACGATAATATCATAGAACTATTACAGACAGAAGACAGAACCCCTATAATAACTGGCAACGTGAATTGCTCAATTTCGATAAAAGACAGGTTTAATAAATATTTTTATATTGAAAATATTCATTTGAATATAATTCCACGAGAGGGAGAAACAATTGAAATTCCTTTTCTATTTATTATTTTTTCAAACATCCAATATTTTTACGATTCAATAACTATTGCAGCAAATTTACAAGCCCCCACTAGCTAACGCACATTTTAAAGGCTTGCAAAAGAGCTGCAATTTTGCATAATGCATTATATTAGATACATTAGTAATAAAAATGAAAAGTTCAGTATTTAAATCGGAATTGTATAATCCTAAGAGCAATAAGCTTATGTTGTTTGGAAAGCTTAAAGCAACTTCTGACTTTGATACTTTTCAAAGAATTGTTAACTCAAATCTTAATCATCCACTTACCAGAAAGTTATTTGAATCTAACCTGCTTCCTACAAAATATTCACATATACGGGATAATAGAATAGTACATACAACAAATAGTATAAGTTCTGAACTAAATTGGAATGTTTTTCAAATTATTAAGCATTCTGATACGCTTATAAAATTTATTGAATTAAAAAAACAATTCGATAGAAGTCTTATTCTTGAGGATTATGAAACATCTGAGAAGATTTTAAATAATATTGATTCCGATATATGCAAATCACTTTGGTCTATTGAAAACAGATTCATTTTAAAAGAATTAACTGAAGGTTCGCATAGTAATTGGAACTTTTTAAGTGAGTTAGCAAAAATTTCAAATGACCCACTTTTATCTTTATCAATTGAATTGTTAAGTAAAAAGGCTGAAAAAAAGATTTCATTTTTCAGATATAGGAATATATTCAACAACCAACTGGTAAATATTGATGCTCCAAGTCAATTCAATGAGTATTTATGTTTCAAATTAGCATATCCCGCTTACTCTGGTTTTTACCAATATCCATTTTATTTAACTATAGAAAGTGTCTCAACATTAATTGATAAATATATCTTCGTTAAAGATGTACTATCTGATTTAATAATAGATACAAGTGAGGACAAACAGAATGAAATTGCACTATACTTAAATTTAATAAAAACTCATATTCCGAATGATAAGCAAATTAAACAGCTACATAATCTTATAACCGAAAATGATTTTTTAATCTTCAAAAAAGAAAATGATTTTTTCTTCAACTTGTTAGATAGATACACAAGTGGTGATTTTGATTTTTGCGTAAAAGAAATCCCACTATTATTAGAAGGCAATCCAACTAATATTGAATTATATGAATTACTCATAAAATCTTATATAGAACTAGGGCAAAAACCTAATCCAAATCTCTATAATTCAAACTTAATAAATAAAATTATTAAGAATCTTTATAGTATATATACTCGCTCATCTGAGAATGATGTAGCAGCTGAAAAATTATTTAAAATATCTTTAACCTATTTCGCTACTGATTGGGCAAAGCAATTATTGTCACTTGTTAGTTTCCAAGCCAATAAGCAAGTTAAGAACCTACATCATATTTCAAAATATATAATCCATTCTGAGTTTAATAATCCTAGAGCTATCTTTTTTACTAGACATTTAGAATCCTATTTTGAGGCTTTTAGTAATAGTTATGGTAAACTAATTTCCTTTAAACTAAATAAATCTATTTATGAAAAGAATCAAAATGATTATAGACAATTAAGACTAACTCATAATAGAGCTTTACTTTATTATGCCAGAACACTGAGTCATACATCGAATCTAGAACAATTAAAGAAGCATTATGAAAATTTAATAAATAATTCCTCAATATCCATTACTATTTATGAAGAAAGCTTAATACAACTATATAATATCTATTTAGTTGAGGAGAGCCTAGGGAAAGCGTTTGAATTATTTGTTAAAAATTACTTAAAGAACATTCATCTTATTTCTAAACTAGATAGCCAAGCATTATTGGATAGGCTTGATAAGACCGAAACAAAATATACAAAACTCATTGAATTAGCAATCTTCTATAATATTTGCAGCCAAGATTTATATCAGCAATACGTTGCTTACGATGATCTTCTTCTATCTCAAGGTGTTGATAAACCAAGTGAATTGTTTGATAAAAAAATAAGTATTCAAAAGGCAAAATATATATACTTCCTTAGGTATGTATGTACAAAGGACATAATGCAACATTCTATATCATTTGATGATTCAGATGAATTGGACACAGAGAGATTATTAATTCTTAAAGAATTAATCATTATTGATTCAGATAATGAAAATGATTACATAAAAGAAATTACAGAACTGACACAAAATAGATTAGTAAGACAGGCTATTCGAGAAGTTAATAAGGGAAGAATAACTGTAAACTACCAAAAATTAAAAAATCTTGAATCAACAAATATTAAAGAAAATTTCAATCGTTATCAAGAGCTGGCAAATTATACCAAAGATAAGGAATTAGTTGCTGTAGATGCTTCAACTCAATTTATTAAGGAATATCTTAATAATCTGAATGATGAGAACCTAAAAAAGAAAATTGTCTCATTAGGAGATCCAGCATTTATTTCTTTTAAAATGATGTTTCTAGAGATACGTGATAAGTATTTATATAGCAAGGAATATGGTCTGGATGGATACTTAAGTACACGAGTTAGGCATGGAGCATTTATTAATCACATTAGAAGTGTATTCGAATCTTTAAATCTTGTGACACAGAAAGATGAAAAAGGCATATATGTTGATAATAAATATTTAGATAATCATTTACCCGCACAATTAAGAACATCTAGAGATATACTTCAAAATAAGGTCAAGGAATTTTCAAAAAAAATTGATGATTATAATGATTATATTATAAAGGATTTACTACAAGTCAGAATTGAAAAAACAAGCTCAAAACAAGATGGACTATTTGATTTTAGTTTTAGCCAAGATAAACTGGTTTATATTTTTTCAGTTGTAAGAGATAAGATTAACAACTATGAT
>CAYPOY010000471.1:0-3345 GCA_964412395.1 uncultured Anaerolineales bacterium | reverse complement strand
AATGAACTTGAAGGACCAGACCCACCCCGCCGACATGGGCCAGGTAACTCAGCACTTCAGAGCTGGCATGACCGCAATGGGAGCAGGTTTTTATTTCAGGCATTGACCCTCTCCAATTTATAATCTGGTAGATATTTAATTTCCCCACCGCTTATTATAAATTTCTTAAATCCCGGCATTATGAAAATCAGTCCTCTCAAGGGAATACACCCAAACATAGGGGTTGCTTTCAAAGGGATGGCTGGGGTTGATGGTGTCCCAAATGCGGGAAAACCATTTACGAGCTGATATTCGTAAATCTGGTCGGTCTATCATTTTATGAGGTTCAATCATCCATTCGGGGGGATTATCACCAATAGATTGCTGATGTATCAGGTCTTCCCCTAAATCACCGAATTGCCATTTTCTATAACCTTGCCACCAAGTCTTAACATCGTCAGCCTTGAATCCTTCCGCGGTGGCATCTTCCTCTGTTATATCCTGCAATCTCTGGGGGTCATTTGAAAGTATCTTGACGAAACGGCGGGCTGCCCATGCTGGCATGAATAGAGGGGAACGCCATTTACCAACGGGAGTTAGGTTTTGTAGACCACGAAGGATGGTTCGTGGTATATGCCAGATACGAGCAGTTTTAGGAATTAAGCGTGGTGGTAAGTCATCATATTGTTTTTCGGTTTCCCACGCCTCTTTGATATACACTACCTCGCCTACTTGGTAGCGGGGCTTGACCATAATATCTCTATCTTCTTTGTCATTGCCGAAGCGAAATAGAGTATTATCAACAAAAACTGCGACAAGCCACCACGCATCAGGCTCTTGGTTAATCTCTTTCAGGCCACCCAATCGCCGTGTCTGTGGTTCACCTTTGTATTCGCTGATGAACTTGGCCTTCCACGGCTTGAATAGCATTCCTTGCATCTAAATCTATCTCCTGATATACTTAGCGCACCCACTGAACACTAGGGATTTGAGCAAGTCAGACATTGCCATTGTCACCCTAAATAATTGTTTGGGCTGGTGTGTGGCACCCATTTACCGTCAGCCGTCTTCGTAAACGTTTCAACTAGCAATCAGCACCCTTTCAATCTCGACAATACGTCTATTACCTAGCGTCTACCTATTCCGCCATATTCAGTGAGTGCGGTCAGTATATTAAGACCCCTTCTTAACTCTGAGAAATCGCCCTTTGAACCAATCCCTCACTTTGCACCACAAACCCCTCAGAATTCGACTACAGGGCTTCTGGGGGGCATCTGTGGTGCTATCGCCTGTAACTATCGGTCTATCGCTTGTAGCATTACCGGATAAAATATTTTCCAATTCAGGCCACCTATTTATGGCACGGTACAATAGTTTGTCGTTTATCGGGGTTCGGCGGTGCTTTATCCTATGCCAGCTTATCCGGTTCTTATAGCCGAGAGTTTCCGCAAACTGGTAGTCAGTCATGCCCTCTCTCTTTTGAATGGCAATAAGGGCGGAAACAACATCAACTGAGGTGGTTTGTAAAGTCATTCTACATATTATAACAAAATTGCTACATTTGTCAATACCTTTTTATAATATTTTTCATACATTAAAAATAATCCTTTCCCCTATAAATATATAAGTGATTCCCTTATTGACAATAGTATCAAATATGATACACATATTTATAGGGGGCGGTTGTGATAAATTGGGGGTTTTGCATTAAAAAGCTCCGTAATGAAGCTGGAATTACCCAAGAAGAACTGGCCCAGCGTTCCGGGCTAACTCGCCCTCATATATCCAGAATAGAGTTGGGCGCTTTCAAGGGATACTTACCAGATTTCATCATTGGGTAAATTAAACTGTCTCCACCACCAATAGGGATACCCCCACATCTCCGTCTCATCGAACACCAGTGAGTACAGCGAACTTATTATACTTATACTGGCAGAGATTACGCCGTTCTCTAATGTACTGTCTAGTTTAATCCACTCCCCGTCGAAGTATGCTATTTTGTAGTGTTCATTTTCACATTCCATGCTTATCGTGGCCGGTGGGTTGAATGTAGCACCATCGGGTTTTACTTTGTAAGTGTCATCTATCTTCTCGATAGATATGGCAGCGACCAATTGACCGAACTTGTTTTTTAATTCAGTCTGGTTGTCTATCTTTAAGGTAAACTTGCAGTCTATACTCTCTACATCTACATCTTCACATACTTTATAATAATGGCTCGTTAAGTTCCATAGGGATGTGGTCCTTTTGTTGCCGTATGCGCTCCCGCCCGAACTACCACCACCAAAATATACGCCGCCACCAGAAGGGGTTATTTCATCGCTCTCTTTATCAATCTTTATATCAGGCAAATTATTTAAATCCAAAGTACCATACCAGAGGTCGGCATCTGAAATGCTTTGCTCTTTAGAATAAACTACGAAGTATTTATCTGTTTCTATTTTGGCTATTGAATAATAACCGTTATATTCAAAGCCGTAGTCAATGACTGTAGGCTCAGGCCATATAGAGTTTGAATAAACTACATTAGCGTTTTGATATGTAATTTTACTTTTAAAGGGTATAGACCTATCGTGGAATACTTCTATTAAATCACCGCTTTCAGAGTCGTAATAAAGAAAGACAACCGTATCTCCGGTATTGTCACCAAGATTAGTCAAAGAGACCTCTGACCATGTTTCCCCATTATCGGAACTTACGGACTGACCTATAAAGTTCACGGCATCATCCCTTAAATGGCAGACTATCTTCCCATCACCGATGTAGGCAGCCGAAGGCTCTAGCCACTGTGTCGTGCCATTGGATGACGCTATGGTAGAATTGACTGACCAGGTAAGACCACCATCGTCAGTCTTGAATAGTCCACTCTTAAAAGAGTCTATCCCATTATGTTCGCAAAAGGTTTGTAGGAAAGTGTCCGGGTCGTCTGTAGGTATAATAGCCCCGTAAGCATTATAGTAATCATATTCCATTAGCAATTCCGTTGGTGCGCTCCATGAATCACCAGTAAGATTAGTAGACGATATGTGGATGATTGGTCTTCTTATGTAAGGATAGGAGATATCCTCCCTGGCGAAGAATAGGTGTATTTTATCGCCTATTATTCCACCGCCTACTCCCCGGACTCCATAATCAAGGTCTAAATATATATCGGCGGTATTGCTCCAATTGCCTGTCGAAATCGTATAATTGCGCTTCACTATTTTACTCTCTCCGCCTTGATGTAATTGACCATCTCGGTATATATACATTAATGAATCCGAATCAATCTTTATCAAAATGCCGAAGGCATCGTAAGAGTCCGTATCAATACAGCCTGCATAGGCTTCATCAACACAGACAAAAGTAAATATTAAAATAATCAGT
>CAYPOY010000470.1:0-3351 GCA_964412395.1 uncultured Anaerolineales bacterium | reverse complement strand
CCGTCCAACCAGGGATTGCACCCGACCCACCAGGCAGAACGAATCTCACGAGCGACGTCGTCGACCGGCGAAGCCGATTACGCGCCGCTGTCCGGGTGTGGGCGGGTGAATCCCAAATCGTTGAACGAATCTCACGAGCGAGATTGACGACTGGCGAAGTCGGTTACGCGCCGCTGTCCGGGTGTGGGCGGGTGAATCCCAAATCGTTAGCCCGCCAAATATTAGTGCAGTTCTGATCTCAGCAATAAGTGTGCTAGAAATTAGGAGGAAAGAAAAATGAGAAAACTCACTTGGCTTTTCCTGATTATGACTTCCATCGTTGTTACAGTGAGTAGTTGTGTACAAAGTCCATCTCCCGTTCCCAGTCCTCAATCGCCTACGTCGACACCTATACCATCAACACCTGCGCCGTCACCTACACCAACATCACTGCCTCCCGCATCAACGCCGACCCCTCCACCAAGTGAACAAGATTATTTTGAGGTTGTCACACAGCCCAGTTCCCAAGACGCCAGCAAAACTGATGTCTACATACGAAACAGCAGTACAGGAGAAGAAAGCCTATTCATCACACTCGAAGACGTTTACACGAACCACTACCACAACAGCGAATATCACAATGGCAACCTATACGTCATCAGGCGAATAGGTTACGAGGAAGGGAGTTCAGATGAAGAATGGTCTGATGAGCTTTGGAGGTATGATAGGCAGGGGCAAGGAACACGCCTCCATTCAGCGAAGGGATTAGATTTTCGTGCAGCGCCCGATGAAGGCTACATTGCTGTAATAACGTATTTTTCCGACGAGTCTGGGGAGGATAGGCTAGACTTTCTAAGCTCTCAAGGTGACCTGGTACAGGAATTCGCAGTTGACCAACTAGGGAGTGCGGACTTTCCAGACTTTCCAGATACACTGGGTTGTGATTTAGAGAAATGGTCAGATGATAGTAGGACATTTTGGGGAACGTTAGGTTGGGGACCAGCGTCGCTAGTCTTTTACAGGGTGATGGTCGACTCGTGGCAAGTAGATACGTACGATGTTTCTCAATTGTCCGTTCACCCAGCGGAGTATGATTTGAATGCGAACATAGGTAAACTGGCTTACACTCGACTTTATCCATTTCGGCGTTTTTGGGCCAATTTTCACTGATTTTGGCCGATTTTGAGCCATTTTAGCAATATTGACCCCCTGCATATAGGTGCGTGCTACAATTTCAACCCAGATATGGGGGTCGAATACAAATGGATAAAGTCGAGTTACAGCGATTACCCGGCAATGTTCGATGCGCAAAGTGCTGAGGAATTTGAGGAAAGCCAACAGCCAGTCACCCTATCTGTCTATGATTTTGATGGTCAAAGCACACAAGAAATTGCTACCTCGGTAGCAAAGCCATTTAACCCGATATGGCTTGACGATAGCAGTATCGAGTGCAATGATCCAGGTGGAGAAGGCAGAATTGTATACGCCATCAGTTCAATTGCGGAAACAGGGCAGGACCAATTCGCTGATCCCTTCACTTACTGCGCAGCGGTTGGTACGATTGACGCGCCGGACGAGCAGTATACTGGTCCTGAGGTACCTGAGGAGATCGTCGAAGCTCTGAGGGAAGAGTTGGAGATGCCTGACGACGCACCAACAGACTGGGTCGCTGGAGGGACGTCCTGGCGCTGCATGGACGGCAAAGTCTGGGCTTGCTTCGTCGGCGCCAACTTACCGTGTTACAAGGCAGATACCAGCCAAACGCCCTCTCCTGAAATGGAAGATTTCTGCGGGGAAAATCCAACCTCTGATTTTGTTCCAGCCGCCGTCACGGGCCACGGAATGGTCTATGAATGGCGCTGTACGGACGGGAAACCCGAGATCGTCAAACAAGTTTTCGAGACGGATGCCCAAGGTTTTGTGTCGGATTTCTGGTACGAGCTCAGCAGCCCCCCTGAGGCACCACCCACCGGCGGCTCGCAACCCCAGACCGAACCGACGCGCATCGAGTTTGCGCCAGGTGCCACGTCAGCCCAGGTGCATAGCAGTCTGGATCCTGGCGGAGTCCGCTCCTATGTACTCTACGTCATGGGGAGTCAGGGGATGACCGTCAATCTCTACGTCACCACGGAGGGCGTCCCGGCAGGCAGCGCAATCTTGGTCATCTGGGGCGCGGACGGCACAGTACTAATCTCAGACCACGCTGACGCGACAACTTGGGCAGGTGAGCTTCCCTCGACGCAGGACTACTACATCGCTGTGAAATCGGTGGCCCAGGATGCGGTCGATTACACCATGGAGGTGATTATCCCTCCGGCTGCCTCCCAGCCCGAGCCCGAAGCGAAGCGCATTCAGTTCGCACCGGATGCCATATCGGCCCAGGTGCAAGGCAGTCTGGCTGCGGGCGGGAGTGATCGTTACGTGCTGTCTGCCATAGCCGGCCAGGAGATGACGGTGAATCTCTCAGACTCATCGGCGGGGGTGAACGCGATCCTGGTCATCTGGGGGGTGGATGGCACAGTCCTGATCTCCGACCACGCTGACGCGACAACTTGGGTGGGTGAGCTCCCCTTTACGGAGGACTACTACATCGCTGTGAAATCGGTGGTCCAGGCTCCTGTCGATTACGTGTTGGAAGTGATTATCCCTCCGGCGACGAGTGGCCCACGTGAAGTGCCGCCCACATTCCAGCCCGCGCTTGCACGACTGGAAAGCACCGGCGTGCCACTGATGCTGCCGTCTGACTTCCCCATCGAAGAAGGACTTCCCCCCATTCATCCATATGTCTATACGGCTGAGCCCGGCGAATACGAGGTAAGTTTAGATTTCGGTGCGGATTGCCAAGGGGCGGGCGCCTGCCACTACGGCAGTCTGACGGGGAAGAAGGTTGATTCGAGTGAACCAGTGGGCACGCATAACTTTGAATTTGATGCAGCGCGGGCGCAGAAGGTCACGCTGACCAACGGCATCGAAGGGTACTTCATCGAATCGGTGTGTGGGGCCAGTTGCGATGACGCCAAAGTGTTCTGGATATACAACGGGTTTCAGTATATGGTAGGCCTGAAGGGCGGCCCCCAATCGGACGTGGTAGACCTGGCAAACGCCGCGATTACAAACTTTGTGCCATAGGTGATACGCCAAAGGTAGGCACTGTCTGAGAAGCAAGGTAAGGAAGTTGCCTCGGCATAGAAGGGCGGCGGGCTAACAATGTGCTGGAGCCGACCAAGCTATCGCGGCCCGAATTGGAAGGTGGTTTCGGTTATGTGGTTGGTCTGTCAGCGAGATTGCTACTGCACACCCGCCTGGCGGCTCAGCACTGCCGTTGGACGAAAAACGCAAGAGATGGTAAGCTTCTACTGCTATCCTGAATAC
>CAYPOY010000469.1:0-3374 GCA_964412395.1 uncultured Anaerolineales bacterium | reverse complement strand
CGTCTCACGTCTCACGTTTCACGTCTCACGTTTCACGTCTCACGTCTCACGTTTCACGCCTCGAACACGACGACAACCTTCAACCCCACCCGGTTCATCGCATAGGCGAGCGCCTCCAGGGTCTCCTCGAAGGGGAACGTGGCTGTCACCAGCGACGCTGTGTCCACCTGCCCGCTTGCCAGCAACCGTAGCGCCTGGGCTACGTGATACAGTCCTACGCCGAAGGAACCGGTGATACGGATTTGCCCATAGTGGACCACCCGCAAGTCAAGAGGGATAGTCGTACCCTCCGGCACGCCAGCGAAGACGTTAAGTGCGCCCCCACGTCGCAGCGCGCCCAGCCCGGCCTCCACCGCCTCGGCGTTGGAGACAGCGGCTAGAACCACGTCGGCCCCCCGGCCCCCCGTCAGATGGGCGACACGCTCACGCAGATTCTCCTCCCCCACGTGGACCACCGCGTCGGCGTAGTGCTCGTGGGCCACGGCCAGCCGGTGGGGGGTGAGCCCGGCGACGACCACCAGGGCAGCACCATAGGCACGGGCCACGGCTGCGCAGAGCAGCCCCATTGGGCCATCGCCCACCACCAGCACCGCATCGCCCGCCGTCACGCCGCAGTCCTTGACCCCCTGGATGGAGCAGCCGGTCGGCTCGGCCAGCGCGGCGATTGCAGGGGGCAATCCCTCTGGAAGAGGGAAGAGACCCCGCTCGGCCAGCGGGCGGGGGATGCGCACCCGCTCGGCCAGGCCGCCCGGCGACAGGCTGTTCTCAAACAGGTGCGGGCAGAGCGTCGGCCGGCCGTGGAGGCAGTAGTAGCAGGAGCCGCAGGGCAGGTAGGGCGCAGCCGCCACCCGGTCGCCGACCTGCCAGCGTGCCCTCTCACCGGTCGCCACCACCTCTCCCACCAATTCGTGCCCCAGCGCGTAACGCGGCCCACCGGTGTAGCCCGCCCGCACCAGTTTCACGTCGCTGGTGCAGATGCCGCAGGCCAGCGGGCGCAACAGCACCTCCCCCGGCCCGATGGCCGGTTCTTCCATCTCCATCCACTCAGCCCGTCCGGGCTCTCCGGGAACGATTGCTTTCACAGGGTACCTCCTGGGGAGTCATAGGGTGACGTCCCTACAATCAGTTTCTCATAGAACCAGAATCGTAGAACCTTAAACTTGTGCAATATGGATTCACAAGGTCACTCTCGACAAATCCAACGAGGATTTGACACACACGAGGGAGTCAACCAGTGGCAACGACACAAAATGAGCAATGGATCAACTCGATTATTCATGGTGATGCAGGAACTATTCTTCGGGAGTTACCTCACTCCTTAATTGACTGCATCATTTCTTCCCACATGTCAAGCAGGTCATTGGAGGCGCAGCCATCGTTCTCCAGCGCCACCTCTACCCCGGCTGCCTTCAGCGTCGGCCAGGGCATAACCCCATCGGCCAGTTTCATGTTCGACTTGGGGCAGTGAACGACGGTCACGCCGTGGCGGGCCAGGAGTTCAATCTCGGCCTGGTTCACGTGGACGTGGACGCCCAGGTCGTGCGCCTCGTATGGTTCCCTTCGATGAGCAGATCCGCATCGCGCTCAATACGGTGGACATCACGCAGGAGATAGGCCGCTCGGTGGATAAGCAGAGTCACCTTAGCCCCCAGTTACAGGTGAACAAATGTCAATGACATCGGTTCAAACTATACCATACTTTGCGCCACTTGTCAACCGCTTGACACTCCTCCGCCCCGTGCTATAATTTGAACAAATGTATTTGACAAGTGTTCAAACGAATGTTGCGTATTGCCTGGATTGACCTCTCCACCAGCACGATCCGCCTCCAGCCTCTGGAGGGCGACATGGTGGCTCGCTTCCTGGGTGGGCGGGGATTGGGGGCCGCGCTTCTCTTCCGCCACCTGGCCAACCCCGCCGATCCCTTCGCGCCCGGTAACCCCCTGATCTTCGCCGTCGGTCCGCTGACCGGCACCCCTTGGCCGACTGGATCCCGCTGCCACGTCACGTTCCATTCTCCCCTCACGTCCATCTACGGCTACGCCAACGCTGGTGGCTTCTTCGGAGCGGCCCTGCGCCGCGCCGGGTACGACGTGCTCGTCATCACCGGCCGCGCCGAACAGCCCGTCTACCTGGAGGTGACGCCGGAGGAGATTGCCCTCCGGCCAGCCGGCCATCTCTGGGGGCTGGGCATCCGCGCCACCCACGAGACCCTGGCGACCCGGAGCGCGCGCCGCCTGCATCGGGCCGGCAGGGGAAAACGGTGTGCGTTCCGCCGCGATTATCAGCGACGGAGGCCGGGCGGCGGCTCGCTGCGGTGGCGGCGCGGTGATGGGCAGCAAGAACCTCAAGGTCATCGTCGTTCGAGGACGCGGAAAGCGGACCCTGCCTCCCGCTTTCCTCGACAGGGCCCGGCGCGCCTTCGAGCATGTGCGCGACCATCCCAATGTCATCGGTCTGCGTGACTGGGGCGCCGTCCACCTGGTCACCATCAAGAACCACACCGGAGACCTGCCGGCCCGCAACCACCATCGTATGAGCAATGGCCCCCAACTGGTGTTGGCGATCCGTCAATCCTATGGTACACTGCATCTGCCAGCCTCCTGTATGTGTTTTGGGCTGGGTACAGTGCACCCCATTTTCGCGAGGCTGGCACTTTTGATTGTAATCCCATGCCAGCCCCGTTTTGGCTCATTTTACGAACCTTGTAGCCCTATTTCCCCCTGTTTCTTGTCCCCAGTGTGATACGCTCGCGCTCGCGGGTTTGGGCAATGGCCCGACCTATGCTACAATGATGCAGGAAGCAAGATGCAGGAAGCAAGATGCAGGAAGTAAGAAGCAAGAGGCAGAAGGCAGGAGGCGAGGATGGGACGCACACTGCTACTGACCGGGCGGCCGGGCGTGGGGAAGACCACCGTCATCAAGGCGGTCGCCGAGGCGTTGGGAGAGCACGCGGGCGGCTTCTACACTGAGGAAATCCGGGGCCCCGGTGGGCGCAAGGGCTTTCGACTGGTGACGTTAGATGGGCAGGAGGCAGTGATGGCCCACGTGAACCTGCGCGGAGGGGGTCGGCCCAGGGTAGGCCGCTACGGGGTGGACGTAAAGTCCATCGAGCAGGTAGGAGTGGCAGCCCTTCAGGAAGCGATGCGAGGAGGGCAAATTGTAGTGATGGACGAAATCGGCAAGATGGAGCTCTTCTGTAGGCCATTCAAAGAGGCCGTGCTGCGGGCGGTGAACGGGCCGTACACAGTGGTGGCGACGGCGATGGCAAAGCCTAACGCCTGGGTGGACGGTCTCAAGGCTATGCCCAACGTGGGTCTCTGGGAGGTGACGGTGGAGAACCGGGATGAGCTGGCGGAAGAGGTGATACAATG
>CAYPOY010000468.1:0-3423 GCA_964412395.1 uncultured Anaerolineales bacterium | reverse complement strand
CAGAAGGTGGTACCTACCGCAAACGCACCACCGTAATGTGCCATTGTCAAAGTAGTCAAACCGTTGGTTGACGGTGAGCGTGGCGCTGGTGCAGACCACCGTCTTGGTCGCACCCCACAAGCTCTCTCGCAGGAAGTCGGCCACCTCGACCGGTTCCTGGCAGAGGACGATGTGTGCCTCTTTCTTCTTACCTGGCCTCTTGCCCGGCCCCTTCCGCCCCCCCCGGCCCCCCCGAAACGGAGGGGAGCTCTTCTCACAATACCGTACCTTATCCTCTGGCACCGCTCGGCTCAGACTCAGGATCGCGTCCGCCAGTTGTCCTGCCCATTCGATGGCCGTCTGGTGGCGGGCATTCTCCTCGTTGCGCTCGCCCCCACCGGGCACGGGCGGATACCGCTTCATCAGTTGTTTACAGATCGAGTTGACGTGACCGGCCAACTTACCCGCCAGCGGCAACTCATCCGGGGAGGCCCAACGGTGCTCGTTTTGCTGCTGCTGGTCACCACTTTGCGCCAGGTGGGTGAACAGTTCGTGGTTGGCCTGCATAGTCCTGCCCCTGAGCTTATCGTCGGCGTTGCGCATGACGACGGTATCGTTGACGAAAGCGGGTACCTGGTCGTATTCCAGTCTGAGTCGCAGTGCGCCAACGACGTAGTGCACGAAATCCTGAGCCTCGTCAATGACAATCACATCTCGTGGCTCGACGATCTGGCCGTCCAGGACCATGTTGAAGGCCAGCAAAGCGTGATTGAGGACGACGATGTCCGCTTTCTCTGCCTGGATGCGCGCCAACTCGTAGTAGCATCGGCTCAGCATCGGGCAGCGACGCCCCAGGCAATCGTGCTGGCCTACGGTGAGCGCGTCCCGCAGTTCGCCGAACAAACGCAGTTCTTCGACGTCCCCGGATGGAGTCTGTTCCAATCGGGCCACCAAGTCGCCTATGGAGGGTCCCAGGCCCGGCAGCGTCAACTGCTGGCTCAGTTCTTTCAGCTTGACCTGGCAGACGTAGTTTCCCCGTCCCTTGAGCAGAGCCGCCGTGAACGGCCGGGGAGCGATGCATCGCAGGGCCGGGATGTCCTTCTCCCAGAGCTGGTTCTGGAGCGTCTTGTTGGCCGTGGAGACGAACGCCCGACTGCCAGTCCAGATAAGGGGGATGAGGTAGGCGAACGATTTTCCACTGCCGGTGCCGGCTTCAATGAACGCGTGCTGCCCCCCATCCAGGGCACGCTTGACCAGTCGCGCCATCAGCGCCTGGCCCTGCCGGGGACGGTAAGTATCGCCCAACAGGTGGGCCACCGGGCCATCGGGCGCAAAGACGAGGGCGATGTCACCGTGCTCAGCTCTGGCTTGAGGGCGTGGCACAGCGGCAGCAAGTGAAGGCGCGACGGCAGGTTCCGGTGCTGGTGTCGGCAGCCTCACTGGGGGTGCCACTGGCGACGGAGGTGCCCCAGCTATATCCACCTCACTTGATTCGACCGCTCCCCTGGCCGGCTCTTCGGCTTGCTTGCGTCTCAAGCGGCGAGTCAGTTGCTCCAGGAAGTCCGACATGGCTCGATTAGGTGCGACGCACTTCAGAAGTGCGTCGCACCTTGTGAAGTGTTACGTCTTGAACAGCTTGCTTCGCCCGCGCGTCTCTGGCTCGGAAGGTAGCACCAAATCACGTTCGCGCTGGCTTGCCCGATCATCCGCAAACCATTCCAGCCAGCGCGCTGGAGCGTCCACGTCCTCGGCGCCGTGCTCGGTGATGCGGCGACGTACCCGGCACAGCACCGGTGTGTTAACCGCCGCGCCGGCGATGATGGTAGAGCCTCACGGTCTATCCCCAAGGCTATTACAGTTTGCAGATTTCTTTCTAGCCGACTGAAAATCGCCACTACCGTGATCTCGGCCTACTCTGTTAGTAAGCCAAATCGAGCAGGTAGTACTGGGCGACTCCCGAAGGTGGACAACTCTTGAAGGACATCGTCGGTTGACACCTGCGATATCACCTCACGCCTTCTCAAGACGAATGGCGCCAGCTTGGCATACGGACCTCGCTGAGTTAAATCGGCAAACTGCTGCCAGTGCTGTCGAAACAGCGCCTCAAATGCTTGTATCTCCTGTGGGATTGCTCCAAAGTTCAAAGGGGCAGATGACACAAGTGCGATACCCCCCGCGCTTCGTGCCAGTTGACAATCGTATCCTTCTGACTCAAACAGGGTCTGCAAAGCCAAATTCACAATCGTTCCAGCAAAGGTGTAGTAAATGTGGTTCCTGGGGTGCCTTTCATGTCAAATGCTCTCCGGCTCGGCATTTGAAGGCACACGTTGAAAGAGAGTTTCTAGTTGATGGCGACTTGACTCATCAAGATCGCAAGTGCTCAGATCAGGGGGGCAAAGCAGTGTTTGGCGCATACCGCGAGCTAATGTCATACTGGTCGAAAACAGCCCACGGCTGCTCCACATAGGCCTCACAGGACCAGCTACTGGGTCTGTTGCCTTTACGTTTATTCGACTACCAGAAATGGATATAATGCGCCAATATCGGCCTGCGTATAGAATAACCGAACCCAACTTGACGCTGTTCCCAGCAAGTGGTAAAGCGGCCAGCAGGTGTCCTCCACTGTACAGGTTGAAGCCTCCTCCTGCGCTTTCAATATTAGAGTACACTCTGGCCTGATTATATGCTTCCTCCAGTTGTGGGTCCCATTAAGTAATTGTTCGATTGTGAATCATAACGCAAGTAGTTCTGCGAAACGAGAGCTTTCAAAAGCTCTCTTATGTCATTAGGCTGGACCCAGTCCATCGGTGCACATAATTCCAATATCTCATTTTCGCGAATCCGGTGGTGGTGTTTGGAGCATACGTGCGATAAGATCTGTTGAACCAGAACGCTGAAAGGCTCCCCGGGCACATCGCTCTCAACACAGTCCCTGTTTGCCAAACCGGTGAGAGTGACAAACTGAAGTAGGTTCAAGGCAGAGCTAGCTGTCATTAGGGCATAGTTTTCAGGACCTCGGCGACCACCACGCCCTATGCGTTGTAGAAAACTGCTTACAGTAAAAGGCGGGTCATACAGGAGGACCTGCTCGATAGACCCAATATCTATACCGAGCTCAAGTGTAGTTGTGGCAACGCAAACTCCCATATCGGTCCCCCTGAATTGCGTCTCAACATACTCTCGCTGCGAACGAGTCAGGCTGGAATAGTGGACGAATGCTTGGTGAGGCACTGAGGGCCGAAGAGCCAGGAAAACGTCATCTGCAGCCCGCCGGGAATTCACAAACAGAAGGATTTTGTTTGCCTGCTGGGTTCTCAAAAAATCAACTAGATCATCTGCGGTCGATGTCCTTGATCACGTCCCACGCAATGACCGTGTAGGCGGCGCCAGTGTCCAGGATCACATCAATCTCTCGTGTTCCGGCCGGGCCACAAAGTCGCACAC
>CAYPOY010000467.1:0-3445 GCA_964412395.1 uncultured Anaerolineales bacterium | reverse complement strand
CAAGGTGACGAGGAGAGGAGCAGAGGCCCGACCTGGTGCTGGTGGTGGGCGACGTAAGCTCGACGCTGGCCTGTACGCTGGTGGCGACTAAGCTACATATCCCGGTGGCCCACGTGGAAGCCGGCCTGCGCTCCTTCGACCGCACGATGCCCGAGGAGCAGAGGGGCAGAGGAGCGGAGGAGCGGAGGAGCAGGGGAGTAGGGGAGAGTGATGGGCAAGTGCAAACATTGTTCAGGAGGTGAGTTGTGAGCCGAGCGGTATGGCCTATGCCGGTCAGTGTAGAGCAGATTGCTGTGGTTGTGCGACGGATGAGCTCGGAAGAGCGACTGCGGCTAGTAGAATTGGTGCCAGAATTAAAGGAAGCGCTTGCTCCGGTGCGAACGTTGTCCCAGGCCAAGGAGTCGGCCCGGATGCTGCAAGAGGAAATGCTGGAAGGATTGGGGGGGGAGTTGCTAAGAGCAGACGAAGCATTCCTGGGAGGTTTGGTACTGGAAGAGTATTGGAACCTGCCCGATAGGGAGCGGGCTCGCTTATGGACGGAATGGGCTGAGGAAGATTGGGATACTTTCGAGGAAGTTGATGTCTCGCTCAATACGGTGCCTGCTGGATAAATTCGTTGCTCGACGGAGACTGGAGGGGTTGCTCAAGTTGGCCGAAGGGCGTGACCTGACGGAGGAAGAGTTGTGGGCCATA
Source organism: uncultured Anaerolineales bacterium (assembly GCA_964412395.1). Classification (GTDB taxonomy): domain Bacteria; phylum Chloroflexota; class Anaerolineae; order B4-G1; family B4-G1; genus CAYPOY01. Next base: position 2,752 of record CAYPOY010000467.1, on the reverse strand, counting down.
GACCTGCTCCAGCGGGCCAGGGAGCAGAATATTCAATTGTTTGTAACGGGTGGAACGCTCAATATCTTGAGGCGCTTAAAAGTTCTGCCGCGTTACTCAACCGTGATTGCAGCTTTCTTGGAGCGGACAGAGGGAGCACAGCCAACGCGTTATTGCAAGCGCTGGGCACGTCGCTTGCGAGGGTTCGGTTTTACGCGGGAGGATGCTCACATCCTGGCGCTGGCGAGTTTTGGTACCAGCCAAAGAAAGAATGTCTTGGGGATGCATTTCGTGGCGACGTATGATCAGCCGTTAATCAATCAGTGGTCACTTCAACATAACAAAATCGAGGAGCGATTGGAGGTGATGCGGCGCGACCTTCGAGCGCCATACGATCAAGTTACCCTACCCCATGTGCTGCGTCCTGAGGAGATTTTGCCATCAGGTGAGGATGGATAAGAAAGTTGCAAGTTCTTCACGTCGTCGGGGCGCGGCCTAATTTCAGGAAGATCGCTCCGATTATGGAGGAGATGGTGCGCTACCCAGAACGCTTCCAGCAGGTATTGGTGCACACCGGGCAGCATTACGACGACGAGATGTCACAGGTCTTCTTCGACGACCTGGACATCCCTCGCCCCGACGTGTACCTGGGCGCGGGCTCCGGCAGCCACGCCGAGCAGACGGCCAGAAGGTGACAAGGAGACAGGGAGACAAGGTGACGAGGAGAGGAGCAGAGGCCCGACCTGGTGCTGGTGGTGGGCGACGTCAACTCGACGCTTGCCTGCACCCTGGTGGCGACTAAGCTACATATCCCGGTGGCCCACGTGGAAGCGGGGTTGCGCTCCTTCGACCGGACGATGCCCGAGGAGCAGAGGGGCAGAGGAGCGGAGGAGCGGAGGTGATACGGAGTCACGAGGAACTTGACGTGTATAAGCTGGCCTTCAAAGCGGCGATGAGGATATTTGAGGTGTCGAAGGGGTTCCCTCGTGAGGAAGTGTACTCTTTGACGGATCAGATGCGGCGGTCGTCGAGATCGGTAGTGGGGAATGATCCGGAGCGAATTGTGAGCGAGGCACTGACGGTACTGAATGGCAAGGGCAAGGTCGGGCGTGTGCCTGAATTGTGGGATGGTCAGGCCGCCGAGCGGATTGTAGCGGTGTTACGCAAGAGGACTTGTCAGAGGTCATAAAGGAGGGCAAATTGGTGAGCTTGACTGGACGCGAGTTCTACGTGATTATCGAGCGAGATGAAGATGGCTACTACGTGGGAGAAGTCCCTCAACTACGGGCCTGCTATAGTCAAGGGAGGACTCTCGACGAGCTGATGGTAAACATCCGCGAGGTCATTGAACTCTGCCTCGAAGAAGGGGATGAGGAGACGCTGCCGGAGTTCGTTGGCCTGCAGAAGGTAGCACTTTGAACCGATTGCCGGTTTTGAAGGGGCGAGAAGTCATTCGGGCTTTGGAAGATGCAGGCTTTCGGATTGTGCGGCAAAGAGGAAGCCACGTGCGGATGAAGCATCCGGATGGTCGAGTTGTCACTGTTCCCGTTCACGCCGATCAGGATATCGGACGAGGCCTTTTGCGCAAGATCTTGCGCGACGCGGAAATCACACGCGAGGCGTTCCTTGAGCTTCTTTGAGAGGTGTGAGGGACTCACAGGCGAGATTCCGAGTGACGGAATCGTTGGAGTACCTGGCGTTCCTGAACCTGATGGCGAACGCTCGATTGGTGCTGACCGACTCCGGCGGCATCCAGGAAGAGACCACTATCTTGGGCGTGCCTTGCCTGACACTGCGGAAGAACACCGAGCGACCGGTGGCGGTGACGCAGGGGACGAATAGGATTGTGGGCTGTGACCCACAGCGGATTGTAGCGGGGGCGCTGGGGATATTGAACGGCAAGAACAAGGCCGGGCGAGTGCCGGAGCTGTGGGATGAACGGGCGGCAGAACGTATTGTGGATCTGTTGATGGAGGTGAGAGGATGGGCTTGCAATTGGGTGTTCCTGATTCCATAGTCCAGGCTATCCGCCTGCCGGAAGAGCGAATGATGCAGGGACTGTTGGAGGAGTTGGCCATCACTTTATACGCCCAGGGGCTCTTATCGTTTGGTAAAGCCAGAGAACTGGCTGGCATGGGGAAATATGAATTTGGTCGGTTGGTAGGGGAGCGAGGCATCCCCCGGCACTATGGCCGTGAGGAACTCAAGGACGATCTGGTGTATGCCCGCAGTGAGTAACACTTCGCCGGTTTTGAACCTAGCGATCATTGGCCAACTCTCCCTGCTGCGCCAGCAATTCGGGGAGATATGGATTCCACCAGCAGTTCTTGAGGAATTGCGAGTTGGGGAAGACCTACCAGGCTCTCAGAGTGTGCGAGAAGCGATAGAGAGCGGATGGCTTCGGGTTGAAGAGGTGAGGGACCAGCCGCTCGTACAGGTGCTCCATCGTGATCTGGATAAAGGCGAAGCGGAAGCCATCGCGCTGGCTTTGCAAGTGCAGGCAGAGTGGACGCTATTAGACGAACGGGAAGGACGAAGAGTCGCCAAATCGCTGAGGATGAAGGTAACAGGAGTGTTGGGTATTCTGCTTCGGGCTTGGCGTGAAGGTGAATTGCCATCATTGCAAAGGGCGATGGAAGAGTCGCGTGAAAAGGCGGGGTTTCGTATTGGAGCAGAGTTATTTGCTGACCTTGTGAGGGAGAGCGGAGAGTGAAAGTCCTTCACGTCGTCGGGGCGCGGCCTAACTTTATGAAGATCGCTCCGATTATGGAGG
>CAYPOY010000466.1:0-3507 GCA_964412395.1 uncultured Anaerolineales bacterium | reverse complement strand
GGTCCTACGCTACGCCGGGAAAAGCTCTCGGCTAATGTGCCATTGTCAAAGTAGGTACGCCAAGAAAAGGAGGCAAAAAATGAAAAGCAAACTGTATGTTGTAGGATTGGCGCTCATTCTGAGCGCGATGATCATCAGTGGCTGTGGGACGACCACAGCCGAGCCTACCATTGGGCTGGCAAACCCGGCGGCCGTTTACTGCGAGGAGCAGGGCTATACCCTGGAGATGCGCACAGACGCGGACGGCGGGCAGTACGGTGTGTGCATCTTCCCCGACGGGAGTGAGTGCGAGGAATGGGCCTTTTACCGGGGCGAATGCAGTCCTGCCTCAGCAACAGGGGCTGCCACGGAGACGCCTACCGAAGCCCCAACGACCGCCCCAACGGAGGCCGCCACGGCCCAACCCACCGAGACGCCGGTCCCGGTCGAGCCGGCGGAGACGTGGGTCTACGTGGACCTTATGCCGGACGAGTCGGGGACGACATTGACCTGGATGGACAGCCTCAGCGGCGCTGCCAACTCTGCCCCCGCGCCGGGTACGAGGTACCAGGTGATTGGGGAGTGGGTTTACTATCAAGAAGGCACTGGCGGCACAGTACACCGGGTGAACGAGGCCGGGCAGGACGAGCGCTTTGATTTTATGGACATCCCGGAGGATAACTTTGAGACGGTGGATTGGGCCATCTCGCCCGATGAGACTCAAATCGTCTGGAATCGGTTTTCCTTTGAGGCGGAGGGCTACGAGGTCACGCTCACTTCCGATCTCTACATGGCCACCATCGCCACCGGCGAGACGCGCCTCTTGACCACGTACGTCGTCCACGAACACCAGATATTAACTCCGTGGGGTTTCTCGCCCGATGGTTCGCAGGTCTTCGTGTACCAGCAGCCATACGGTATTGGCGTCTTGTTCCCCGTATACGGCGAGTTCAGCGTGCTGGATGTCGCCACCGGCCAGCTCACGCCCCTGCCCGATCCAATGGCCTCACAACCGGAAACCACTATGGGCGGGCCGGCTGCCCTCAGCGACGACGGGGCACGCCTGGCCCGCTTCGGCTATACAGAGGGCGAGGGCTTCAAAGTCAACCTCACCGAGCTGGCGAGCGGCCAGACGACGGGAATCCCGACTACCATCTCGGCCGCTCTCGGGATCGTGCGGGTCGGGGACGGGATGTTCTCGCCCGACGGCTCGACGCTGATCTACACCGTCGCCTACGGCGACATGGGCAGTGAAACTTTCGCTCTGTTCCAGGTGGATTTAACCACGGGAACGGAGCGGGAGCTCTTGACCCCCCAGCCTACCCGCTACAGAGTGGTTCGCTTCGAGGACGACGGCTCGCTCTTGCTGACGGTTGTCTGGCCTGGGGAGGGCGGAGGTACCTCCCGCCTGCATCCCGATGGCACGCTGGAGCGCCTTTCGGAATCAACTTTCGTGGGAGTTTCGCAGTGATAAGGAAGCAAGAAATGAAAAGCAAACTATCTACTTTGGGATTCACGCTCATTCTGAGTGCGTTGATCTTGGGCGGCTGCGGGCCGGCCACGGTTGAGCCTGTCGCACCGCCGACGACCACCGGTCCGCGGCCAATCAGTCTTTCGGCCGAGTTGCGGGAGGGCGAGACCTACACGATCGCCCTCGAGGTAGACCCCTCCAGCGGCAACGAGTGGGAGGTGGAGTATAGCGAGGTGCTGCTTGAACTGGTAGACCGCACCACCGACGACGCCGCAGGCGAGGAGGTCTTTATCTTCCGCGCCCGCGCCGTGGGCGTCACCGAGGCCTACTTCAGCTACAGCAGGCGCCACGAGGCAATCTGCCACTTTACCATCGGAGCCGATCCAGCGCTCGCCGATGCGATGAGTGAGGCAGAGGCCAGAGAGATCGCGGCCAACAGCGAGTGCGGCGAGGCAGGGGCGCTTCTGGAGAATGCCCTCTACAACGATTGGACGGCCACCTGGTGGATCGATCTGGATGTGGAGAAGGAGGGATGCAATCCTGCGTGTGTCGTCAACGTGAGAATGAGGCAGGCGGAGATAAACTGGCGTTGCACGGGGGTCCTTCCTCCAGAAGACACTGCGGAGACTCCAGCGCCCGCGCCGCCGCCGACGGAGGCGCCTGCCTTCACTGCTGAACAGCCTGTCGTGGGCTGGTGCGGCCTCGTCATCAGCCTGCCCGATGGTAGCGATTACCTCGCCTTGCAGCCCGAAGGGAGCGGCGAGATCGGCCTGACCGGCGCCGACGCCAACGTCGAGGCCGAGATCAAGGAGCTGCGCGATAGCGACACCTACGCCCACTTTTGGGGCACGCTCACTTGCCCAGTGCTCGACTATGGCGGCTGCCAGCTCGTCGTGACCCGCCTGGACCCCGGTACGCCGCCAGGCCCTCGCTTCGACCCCGACCCGGTCGAAGGCTGGCAGGGGCAGACCTTCTCTATTCCCGGCATGGCCCAATTCGATGACTACTTTGCTCTGGACGGTTCCTTCCCCGTTCAATTCGGGATTCGAGGCGCCGACGAAGCACTGCAGGCCCAACTGGAGGACTTGCGGGATACATCTGCAACCGTTCGGATATGGGGGGAGATTCAGTGCGCCATTCCCGACGTGTGCGGTTGCCAGATCAGGGTGGAACGCTGGGAACTCGTATCTGAGGAGTCACCCCCGTTGCCCGTCTACTTTGAGTCCCCGGTGGTCGGCTGGTATGGGCAGGTCGTTGGCCTCCCAACTGATGCGCGATACGACGATTTCCTCCGCCTGCTCCCCCTGGGCACTGGCGATGTGGGCCTGACAGGCGCCGATGCCGCCTTGGAGGCCGAAATCGAGGGGCTGCGCGACAGCGGCGCCAACGCCCACTTCTGGGGCGCGATCACTTGTGGGGTGCCTGACTACGACGGCTGCCAGATCACCGTCACCCGCGTCATCCCGGAGGGGGCAGGCCCTTACCCCGATCCCGACCCTGTGGAAGGATGGGAAGGGCGGTACTTCTTTGGCCGCGGCCTGGGGGAGTTCGATGACTGCTTCATTCTGGACTTCTACGGCCCTTTCGGCATTCAATACGGAATTCAAGGTGCTGACGAAGCACTGGAAGCCGCGCTGGAGGACTTGCGGAGCATAGACAAACATGAAGGTCCCGTACCTGACATCCAGATATGGGGAGAGGTGCAGTGCGGCGTTTCCGACGTGAACGGCTGCCAGATTATCGTGGACCGTCTGGAGGAACTATTCAGCCGGCCATGAATCCGTCTAGACCAAAACAAGAAAAGGAGATGATGAGAAATGAAACTGAAGAAGGTAGTACCGATGAACCATAGACTGCTTCAAGCCACGCTTGCGGTACTGGTTGTGCTGATCTTGCTCGTGACGGCGTGCGCGCCAACTTCAACGCCAGCCTCTACTGCTGAGCCTACCAGCCTACCTGCGCCCACTTCCACCCCCACCAGCCCGCCCCCGCCAACCCCCACCCCGGGTCCACCAACCCCCCCACCCGTGCCCGAGCCGCCTCCAGGCTGGACCGCG
>CAYPOY010000465.1:0-3547 GCA_964412395.1 uncultured Anaerolineales bacterium | reverse complement strand
CGGTCTACCTGATCGCCTACTGCCGCCTGCGCCAATCCGAACGCGTCTTTCGGCTCGACCGTATTCAGTCGTTAGTGGTTAGTAGTTAGTTTTCGGTACAAAACTGTTTTCCAATGCTCCCAGCCCCCGTCCCGGGGGCGGTTTGGGCGCGAAAACCACGTCAAAGAGCAATTGTCTCTTGCATGGGCCGCCCCCGAGACGGTGGCTTTGAGCGTTTTGTACCGAGAACTAGTTAGTGGTTAGTAGCCAGTGGCTAGCGGCTAATCCCTAACGACTAACGACCGACAATCCGGTAGTGCATCTCCGGCGTCACCTCTGCCTTCCCCAGCGGGACAATCCGCTCCACGCACTGCTCGCACAGCAAATAGAAACGCACGTCGTCCTCTTCCACTCGGATCAGACTCTTGAGCCGCTTCTTCAGCCGTTGCAAGTCCTGCCGTTTCAGGCGACACTCGAAGACGCTGTACTGGACGCGCTCCCCAAATCCCTCCAGCGTCTTCATCACCTTCAGCCGCCGCCGGTCATTCGTAATATCGTAGCTCACCACTACAAACATAGTTCAAATGCTCCCAGCCCCCGTCCCGGGGGCGGTTTGGGCGTGAAAACCGCGTCAAAAAGCAATTGTCTCTCGCATGGGCCGCCCCCGAGACGGTGGCTTTGAGCGTTTTGTACCGAGAACTATCTGCTAACGGCTAACCGCTCAGAATCCGCCCCACCAGCGCCTCATTTGCCAGCGCGTCGGCCAGACGATTCCGCTGGCGTGGGACGTGGCAATACGACACCTGCGCCAACTGCCGTGCCAGTTGACAGGCGCGCCGATGCCACGGCTTGAGTCCCTTGCTCCGCACGCCGAATTTCCCGTTCATCTGTCCCACCACGACCTCGCTGTCCAGATATACCCGCAGCCGGTGTGGCTGGAGGGGAATCGCCAGTTCTAACGCCAGCACCAACCCGGCGTACTCCGCCTCGTTGTTCGTCATCTGGCCCAGGCGGCGATTGCCCCAGACCAGGATACGTCCCCGGCCGTTCAGCAAAACCGCACCCACTCCCGTGTAGTCACTCCTATATCCGATGGCCCCATCTGCGTAGGCGACCAGATCACTTTGCTTGCTCATTCCTCACCTCCCTCTCGACCTCAACCTTAGCCTCAACCTCAGCCTCAAGCTCAACCTCAACCTCAGCCTCAGCCTCAATCCTCCTCAACAGTGTCTCCGGTGTCAAGCTCACTGTCACTATGTGCCCACTGTCGAGTACCACGACCGCCCGCCGGGGCTGACCAAAGGTCATATCCACCACTCGCTCCCGCCCCACCGCTTCCACCAGCCTCCGGATAGGCGCCGAGTTGGCCCGCGCCACCGCCACCACCCGGCCCACTGCCAGTATGCCTCCCTTTCCTACGACGATCCATCTTGCCATTGCGTCCTCGTGATTCGCCGGCTACTTGATGCGCAGCGGCCGATAATCGCGCTCCTCGCCGCGGATCACGCGCGCCAGTTGCCGCGCCTGCAACTCGACAGCCCGGCGGTACGTCGTCTGACCACGGGCGAGGGGGTGTACCACCGGCGTCTGCAATCGTTGCTCGTACTGCTCGATCACCACCCGTACCCCGGCCTCGCCCAGGCTGCAGGGGCACTGAGGGTTCCGGGTACGCTTGAAGTCGTTCGGCAACAGCCGCTTCTTCGCCACGATGTCCAGGAACATCGAGTCCACGATCACCGGTCGCAGTTCCTCCATCAGATCGAGCGCCAGTGCTGGCCGGTCGTACCCCAGCGCGTGGAAGAACCCCAGATAGGGGTCGAGACCGGCTATCTGTATAGCCGCTGTCACATCTTTCAGAAGCAACGTGTAGCCGAAACTCAGCAGTGAATTGGCCGGATCGGGAGGCGGGTGGTAAGCTCGTTTCTCGAAACCCCACTTCGGGGGCAAGAGCGCACGCATCGCCTCGAAGTAGAACGCCCCGGCCTTGCCTTCGAATCCGCGCAGGCTGTCCAACGAGCGGGCCTGCTCCGCCCGCCGGCCCATCTGCATCATACCATCGAGCGCCCTACGGGCATCCGGCACCCGCTCTGCCCGGCGCTGCAACACCACCCGTTGGTTCCCTACCTTCGCCACCACGATAGCACGCGCGATAGCCAGCGCAACCTGCTCGTCCGACGCCATCTGTAACTGGCGGTGGCGCAACTGGGCGAACTTTGAGCCGCTATGCACCAGCCGGCCGCGGAACTTGCCGTACTTGCTCAAGTAGACCACGTCCACTCCGCGCTCCAACAGTCGTGTCGCTGCCGGCGTCGTCAATTGCACGTTTCCCATCAGCGCCAACTGATCCAGGTGCAACAGCGGAATGGAAGTCAGTTCTTCCCGATTCAACGTCACCCGCAGCCGCTCTCCATCCCGCCGCACCACTGCTCCCTGCTCATTTACGTAAACCGTACCCATCATTTACCTCCTCTGCTCTCTCAGAAACCCGGTTTTTGGCAAAAACCGGGTTTCTCGATCACAGGTAAAAGTACTCATTTCTCAAAAAGAACACCCCCAGGAACTTGAAACCCTGGGTGAAGTGCACCAACTGCGTTTTGTGCGAATTGAGCCGCAGCCGCAGCCTGCCCAATGCCTGCCGGGCTGCTACCAGTGCCATCTCTGCCTCCCGGCGACGCCGGCAGAGGATCACGAAATCGTCGGCGAAGCGTACCAGTGTGCCGTAGGAGACCACCCGGGTTATCTGAATGTCGAAGGGATGTAAGTAGAGATTCGCAAGTAATGGTGTGATGACGCCGCCTTGAGACGCTGCAGCCATAGCCGGTTGCCCTCGGGCCGGATTATATATCCGCGCTCGGAACCACTTCTCGATCAGCGCCACCACCACCGGTTCCGGCACCCAGGCTTTGACCTGCTTCATCAAGCACCGCCGATCCAGACTGCCAAAGCAATCCTCGATGTCGGCGTCCACCACCCAGCGCCGGGAGGCGTCTCGCGCTTCGATCACTGCCTGTACTGCGTCGGACACCGAGCGGCCCGGTCGGAAGCCGTAACTGCAATCCAGGAAACGTGGCTCGACGATGGGCACCAGGTAGTCGTGAACCACGCGCTGCGCGACCCGGTCCCGCAACGTCCAGATCGCCAGCGGGCGCAGTCCTCCTTTAGGCTTGGGTACGAGCACCCGCTTCACCGGTAGCGGCTCATAGGTACCGCTCACCAATTCCCCCTGCAACTGCGCCAGGTTCCTCCCCAGGTCTCGCTCGAACCGGCATACCGTCACCCGGTCCACGCCGGGTGTAGCTCCATTGCGACGCACGACCTGCCAGGCGCGCTGTAGCGCCTCGGGCGAGAAGAGCACCTGCGCCTCCTGTGCCTTCCCTTTTCCCTTCCCCTGACCTGGCTTCCATCTCCACCAACTCATCTCCCACCTCCATAATGCGCATTGCGCGAAGGTCTCTGACGTTCGCCGAGGTCTCTGACGTTCGCCGAAGGTCTCTGACGTTCGCCGAGGTCTCTGACGTTCGCCGAGGTCTCTGACGTTCGCCGAAGGTCTCTGACGTTCGCCGAAGGT
>CAYPOY010000464.1:0-3570 GCA_964412395.1 uncultured Anaerolineales bacterium | reverse complement strand
AGCATTGCGGCAAAAATGACACGTTGGCCCTCCCAAGCTCCTGGCCCCCGTCCCGGGGGCGGGTTCGTGGGGCAAATCTCGCCTGAGACGCCCCCGAGACGGGGGCTTCGAGCGGGGAAGTGCGATTTTTACCCCAACGCCAAATTAGGATCGTTCAGAGCTTACGTGGGACGCTCTGCCTACTCGGTGCTATTGGCACTGCACTCCTCCATCGCCTATCACCACTCGATCACGTGAAAAGGGTAGACGTTGACGACCTCGGTGTCCAGATAGCGCGTCTGCCAGGTTTCCGGCCCGTAGATGTGCTTATGGCCATGGAGCAAGTAGCGAGGGCGGAAGCGGGCCATAAACCCAAGCAGTGCCTTGAAGCCACGATGAGGCCAATCTTCTCCATCGTGGATGCCGAGGGGTGGTGCGTGTGTGATGAGGATGTCAAGGTAGCGCCCATAGAGCACACGATTCATGAGCAAGGCCGGCGTCAACCGCCAGACCTTATAGGCCATCTCGCTCTCCGTGTACTGGAAAGGCCCCCTGGGCCTGTAGCGGATCGAGCCCTCCAACCCCCCCCAAAGTATCCCTCCAGCCCTTACAGTCCGCCCATCCAAATTGACCCAACCGCCCGGTTCGGTAAGCGTGCGTCCGTCAGCCGTATACTCAGGTTTGTCGTGGTTGCCGTGCACGAAGAAACAAGTCACGTTCAACATCGAGACAATATACTCCAGGTAGGAATAGGGCAGATCGCCACACGAAAGCACCATGTCTATATCGCCAAATCGCTCGCAGATGCGCGAACTGTAGATGCCTTCGACCACCTGGTCGCTGACGGCGAGAATTTTCACACTTCCCTACCCCTCAGGCCACTCCCGGCTGTAATTGATTGCCAGTTTGTCGAGAACCGCCTGCTCCAGGTCCACGCCCGTCAGATAGGCCAGTTGCAGCAGATAGAGCGCCACGTCGGCCAGTTCACCCGCCACTGCATCTCTATCGGCCTGCTCACCCCACTGGAAATGCTCCAGCACCTCGGCCGCCTCCAGCGAGAGTGATATGGCGATGTTGCGCGGCGTCTGCTCCCACGGTGAATCCTCCCTATACCAACCCATCGCTTCCACGAAGCGGTTCATCTCGTCGGTAAGTTCCTGAATGGTCATCGGCCCCCTCATACAAAAACCAGCCCCCACATGGTCTGGAGGGCTGGCTGGCCGGAACCGGACGCTCTCAAATAGCCCTCACCCAGGCCCAAAGTCTGTCCAGGCAGGGGCCGGCGGATTGGGAGAACGCCTCACAGCCATCTCAACAGCCTCGCTCGCTTTGTTGCATGTACATTGAAGTAAGTATACATCGAAAGGGAGAGGATGTCAAAGCGCCGAGAAGGTGCGACGCACCTGCCCCGTGCGTCGCACCTCGCTAGCGCTTGCGATGCAGTTTTCGCTTTTGGCTCGATCAGCGCCACCATAGCCGGTCTTTAAGCTCCTCAACGTCAAACCAAACGTCGTCGTCAACCGGACGCACAAAGATGTATATGGGGTCTTCGTCTTTGTGGGGAGACCAGTGGATGGCGACAAGTTCCCAATCATCCTCACCCAGGTCGTCCAGGCCATCGTAGAGGGGAATATCTCGCCAGTCGTCTATTTCTTCCCCGTTAATTACCTTGATGTTGGGGTCTGTGGGTATTGGGATAACCAACGACGGCAGTCAAGTATTCGTACATCTCAAACTCTCCTTCCTGGAAAATATAGATAGTGGTATTATATCACATATAGCGCCAGCGGAAACCGGCCGCGCGTGCCCCACACGTGAGACAGCACAGCGGGCCAGCCGACAAGGCTGGCTCGCTGCCACATCCTCGTTGTGAGTCCGCGTGGGTCCGCCTCAGGCAGCGAGAGCCGCTAGAACAGCGTCAACTCCCGGTTGAGGATACGGGTGCGGATGGAATTGACCTGCGCCAGGTGCTCGTCAAGCACACTCCGCACGTCGGCCCGAATGCTGGGGGTGAGGTGCCCGTCGGTCGGGCACACCAGCGCGGTAGCTACCAGCGGCCGATCCAGCGGCGCACCGATCTGCGAAAGGACGTAAACCGTGGCCTCCCGGACAGTGGGTACCTGCCCGACGATATCCTGCGCCGCCGAGAGCGCCAGCACGTTGTAGACCTTGCCAACGTGGGAGATGGGGTTCTTGCCGCAGGCTGCCTCCAGACTGGCCGAGCGGAAGGGCGTGATGACGCCGTTGACCCGGTTGCCCCGGCCAACCGCCCCGTCGTCACCCATCTCGGCCGAGGTGCCGGTCAGCGTCAGGTAGACCACGTCGTTGGCGACGTCGTCGGCCGTGTTGACCATCACCGTTACTTTCCGGTGGTCGAGTTTAGCCGCATATTCCTGGATGGCTGCTTCGGCCGCCTGCTTGGCCTCCTGGTATTCAGTCGCGTCGCCGATGCGCGTGGCGATGAAGGGCAGTGCGACTGTCAGCGTCAGTTCCCCATTGCGGCGCAGGCCCATCACCTTGACATCCTCGCCCACCGGGAACTCATCAACCAGCGTGTAGTTGATATACTGGGCGGTCTCGTAGACGGTGTGCTCCAACCCAGAACGAGGCCAGTGACTGACGCCGAAACTGGTATCGTTGGCCGTCACGTGATCCACCACGTACTGCAGTTCCTCGGCCCCCCGACCGGCGTAGCTGTCAATCACCATATGCCTGTCAGGATCCAGATAGTGCATAGTCTCGCGCACGTGCCGCTTGGCGGCCTCGATAGCAATAGCATCCATCGGCACCTTCCGGCCCTGGAAAGCAGGGGTACCACGCCCGGCAATCTGGATATGGATAGGCTTGAGCATACACCCGCCGCCGTAGCCGACCTCGACCTCTCCAGCCACCAACTGCACCTTGTCGAAGTTGTGATGTAAGAGAACGCCCAGATTTTCCTGACACCAGCGGGTATACTCAACCGAGATGCGCTCGGCAATGCCGTCGCACAGGCTATCGGGATGACCGATCCCCTTGCGCTCCACGATTTCAACCGGAATATCCTCGATGAACTGGCCGGTTGCTTCAACTACCACAATGTTACGTTTCATCATCTATACCTCCCAATTCTTGCCTCTTGCATCTTGCCTCTTGCATGATCTCCCCTCGGTCAGGGCTGGCGCTGACAAAAAAAGCCCCTCCTGGAGGACAGAAGGGGCACGACAGGCGTGACCACCTCTCATCTTCCAGAAACACCGTTCTGCCGGAATTGGCACCGGAGTTAGCCTGGTAGTCTGGTGGTCCAGGAGTCTGGTAGCCTAATGTTGCTGGTCAGCCTCGTACAATCAAATGACCATACGACTGGTGACTACCTGACTACCCGACCACCTGACTACCCTACTAACCTGGTTGCCGAGGCTTCGCAGGGCCGGTCCCTCCACCTCTCTGGATAAGAGTGTCGCCGGGGTATTCAATTTGAGTGCGATGATACCACAAAGGTGGATAACTGTCAAGACTTGCAATCTGAAACGTTCATGCTATAATGTTTACACTTTGGGCGCGTAGCTCAGTCGGTCAGAGCGCTACACTCACATTGTAGAGGTCAGGGGT
>CAYPOY010000463.1:0-3576 GCA_964412395.1 uncultured Anaerolineales bacterium | reverse complement strand
TGGGGGCTTCCTCCGGCCTGACCTCTCCCTCCTCGACCAGTTTGTCCACGAACTGCACCACCTTGTCGCGGGTTAGTGTCAACATACCCAGGCCCGCCAGCAGGCTTTTCTCAATCAATTGAGCCATTGTTTTACCTCCTCTTATCTGTCAGTTGTTGAAGCGAGAAACCGTTCACACCAGACTATATCAAGCGCACGTGAAAACCGGAACGTAATGCGTAATGTGTGGAGCGTGGTTGCGTTTCACGTTTCACGCTTCACGCACGCGCACATTTCAAGTGCACTCGATATAATCACCATCGTGCATACACCTCACCTCCTTCATCACAGACCTACAGCCCGCAATACCTCGTAAGCAAAATCGGAGAGGCGCGCCTTATCCCCCCCGGTCAGGTTGTCCAGATGTTCGCGGAACTGCTGAGAATAGGAGAGCAGCAGTGAGGTGGCCCGGCGGTTGGCCTTCTCGACCAGCGAGAGGGCCAGGCTGAACCCGGCCAGCGAGTAGAGTGCCGCCCACCCCGGCGGACCGAACCAGCGCAGGTGGGGGAAAAGCCGTCTTGCCGCTGCCGTATCCCTCAATTCGTAGAAGACCAGAATGATGGCCGTGACCATGTCCGCCGCGAAGAGGAGCGGCGATGTGCGCTCCGGGATGCGCAACAAGAGTTCGTTCAGCAGGCCCTGATAGCCAGTGCCTTTCTCCTGCTCCAGGGCCTGCTGAATGCCCGCTTTGGCCTCCTCCCATTTACGCTGGCTCAGGGTGTTGCCCATCAACTCGGACAGAAGGGCCGTAGCCTTCTCCGTGGGCGAGAAGACGACGACGGAGCGGCCTCTGTGGCCCTGGGGGCGCACCATCTCGGAGTACACCAGTCCTTTGTCCTCCAGCAGGCGCAGCATCTCGTAGGCCGTGACCGGGCTCACGTCCAGTGCTCGCGCCACGCTTACGTAGTGCACCGGAGCCTTGGCCTTCTGGTAGAGGTCGAGCAGCCGGCTCAGAAACTCTCGTTGCCTTGAAGATAACTTCACCGCCGTTCCCGTTCCTATTCTCATAGATGTGCCAAAAACTGCCTAATCTTCCGAAAGTTCCAAAAGAATTATACTACTGCAAGTCGCCTTTGTCAAGGGGGTGGCTTGACGGGTTCACTATTTCCCTGTAGAATATCATCCGTGGAGCCAACCCCGCTTGTCACGCTCACGACTGACTTCGGCACAACCGATGGCTACGTAGGGACGATGAAAGGTGTCATTTTCAACATCGTTCCCAGTGCCCGATTGGTGGACATCTCCCACGAAATCGCGCCGCAGGACGTTCGCCAGGCCGCCTATGTGCTTTACACCGCCTATCCCTTTTTCCCGCCGCACACCGTGCACATCGTCGTGGTGGATCCCGGTGTGGGGAGCGCACGACGGCCTATCGCCCTGCGCACGCCAGCGGGCTACTTCGTTGGCCCCGATAACGGCGTCTTCAGCTACGTGATGGCCTGTGAGCCGGTGGAGGCGCTGGTCGAACTCGCCGACCCGCGCTATCGCCTGCCCCAGGTCAGCCGGACTTTCCACGGGCGCGACGTCTTCGCCCCTGCGGCAGCGCACCTGGCGGCCGGCGTCCCCATCATGGCCCTCGGCCCGCCTGTGCGCGATCCGGTCACCCTTCCGCCTCCACGCCTGGAGATTACCTCTGGCGGCGTCACCGGCGAGGTGTTGCACGCCGACCACTTCGGCAATGTGATCACCAGCATCGGGCTACTGGTGTGGAGCGGAGGCGAACTCTTGCTTGATCCTGCTTTTCAGCAAGCAAGAGGCAAGAGGCAAGAGGCAGGGGGCAGGATGCAAGAGGCAGGGGGCGGGAAGCAGGAAGTAGGAGGCAGGGGGCAGGTGCGGGTTGGGGCTGCTGAGGCAGTGGTTGTGGTAGCCGGGCAAGAGATCGCTGGCGTGTATCGTACTTATGCACAGGTCGAGCCTGGTGAGGTACTGGCTCTGGTGGGCAGCGAGGGGCACCTGGAGATTGCGGTGCGGGAAGGGCACGCTGCTCGGCGCCTGGGCCTGCGCCCTGGTGATGCGGTGGTATTGCGGCCGCGATGAACATCTGGACACGTTTGTGGTTTGCTGTTCTTATCGTCACCGACCGGCTGCTGGGCACGCACCTGGTCGAGCGGGAACTGGCTCGCCTGCAGCGCCGTGTGGAGACTTTCGAGGCCCAGGCCTCCGCCATCCGGCAGCAGATGGAGGAGTTGAACCGCTTACTACACGTCGTCCAGGTGGAGCTGTGCGTCCTTTATCTGCGCCAGCGCCACCTTCTACGGCCGGAAACCTGGCTCCGTTTTGCCCCGGCCGAGAGCGCGGACGAGGAAAGAGGCCTGGACCTGCTTATCGGCCGGCTGGTGAAGCACGGGCTATCCACCATTCGTACTGAAGCAGTCGGCGAGCAGACCTACGTCTATCACCTGTGCCCCGATTGGCCCGCGATAGCGGACCTCCTGAGCGCCCGGAAGGAACTCCTGGATCCTGTAACAGCTTTCTGGTTAGATAAAATGCGGAGCAGTGAGAATGGAAAAATTTATTATTGAGGGAGGGTTTCCTCTCTCTGGAACTGTAACTCCCAGTGGGAACAAGAACGCGGCGTTGCCGTTGCTGGCTGCCTGTCTGCTGACCGACGAGCCCGTCACACTGCGCAATCTGCCGGCCATCGGGGACATCGCGACGATGGGAGAACTGCTTTCCGACGTCGGCGTCTCCGTCGAGATACTGGACCCCCATACCTGGCGGGTGCACGCCCGCGAGATTCGCACGTCCAGCTTGAACCCCCAACTCTCCGGGCGCATCCGTGGTTCCATCACGCTGGCCGGGCCGATGTTGGCCCGGACGGGTGTGGTGCATCTGCCTCGATCCGGCGGCGATGTCATCGGACGACGGCGGGTGGACACCCACTTCCTGGCGTTGAGTGCGCTGGGGGCAGATGTGGACACCGATGGCGCTTTCCGCCTGCACGGCAAGCGGTTATACGGGTCCGACATCCTGTTGGACGAGGCCAGCGTCACCGCCACTGAGAACGCTGTTATGGCCGCGACGCTCGCCAGCGGCACGACCATCATCCGCAACGCGGCCTGCGAGCCTCACGTGCAGGACCTGTGCCACATGTTGTGTCGGATCGGAGCACAGATCGAGGGCATTGGCTCCAACGTGCTCATCATCCACGGGGTAGAGCGGCTGGGCGGCGGGGAGTACACCATCGGCTCGGACCACACGGAGGTGGGGAGTTACATCGCTCTGGCAGCAGCGACCGGGGGTGGGTTGCTCATCAAGAACGCTGTCCCCGAGCATCTGCGCATGGTCAGCCTGGTTTTCGAGCGGCTGGGGGTGCGGTTCGAGGCCCGGGGTGACGACGTCTTTGTGCCCGCCGAGCAGTCCCTCACCATCGTCCCTGACATCGGCGGAGCCATTCCCTCTATCAAGAATGCTCCCTGGCCAGGGTTTCCCGCCGACCTGATGAGCATCGCTATCGTCCTGGCTTCCCAGTCCAGAGGGATCGTGCTGATCCACGAGAAAATGTTTGAGAGCCGCCTCTACTTCGTGGATAAATTG
>CAYPOY010000462.1:0-3592 GCA_964412395.1 uncultured Anaerolineales bacterium | reverse complement strand
ACTGGCGCGGGACTATAATCAAGAGAGCCAGCCTCGCGAAAATGGGGTACACTGTACCCAGCCATAACCGAGTCAGAGGAGGCTGGCAGATGCAGTGTACCACAGGATGTACGAATCCTCACTCGAAGAAGCGCGCTCTGTCTTGAGGGAGGAAGTGCACCGCTACAACTGCCAAGTCCACTCCACCACCAAAGAGATCCCCAGCATTCGCTTCAAGAAGGCCAGGGAAGCAGGAAACTGCTTATTCCGCCCCTTCTCCCTACCCAAGCCTTACACTTCTCCGAAAGATGTTTTCTGCTTGCGTGAGACCAGAGTTGCCGACGGCTATCGACGGATCTCGTTATTCAACCACACCATTGAGGTCCCCAACGTAGAACTCTACGAAGATGTCGACATTCATATGGTTCCAGACACAGCAAAGCAGATTACAGAGATCTGCGCCTGGTGGAATCAGAAAATGGTCCACTCCGTCAATCTCCCATTGCAAGGATTCAGAGTTCACCTTTGAACTTTAATTCAGTCCAAAAGTGTTCACTTTTCAACTTCAGTAGTTTTGCACTTTTAACAATCGCGGCCTAGCGCAACTTGTGATAAGCTTGGGCAACAGCTATTCCAGGAGGAAGCTATGCCCCAGCCGATCAACATCCGAGATGCGCGCTTGGCGCAGTATATGCAGTTGTTCAGCAGCGTGTTCAGTCTGCCCCAGTGGAAGTACTTCGTGACCGTACTGCTGGGACTGTTGCATTGTGACGAACGGCGCACGCCGTCGGCCTTGTTGCGTCACGTGGCGGTCAAGGTGACAATCTTCGGCTTGTGTCACTTCCTGCGGAAGGCTCCGTGGCCGGTCGACGAACTGACGGCTATACGCCAGGCCCACTTCTACGCCCAGGTGACACCGTTGGTTGCCACAGCCCACGCAGAGCAACGTGCCCACCGTCTGCATCGTAGAGGTCGTCCCAAGCGAACCGTCGTGACAGGTTACTTGGTCATCGACGACTCAACCCATGCGAAGCGATATGCGCGAGCTCAGGAAGGTCTGGGCCACCATTACTCGGGTACCGAGAAGAAAGTGGTCAACGGACATAGCCTGTACCAGAGTGTCTACCTGCTGCAAGGTCGGCAATTTCCGCTCACGCCGCGTATGTACCGTCGGAAGGTGACTTGTGAGGCAGAAGGTGTACCCTTTGCCAGCAAGATTGATATGGCTTACACAGAGGTAACCACCTTCGAACCACCGCCGGACACCCACACTCACCTGCTGATTGACTCCTGGTACATGGCCAAGCGTATCTGGCGGGCAGCCCGCCAGAGAGGTTGGGATGTCACCGGTGGATTGAAGTCCAACCGGGTGATGCGGGTAATCGCTCCTGACGGCACACGACAGTGGATACCAGTGCGCGAGTATGCAGCCGACCTGACCAGTGATGACTTTGAGCCGGTCATCTGGCCGACGGCAGAAGGCAACAAAGTGGTGTACGCCCATCTGGTCAAGACCTGGGTACGCAAACTGGGCCCATGCCAGGTGCTCATCGTTAGACTCGACCCAGACGATGACTTGGAACACACACGCTATTGGGCCACCAGTCGGCTGGATGACACTCTGGAGCAAGTCGTCAGTCATGCCGCTCGACGTTGGACTGTCGAAGTTCTATTTGCCGATTTCAAGGAACTGATGGGCAGTGACCATTACCAGATACGTTCGGCTCATGGTATCGTCCGCCCAGTTGGTGCGCATCTTACTGGGGCAGATCGCGGCCGGGGTGTTCCGCCCTGGCGACCGCCTCCCCTCCGAAGCCCAGCTTTGCGAGCGTTACGGCGTCAGCCCCATGACCGTGCGGCGCGTCGTCAACATCCTCACTGACCAGGGCGTGGTGATCGCTGAACAGGGGCGGGGCACCTTTGTCAAGCCCCTGGAACTGGGCGCCGCCACCTTTGATCTGGACAGACTGCAGCAGCTCTTCCGCGAAGGCCAATCCACGGTCAAACTTTTGGAGGCGCGCATCACCTCGGCCACCGAGCGGACGGCCCGCAAGCTAGCCATCGAAGTCGGGGATCGGACCGTCTTTATCCGGCGGCTGATCTTCCAAGGCGAGGAACCCATGCTGTTGCACCGCGAGCACGTGATCTACGACCCCACCCGCCCTATCATCGAGGCCGAGATGGAGGTCACCACCCTGCGTGGCCTCTTTAATGGAGGCGGCGGGTCAGATCTGAAGCGAGGCGACCTCACCATCGACGCTACCGTGCTGACCGAGGAGGAAGCCGCCCTGCTCCACTCGGAGGTTGGAGTCCCTGCCTTTCGCTTGGAGCATATTTTCTATGACTTTGATGACCGGCCCGTCAGTTGGGGTTGGTTCATTTGCTCTGGCGACCGCCTTCGCTTCACCGCCACCATAGGCATTCCCGATTAGGAGACGGGCAACACATGAGCAACACAGACACAAGTGCGATACTGATCGCCGCCATCAGCGATCTCCAAGAAGAGACCGCCCTGGCCCTCGTCCATCAGCGATTAGACGCCGGCGACGACCCGTTACTGATCATCGAAGACTGTAAGGAAGGGATGCGCCAGGTGGGCGTGCGCTACGAGCGAAACGAATACTTTCTGGCTGGGCTGATCATGGTCGGCGAGATCTTTAGCCAGGCGATGGAACTGCTCCAGCCCGTAGTAGAGCGCCAGGTTTCGGGCCAGGCCTCGGGACGCATCCTGCTGGGCACGGTCGAAGGCGACATCCACGACCTGGGCAAGAATATCGTCAACATGCTCTTGAGCTATCACAATTTTGTCGTACACGACCTCGGCGTGAATGTGTCGCCCACTACCTTTGCCGAGCAAGCCGCTCAGGTGCAGCCCCACCTCGTGGGCCTCTCCGGCCTGCTGACCAGCTCCTATGACGCCATGCGCGAGACGGTCGCCCTGCTGCGGGCCCGGGGGTACCAAGGACCCATCATCGCTGGCGGCGGCCAGCTCAGCGAGAAGGTGTGCCAATACGTGGGTGCCGACCATTGGACCACCGATGCCGTGACTGGTGTGAAACTGTGCCAACGACTGGTGTCAGGACAGGTGCGGGAGGGGGAAGATTGAACAATTGCTCCGGCTCGCTGGTAGTTATGAACAGTGGCGAAGAAGCGAGAAATAATCCTCACCATTAGTGGGAAGTATGACACAGGAGATGATGTAAAGCGGTCAGCTTTGGCTATTCTAACGTTTTCTGTGGTTTGGGCAACAGGTGCGATCAGAAACCCGTTTTCTTGGCTGGAATAGCCCTGGATCCTGCCCAAAAAGCCTGCACTTGCATAGATTTTACCTGCGAAATCATTAGAAAACGGGTTTCTTGGTCTCCAAATGGGCCTTGCCGACGTCAACCACAGAATCCGTTAGAATTAGAAAAGGAAATTCTGGCCTTTGTGGACCCCGTTACTCAAACTGACATACACCCTACCCTTTGAACTGGACTCTACCCCGCCCCGATCGCCCGCGCAAGCTCCCGCGTGACTGCTGACGACCCGACCGCCCCGGCCCACCACGGTTGGGGCGGTATTGTATTGCTGTCACGACCTCTTGACAAACTTGCCGATCTGTGGTATATTG
>CAYPOY010000461.1:0-3594 GCA_964412395.1 uncultured Anaerolineales bacterium | reverse complement strand
CTCTCGTAGGGGAAGATCTCCAGGTCGAAGGGGATCGCCTCCTCGACGGGGATGACGCGGTGGACGGCGGGCGCATCGCGGGTGATGCCGCCACCCTGTGTCTCCTGGTAGTACTGCTCGAACAGCGCCGCCAGTTCCGCGTCCATTCGGGGCAACTGTTCCTCGTAGAGGCCGACGACGAAGGGCACCAGACCGAAGATGAGTTGGCCCTCACCCTTTTTGGTGCGGATCAGTCCCTTGCGGGCCATCCCCTTGAGCGTGCGGTGGGCTGCGTCGGGGTCCACGCCGGCGCGGGCGGCGATGTCGGCGGGCGGCTCGCGGGTCAGGCGCATGACGGCAGCCAGCGCCGCCTCCTCCGGCGTGAAGATCTTTGCTAGCAGCCGCAGTTCCACGCCGCTCTCAGTGGCGGGGAAGCCGTTGGGAATGGCATCCAGCCGCCGAGCCAGTTTACGGTAGACGTTCTCAGACATTGTTTGTCCTCCTTGGTTCCCTACGACGGGGGGTGAAGGGCGCTTCGCTCTCAGAGGGTGTTTGGGTTGATTATAGACCAGTGTTGAGATTTTGTCTACTGAGTGCGGTGCTGGTTGACTGACAAACCTTTGCTGTGGGGCAAGATGGCATCTTGTCCTACTCTTGCCAGGAGTTTTATCAGTCAATCAGGAGTGGGGTGTTTGAGTTGGGTCAAATGGGCTCGGTCGGGCAAGGACAAGCCTTGCCCCTACCGTCTTCGGGAGACCTTTGCCCATCAGCGGATCAGTTGCATTTCTTTGTCGAATGATGGTATACTATATGCGGGCGGTGGATACCCCAACGCAGTGCCCGACGGTGGCGCGACCACCGGTTTTCGAGAACTTGTCTGTCCTACCAGGAGGTGGCTATGTCCATTCCCGAAAGCAAACTTGGGCGCAATTTCATCGAGGTGGATGAGCGGACGACGGTGCGGCAAGTGCGGGATCAGGTCGCTGCAACAGAGAGCAAGTGGACCCACATTATCGTCAGACTTGCCAATGGTCAGTACGTCGTCTTGTGGTTGAGTGAAGTTATAGAGGCGTTGCAAAAAAGCAGCGAGATACTGCTGCCAGGGATGCTGGACGCTGCCCTGGGTGATGTGCCCGACCTACTCGCTCCCCGGGCCGTGGACGCGGTCGAACAGACCAGCATGGACTGGAGGGATGCCTTCAATTTGGCCAAAAGGATACCTGGTAAACGCCTGGTAGTGCTGGTGAATGGTCGGGTAACAGGCCTTGTGGCTGGGGGGGCGCGCGTTATGTTGCCAGAGGTGGACCTGGATTGGCTGAGTCAACCCCTGGAGTTATCTGAAGAGGTGCACGTTGGCGCGGTAGCGAAGGGGCCCGGCGTGATGCGCGCTGAAAGAACGATGGAGGAACCATCCCCTCCGGTTGAGCCCGAACCGGAGAAGCGTTGGATCAACGCCGAGATTCAGGATCACGACCCTGCTGATCCGCTGCGGATGGGCGAGGTCTATACGTTGGCCTTTGACGTGGACACCGAGGTGCGTACCACATCGTTGGCGACGGAGGCCGCGTTTCGCTACCGGTTCAAGCCCGACGAGCAACTGGTGGAGCTGACCGTCCAACTCGAAAGTGACGACTTTGAGATTTACACCGATCCGCAGACACTTCGGGTGCCGCGCACCGGCAAGTCCAAGGGCAAGGCCCGCTTTGACATTGAGCCGAAGCACGAGGGCGAGGGCGTGATCAACGCGGTCTTTTTGAAAGACGGCAACTTTATCCAGCTCATCACGCTCAGGCTCCACACCGGGGCTCCTGACCAGGCTGGCGTGCTTGCTGCCGAGACGTTGGGCCGTCCGGTGGATGCTGCCTTTACCGTCTGGCCACGGGACGTGAGCCTGGCGATCCTGAAGACCGGCGCGGGTTTCCAGGTCATCATGTCCGGTGCGGTGGGTGCGATGGCTACCCTGCCCATCACATTGCCGCAACTCGACCAGATGATCGCCCAGGTGCGCCAGGAACTGCTGAAAATCGTTCACCTGCAGGTTGGTCCCAACAAGACCCGCATCTACCAGGCGGGGATAGACATCCCGCCGGAGGTCAACCAATATGCGTTGCAGCGGTTGGCCAAAGAAGGGTTCCGGCTCTACCAGCGCATTTTCTATGGCCCGGCCGCCGACGCGCAGGCCAACCTCCTGGGTGACAGGCTGCGCGAGATGTCCCAGAAGGGGCGGCTCAAGATTCAGATTTTCTCTCAGCAGTTTACGCTGCCCTGGGGTATCCTGTACATGGCCGACGAATATGATCCGGACAACGTCAACCCGGAGATGTTCCTGGGCCTCAAACACACCATCGAGCATATCCCGCTCCAGCCCAGTATGCAAGTGATTGAGGGCACGATTGACAGCCTCCCTGGCCTGACCGTCAGTCTCAACGTCAACGCCGATATAGATCGGCAGATGGGGCTGCCGCTTATTGCCAACCAGCGGCATTACTGGGAGAAGATCAGCCAGAGCGGGGGCGCGCAGGTGATCGTGCGCGAGACCAGGGACGAGGTGACGCAAGCACTGGCCGATACCTCCACCTCCGACCAGATTCTCTACTTTTACTGTCACGCCGTTTCTCAGTCACTGGCCGAGGGTGGCGGCCCGGACACTTCAACCCTGGTGCTGAGCGGTAATGGACGCCTGACTCTAGGGGATCTGTACATAGATGCGCCGCTCAAAAGAGTCTTGCCGGGTGCGCCGTTGGTGTTCATCAATGCTTGTGAGTCGGCAGAACTCTCGCCGTTGTTCTACGATGGCTTTGTGCCCTACTTTATGACCAAGGGGGCGCGCGGTGTCATCGGCACTGAGTGTGAGACGCCTGCGCTGTTCGCGGCCGAATGGGCCAGGCGTTTCTTCGACCGTTTTCTAGCTGGCGGCTCGTTGGGCCAGATTTTCCTGGATTTGCGCCGGGAGTTTTACGACAGACACAACAACCTGCTGGGTCTTTTATATGCGCTGTACGTTGACGGCGATACGCAGATTGTGCCCGGCGTAGGGGTGAGTCACGACTGCCGCTGGGAAACATGAGGAGACCACATCAGTCTGTATGGAACCTTTGGCAGCTGCTTTTCTGACGGCTTTCTGGAGGCTGCTTTCGCTGACGTGGTGGCGACGCATCGCTTCGGTGCGGGGGTCTTTGGAGATGCGTTTGGCAGGAAAGACGTACTGCCAGCACCACTCGCGGTTGGCATTGGGGTATTTTCTTTCCAGAGCATAGGGCAAGTAGACGGCTCCATAGCCTTTGGTCCGGTCTTCTTGATGGAGCATTTTGACGCGTTGCAGGTGTTCCCGGAGTGGAGTGACAACGGTGGGCAGCCGTCTTGGTCTTTTGGCGCGGACTGAGTCAATTGGAAAGTCCGGGTCTTTTCTCAGCACCTCACGGTATAGGAACAGCAGGGCGCTGAGGGCCTGATTTTGCGTTGAGGCGGCGACGTGTTTGTTCACGGCCAGATGGGTGAGGAAGGCCTCGATTTCGGCACGCCCCATCTCGTTCGGGTGTCGTTTATTGTGGAACAGGATATAGCGCTTGATCCAGTTGACGTAGGCTTCCTCGGTGCGGATGGAGTAGTGTTTCA
>CAYPOY010000460.1:0-3599 GCA_964412395.1 uncultured Anaerolineales bacterium | reverse complement strand
TTGGACTTATTCTACATTAACTTTGCCGGGTGTCCAATTCTAGGGGTTCACTACATACACTCGAACTGGTAGAGAGTGATATGGATACGCTCAATTATGGCTGGATCAGAGATGATGGGCAGTCAACTGCCGTTGGAACCGTGGAAAGGACAAGTGCAACCGTTCCCCATGTAGCTGCTGTGGTCCCTGGAACCGCCGATATTTGGCTGGCGGGACAACCGGACGGCACTGAGCTGCAGTCCTACAATCCTTCCTGGCCGCCAGATGTCGCCCCAGCCAATTCGCCAGTTGAAAGCACTCAGGCAGTATGGTCAGGAAGTATTCTGACTTTTACTGTTCAAGGTGGAGTTAACCATCATCCAGGACAACCATTCTATCCGCCGGACGGTGATGTAGACATCTGGTATGCTGAGGGGCACTTCGGCTTGAGTGGGATCAACGCGCCTTTAAGCAGCCTGGTGGGCGCCTTTCTAGAACCGCACGCGCCCGACCCCAGCCTGCAACCAGAGAGTCTAGATTTTCAAGATGCTGCTCAGCGCGATTTTGCCACTTTGGCGCCTCGGCTGCAACAGGTCTTCTTCATTGGCGACGGTCGTCGTTCAACCGGCGAATACCAGTACTTCACGGTGCCACAGGGTGCCACAAGGCTATTCTTGGGCGCGATGGACGCGCCAGGAACCAACTTCAACAATGGCGGTGAGATCCTCGTTAACGTGGCTTTAGTGGCCCCGTTGCTAGATCTGCCCTTCCCACACGCTTCTAACGAAGACGGCCTCGACCGCATATACTCATTCTTTGACCACGAATATCCGCTGCTACCTACTGCCATCGGCGGTTCAGAGCCACAGGGTTCTGACACTGGCAGCACTATTCTCCCATTCATCGGCAATAGAAGATCTGGCACACTTTATCAGTGCGTGGGTGGTTACAGCTGCTACAGCGGCCATAATGGCCATGACTTCAGTTACAATCTGCCAGAGGGTACACCCGTTCTAGCTGCGGCCGCAGGCGAGGTTAGTTCAGGGACAGATTTCTGTGGTTCCCACTATGTCAAAATCAACCACGGACGATACCAGACCGTCTATTGGCACTTGCGAAATGACGCTCACTGGAGACGCTCAGGCCACGTTGACGCTGGGGAGCGTATTGGTAGTATAGGTAACAGTGGTGCGCCCCGTTGCAGTAGGGGTCCGCATCTTCACTTTGGTGTCTATTACGACTGTGACAGCGACGGTGTTTTCGAAATCGACGAGACAGTGGATCCTTACGGTTTTGATCCGACGAAGACAGACCCTTGGACACTTACTTTCACCGATGCTAAGGGCCAACAGCACAAAGGAGCCCTAAGCACTTGGCTGTGGGGGTTTAGTCCACCAGCCCAAACTGACCTCTGGCCCGGTACAGAACGCTTCTTGACCACCGGCAACGTTTCCGTGAGTACATCCGGAAACGCTGTCAGCAATCCCGCTCTTGTGGCCCTGATGCTTGTCCCAGAACCTAGTGCCGGCCACTCTGGCGGGACGGGTGCAAGTCTTGGCTGGTTAACAGCTACCGCCAGTACCATCGCTACAGACTGTACTTTCCAGTTGAGTGCTGTCTACGCTGATGGTGTTCCGCTGACAACCTTTGCCACACCTGTCATCATTACCGTCACCTATACGGATTCCGACTTGACCTACGTCAACGAGACCACACTGAGTCTCCACCAGTGGGAAGAGGCGAGTGCTAGCTGGATTCCACTGACGACCGCTTTGGACATATCAGCCAATCAAGTGATGGCAACCACAGACGAGCCTGGCCTTTTCAGCCTACGTGCTCAGCCGATTAATCCGGCACCTGTACTGTTGGCTGTTTTTCCGTCATCAACTACTAACAGTGCCGAGACCAGGATTGTTGTGACCGGAACAAACTTCCTGCCAACACCCTGGTTGAACTTTGGCATCGCGGCGCTAGACGTGCATTATTTGTCATCGTCCACACTAACAGCTACTGTCCCACCACTGTTAGCCCCAGGTACATACACCTTGACCTTGCGTAATCCGGATGGGCAAATAGCAACCTTGCCCAATGCCTTCACAGTTCCATTCTCGCTCTACTTACCCATAGTTGTGAAAGATAATTGAAGGGCTGGCTAAATCAGCGCGTCACATTCTGTTCCCTGCCCTCTCTCGAGGCCCAACTATTCTATTTGGCCAAGGTTGGCCCTATTTCGGTCAGAGAATCTGGCCTATAACAGCAATGGTCGTTGAAGGTGACTTCGTTGTCGAGGTCAAGTCCACCCTCGACAGCAAGCGCTACGTGGTCTTCAACTCCGACCACACGAATTGCCGGATGGCCGCTCTGGCCGTGCGCGAGCGCCCGACCGTCAAGTACACAACGGTCCGCCGCGCTCGGACCGGTGAGGCCCAGGCACTGGCATCGGCGGAGAAGGAATACATCCCCGCTTCGGCGTAAGACCGGTGTCCTCGACACCGTATCCCCCGGACCGGTGTGGCCGTCGGGGAGAAGCACCTCAACAAGACCGTGGCCGGCGTGGAAAGAAAACCCCTTCGCGGGCTCTCTTTTCTCGACGAATTACCAGAGTGGACAGCGGGGCCACTGGGCCAGCGCCCCTGTCCCTGGTCACATGTATCGGGAGGTGCACGATGAAGCTCGTTCTTGAGCCGCACGGCGGCTACCACGAGGTGGTGCCGCTGCGCGCTCTCTTCACCGGGTTCTTCTGGTCCGGCGTGTAGAGACTGTGACGGGAGATCGTGTACGTTGGCCTCGTCTAGCCATCAAGAGACGCCCCTTCGGGGGCTTCTTCTTTGATAACAGACCAGGTTGCCAACGTGGACACTGTGTCCACACCTGGTCACAATGCACAGAAGGTGCTGAGATGTTGAACCAAGATCAGATGCAAGCCATCAAGGCCCCGTTCCCGCAGGAGGCACTCAGCGCCGAAACTTTGGCGAACTCAGACAACGCCGTGAGCGTCAAGCTGTTGATTTGGGCACTCGGAATGGCGCAACTCTGGTCACCAAAGGACAAATGTCTGACAACGTGGGGCAAGTGTCCCATCCAACAAAGGACAATAGCCCCTTGAACCGGGCGGCAAAATGTGCTACAATTCCCCTGTGAAGTTATCACCTTCAACTTCCCATCTTGCAGAATTCAAGACGCACGTTCCAACGTAGAGCCGCCAGACGGCCACCCGGACGGACAAGTTCCGGTTTCCTAGAGGCCCCCCGCCCAGAGCCCCCAGAGGGCCAGTGGCAACAGCAGCGACCAAGAGGCCCTGAAGGTCATTCCTTCGGGGTCTCTTTTTTGTTTCTTGCCTTTCGACGAAATGGACACAACACCGACCATACCACCACAATTGGAGGATGCCGTCAAAGCCGAGGCCGAGGCCCACGGCTTCGACGAGGCTGCCACGCGCTGGCTGACCCTCTTGCTTCAGAGCGATCCAACCCTTCCTGCTCCGACGGCCGGGGCGATGGTCGCCCGCGTGTGCCAGCTCCCCATCGGCGAGGACCTGTCCGCACTCGACGTTACCCTCCAGGGCCTGAGTGTGCGCAATCCCATTGAACTGACCACCAGCGAGCGGCGCGTGACCGCTA
>CAYPOY010000459.1:0-3640 GCA_964412395.1 uncultured Anaerolineales bacterium | reverse complement strand
TACTTTGCCTGGGAGGTGCATTTTTGTCAAGTTTCCCAACAATTCAAGGAGACCCTAAACTGAACGCTGCCTTTGACGTAGAGGCGGTAACAAAGGGATTCTTCTCCAACTACCAGCGTGCCTTCAATCGCCTGCGACAGGAATTGTACCAGGCGACGAAAGACTTGCATTGGGCCCATGACTATGCATTGCAACTTCTGAACCGCCTGATGTTTCTCTATTTCGTCCAGCGCAAGGGCTGGCTTGGCGGCGATCCGGAGTTTGTGGCCACTTTCTGGCAGGCCTACAAGTCTGGCGGCCAACCGAAAGATACCTTCCTGACCGAATGGCTCACGGTGTTATTCTTTGAAGCCTTCAACAACAAGTTCCAGGCAGGACGGGCCGACTATCAAAGACGCTTCCCAGAGCCGATACGCGACGGTCTGGCGATGGCACCCTACCTGAACGGTGGTTTGTTTACCCGCAACGATTTGGACAAAGCGCATCACGTGCTCATCCCCGATGCTGTGTTCGAGATGTTGTTCGACCGGCTCGATGGCCGCACGCCGGGCTTCCTGGAGCGTTACAACTTT
The DNA here is from genome assembly GCA_964412395.1 of uncultured Anaerolineales bacterium. Lineage (GTDB taxonomy): Bacteria > Chloroflexota > Anaerolineae > B4-G1 > B4-G1 > CAYPOY01. Next base: position 3,068 of record CAYPOY010000459.1, on the reverse strand, counting down.
ACCATCACCGAGTCCACGCCGTTCGACATTGAGGTGGCAGTAGACCCGGAGATGATCGGCAAGGTCTACGAAAGCCTGGTCAACGTGTCCGAGGAGGCCGACGAGCGGGGCGAAGCGGGCATCTTTTACACATCGCGGGTGGAGATTGACCTGATGTGCCGCCTGGCGCTGGTGGACTGGCTGACCAACCACCTGGGTGTCGAACACAAATCGTTGCTGTACGAGGCCGTTTTTGCCTTTGAGGAGGAGGACAAGGCGCAGGCCGATACCGCCCTGGCCGACCACGACCTTTGGCCGCAAGTGAGCGAACTGTTGCGCAACGTGACGGTTGCAGATCCGGCCTGCGGTTCCGGCTCTTTCCTGGTTGGCATGCTCCAGGTTCTGGACGACCTGCTGGCTCGCGCCGACCGCCAACTGGGCCACGAGGAGACTTCCTACGAGCGCCGGAAGCGCATCATCGGCGCCAGTCTCTACGGGGTAGACGTGATGGACTGGGCCGTTCACGTGGCCGAACTGCGCCTGTGGCTGCAACTGGTCATCGAGACCGAATTGGCGCCGGCCGAACTAAAGTTCCGTCCCCTGCTGCCCAACCTCTCCTTCAAGGTGCGCCCTGGCGACAGTCTGGTACAGGAGGTGGGTGGCATCAACCTGGCCTTGCGCCAGGGCAGCCGCCTGATCCCGCCCACGCTGAAAGGTCGCATCACCCGGCTGAAGGGCGAGAAATTAAAGTTCTACAACAACGACCCGGGGTGCAAGTACCGCAGCGCAGAATCATTGCAGGGTGCCGAACTGCAACTGTTCCGCGACATTCTGGACGCCCGCGCCAAAGCCATAGAAGAGCGGTTGAAAGAGATCACCAACGCCCTGCGCCCCCAGGTCAACCTCTTCGGTGAGGTGCAGACCACCCAGATAGGTCTTGATCGGATAACCCTGGAGCAGGAGCGCGACCGGTTGCAAACCGAACGCGAGCAGGTGGCCCGCGCCCGCCAGGCCCTCAAAACGGCCAAGAGCGTGCCTTTTGTGTGGGACATCGCCTTTGTCGAGGTGTTTGAGGAAAAAAGTGGCGGCTTTGATATCGTCGTGGGTAATCCACCCTATGTTGAACGACACAGGATTCGGGACCCTCGTGGCCCGCAAAATACAACCGCTGAGGCACGCAAGACATATCGCGAGAAGCTGGCATTATCTGTCTACTCCGCTTTCCCTGGGTACTTCGGATATATCCCATCAGCACGAGGGAAAGTCCACAGCATCAGTGCTATGAGTGATCTCTACATCTACTTCTACTTCCATGCTCTGTCGTTATTGAATGATGCGGGTGCTTTCTGTTTCATCACGTCCAATTCATGGCTTGACGTGGGCTACGGCAAGGACTTACAGAAGTTCTTGCTGACACAGGGACAACTAAAGCTTGTCATAGACAATCAGGTCCGCCGCTCTTTCGCTAGTGCAGACGTGAACACGGTCATTGTCCTGCTAGGGCCAGCACAAGATGCCAAAACGCCGCGCTCGGCCAGCCTGGAACACATGACGCGCTTTGTAATGTTGAAAGTACCTTTCGATCAGATTCTCAGTCCGGTGATATGGGAAGAAGTGGAAGAAGCTACTACTCGCCGCACCACTCCAGAGTACCGTGTCTTCCCCCTATCCCAAGCCAAGTTGCTTGATAATGGCATGAGCTCACAGAAGAAACGGTACATTGGCGGCAAGTGGGGTGGAAGGTATCTTAGAGCACCAGAGATTTTCCATGCAATTTGGGAACACTCCTTGATGAAACCAATGACCATCTGGGCACAGGCCAGACTAGGAGTGACAACTGGGGCAAATAGCTTCTTTTTCCTTCAAAGGGTTGGTGTTGACACATACCAAGTCAAGTTGAACAACCAGGAACGACAAATCATCCTGCCCGAAGAGTTCACTACTACTGTGTTGCGTACCTCCAGTGAGTGCAATAATACGTCTTTCTACGGCTCCAAGTCACCATATCGTTTGCTTTCGGTTCCACCAAAGTGTGGTGATCCTTTGGCTATCGAATACATCCGATGGAGTGAAGAACAGGGCATATCAAGAAGGCCGTTTTTCAGAGGAAAGAAGTACTGGTACTCATTGGGCGATGTTCCAAAGGATCGTATTGCAGTATCAGAGATCATTTACTCGCGCTACTTCTTTGTGTGGAATGCTGAGAATAGCGCGCTGAACAAGAACTTCTATGGATATGTTGGAGAGAGAATTGACCATGAGCTGCTATGGGCTCTGTTAAATTTCTCATTCACCTTTTTGTACTTTGAACTGTCAAGCAGAAAACCAGGTGCAGGAGCATCAGGCATTGGCGTTCGTGTGGCAAACGCATTGAAGGTTCTGGATATTGATGTAGTCAACGAGGATACTAAACAGAACCTAAGATCTGCGGGACAAAGACTGCTAGATCAGCCAATCCAAGACATTTGGGACACTGTAGTACAGCCCGACCGCCGCGCCCTGGACGACATCATCTTCGATGTGCTGGGACTGACACAAGGCGAGCGCGACGCAGTCTACGAGGCCGTGGTCAACCTGGTGGAGGCGCGGCTGAAAAAGGCGCGGAGTTTGAGGTAGGTGAGGTGTTTGGATCACGAACGACGCGAAATCTGCGAAAGACGCGAAAGAGAGCCCGTCCTTTCGTGCCTTTCGAGTCCTTTCGCGAATTTCGTGCTCCAAAGCTCCCGCGTTCGAGCAGCACGCCTACCCGCTGCCGCCGGAGGCTGCCACTCGCATTGCGGAACTGGAGCAGGAGATTGACGAGCGGGTAGCGGCATTGTACGGAGTGTAGCGAGACCCCGGCGACGGGCCATCGGCGCCGAGGTACTGGGCTAGGTGGCGGAGCAGGTCCTGAGCGCCAATGAGCGGATCGAGCACAGTCGCGTGGCGTTGTGGATGAGCGAGAATCGAGAGAAAAGGAGCTGCCCGCCGTCAAGGTTGGGCGGGTGTTTTGTTCGAGACGGTACTGTTTGGTTAAGGGGGAGGGGATTATATCATGAACCTTCAGTCTATTCGTGACTTCGTTGCGCGTGGCGATGCCTTTCGTGACG
>CAYPOY010000458.1:0-3648 GCA_964412395.1 uncultured Anaerolineales bacterium | reverse complement strand
AACTCCTCTTTGTACGGCACCTGTACCGCCTCGCGGAAACGCCCGCCCAGCCGGTTGTCCTTTTCGTACAGGGTGACGTGGTGGCCCCGCCGGGCGGCGATGATGGCCGCCTCCATCCCTCCCGGCCCACCGCCGACCACCATCACCTGGCGCGGAAGTTCGACCGGCGTGATCTGAACCTCAGCCTCGCGTCCGGTGAGTGGGTTGAACATACACGATGTGCCGTGCCCCTTGCGCAGTTCGGCCAGGCAACCCTGGTGACAGGCCGCACAGCGCAGGATAGCCACCTCGTCGCCGGCCTCTGTCTTGCGTACCCAGTCGGGGTCGGCCAGAAAGGGACGCCCCAGCCCGATCCAGTCGGCCTGTCCCAGGGCCAGCGCTTCGCCGGCCACATCGGGGGTGCGGATGCGCCCGGCCACCGCCACCGGAATAGAGACGCGCTGGCGGATGCGAGCGGACATCGGCAGCAAGTGGGCCTTGGGCGTGCCGGTGGGATAGAGGCAATAGGGCACCGATTCGCACATCGTGCCGGAGGTGATACTGAGAGCGTCCACTCCCATCACTTCCAGGAGAGGAACGAGCACCTCTGCGTCCTCGATGGTCAGGCCGCCCTCCACGTAATCCTGCGCGTTCATACGCACGACGATGGGGAAGTCATCTCCCACAGCCTCGCGCACGGCGGCAATGACCTCGCGCCCGAAGCGCAGCCGGTTCTCGAATGAGCCACCGTATTCGTCGTCGCGGCGGTTGGTATGGGGGGAGAGAAACTGGTGGATCAGGTAACCGTGGCTGAAGGGCACCTCAATAGCGTCGAATCCCGCTTCGCGGACGCGACGGGCGGCCTGGGCAAAGTAGTGAACGTAGGTGGGGATTTCCTCCCGGGTCAGCGCGCGGGGGAGGACCTGGTTGGCCGGGCAGAGGACAGCGGAGGCGGAGACACGCTCACCCTCCGGCATCAGCTTGGGGTTGGCGACCCGCCCGGCGTGGTTGATGTGCGCCATGATAAGCCCGCCGGCGGCGTGAACGGCGTCGGTGAGGCGGCGCAGGCCGTCCAGCAGGTGGTCGTCGTGGATGCCCAACTGGGTGGGAAGTTCCCGCCCGTTGGGGTGGATGTAGAGCGGCTCGGTGGTGATGAGGCCCACGTCACCCTCCGCCCGCCGCACGTAGAAGGCAATGTGGCGCTCCGTCACCTCGCCCTGTGGGGTGCCATAGGTGCCATAGCCCAGTTTGACGGTCGTCATCAGCACGCGATTGGGTAACTTCAGGCTCGCTATAGTCAGCGGTTGAAACAAAAGTTCCGTGTTCATCTCTCTAGCAGCATGCTCAGTCATCTCTTATCCTCCACGGGTAATGCGCAAAGAATAGAAGTGGAAGATTATCCGTGCGCTATTTCTTCAGGGGATAGTTCTTCTCACCAGCGTATATGGATACCTTCAGCCAGTTCTCTGGGGGTACAAAAGGGCAAGTGTAATCTTCACTGTACACGCACCATGGATTGTACGCCCTATTGAGGTCGAGAATCCATTTCCCATCGGCGGTGCGATTCCTCGCAGAGTCGAGATCCAGGTACCGCCCTGCGCCGTATGTTTCCTGGCCAGACGTTGCATCCCTGAAGGGAATGAACAGTTGCTCCTCCTCAGCATCGCTTCTGTAAACCTGGAGCACACACTGCTCGCCGCCGATGCTGAATCGGAATTCGCCCCATCGGACAAAATCCCGCTCCTCGCCCCTTGTGTATGCCATCCTCACCCTCTTCTTGTCCTTGTGCTCGTGAAGCTTAATCTCGAATCTGCAGTCCGGGTCGGGAGGGTAATAGTCGAGTTCCCTAAACTCAGCGCGCTCTTCGGGAGGAATCGGCGATTGCCGGTGCCCTGCGAAGAACCTATCCTTCTCCCTACGCTCTCTCTCGAGCTGCGCTTTCCACACATCGATTTCCACAGCAACTTGCCTCCTTGTCTATGGTACGGAGTATCGTTTTATCTTCAACCAGGGCTGCTTATCCATCCTTCTTCTTCAAGACACTTCGGTTATCACCTCCCTTCTCAATTACGCCACGTGATTCCTTTGCCCCCTTGCCAAGGGCTGCTTCACCCATTCCGAGGGGGATAGCTCCGTCCCTCCAGTTCCGCTATGTACTCCTCCGCCCCCATAGCCGCTACCGCCCCCGACCCCACCGCCGTCGCCACCTGCCTCAGCACCCCCTTTCGCACATCGCCAGCGGCGAACACCCCACGCCGACTGGTATGGCCCCGCTCATCTGCCACAATGTAGCCTTGTTCATCCAATTCCAACTCCCCCTTGAGAAATCTGGTGTTAGGGGTGGAGTCGACGTAGATAAAGATTCCGTCCACGGGCACCAGCGAGAACTCGCCGTTCTTCACGTTTTCCACCCGCACTCCCGTCACGGCCTGCTGGCCCACGATCTCCCGAGCCACCGAATCCCAGAGAAATTCAATTCCTTCATTGGCGAAAGCACGCTGTTGTAGGACCTGGGTGGCCCGCAGGCGGTCACGACGGTGGATCACGGTCACCCGCTCGGCGAAGCGGGTGAGGAAGATCGCCTCCTTGATCGCCGAATCGCCACCCCCCACCACCGCCACCCGGCTATTTTGATAGAAGAATCCATCGCAGACGGCGCAGTAGGAGACGCCCCGTCCGGCAAACTCCTCCTCGCCCGGAACCCCCAGCTTTTGAGGGCTCACGCCGGTGGCGATGATCAGGGCCTGGGCCTGATAGGATTCCCCCCAAGTTTGCACTTTAAGGGAGCGGTTGGACAGATCAACTCCCACGACCTCATCCTGCAGGATGCGGGCGCCGAAGCGCTCCGCCTGGCGTTGCATGAGCTGAGCCAATTCCTGCCCGGAGATGGGTTCAGGGAAGCCTGAGTAGTTCTCCACAACATGGGTCAGGGTGGGCTGCCCACCCAAAAGATTGCCAGCGATCAGAAGTGGCTCCAGTTGAGCCCGACCGGCGTAGATCCCCGCTGTGAGGCCTGCCGGCCCGCTTCCAATGATGATGACCTTCTGCTTTTCCAGCTCCTTGATCCGCTCGTTACTCATTTCTCACCCCTACCTCCAACTTCTCCGCCCTCAGCAACCGCACATAGTCCCGCAGAAATAGATGCGTCACGAAGCTGCCGAATCCATGGCGGGCCAGCATCGCCTTCAAATCCAGGGACAAGAACTCGCTGGCCAGCTCGCATTCGAAACGCCGGAAGGCCCAACGAAAGGGAAACCACTGGCGGTCCAGGTCAAATTCATTATAGTCCAGGATCCAAAAAGTGCCACCCGGCCTCAAAGCTCGATATGCGTTGGCGATCACCCGCCCCTTGTCCTCGTCCTCGAAGCCATGCAGGGTGAAACAGATGAACGCCTTGTCGAACTCCTCGTGGAAAGGAAGCGGTTCTTCGATGCGCCGGTTCAGAAAAGTTACCTGGGGATAGGCACGGCAGCGCTGCCGGGCCTGCCTGAGCATCTCCTGGCCGATGTCCACCCCGACGACCCGTCCGGTGGGGCCCAGAACCTTCAACATCACGCAAATGTTGCGCCCAGTGCCAGATCCCAGGTCCAGGATCGCGTCCCCCCGGCGGATATCCATCCGCTTGATGGCCTGCTCGATGAAGGCCTGATAGCGCCCCACCAGGAGCAG
>CAYPOY010000457.1:0-3654 GCA_964412395.1 uncultured Anaerolineales bacterium | reverse complement strand
ATCAGGCGAAAGTTGAACGGCAGATGCAGGCCGTCGCCTGGTGAGCCTGCCGAACCATCGCCGTAATATTTGATCCAGCGCGGCAGTTCAAACCATATTTCACCGATGCCACACCGATCCTCGTACTCGTCGAGCAGACGGCGAAAGTCGCGGATGATCTCGTGAACCTCGTCCTGATCCTGGTTGTAGATTTGCAACTGCCGGCCAGCGAGGTCGTTGGGCGGCAAGTTCGGGTCGGCGTCCGGGTTCGGTGGGTTGTCGCGCAGTTCGGCGTCCTTGATGAGCAGGCCGACCACGTCCATGCGGAAGCCGTCCACATCCCGCTCCAGCCAGAAGCGGAGCACGTCCATCATCGCCGCGCGCACCTCCGGGTTGCGCCAGTTGAGTTCGGGTTGCTCCTTCACGAACTGGTGAAGGTAGTACTGGCCCGTCGTCTCGTCAAGCGTCCACGCCGGACCGCCAAAGTAACTACCCCAGTTATTGGGCGGTGAGCCGTCGGGCTTGGGATCCCGCCAGATGTACCAATCCCGCTTTGGATTGTCCCGGCTGCTGCGGGATTCGATGAACCAGGGATGCTGGTCCGAGGAATGGTTGGGGACGTAATCAATGATAACCTTGATGGACCGCCGGTGGGCTTCGGCCACCAGCCGGTCAAACGTCGCCAGGTCGCCGAAGAGGGGATGGACGTCGCAATAGTCGGACACGTCGTAGCCAAAGTCGGCCATGGGCGAGGGGTAGAAAGGGCTTAGCCAGATGGCATCAACACCAAGAGAGGCTTCTGTCCCGTCATTCAGGTAATCGAGTTTTTCGATGATGCCCTGCAAGTCACCGACGCCGTTGCCCGTCGTGTCTTTGAAGCTGCGCGGGTAGATCTGGTAGATCACGCCGCGTTGCCACCAGAGTAAGTCCCGTGGCGATTGGGGGCGTGCGTCGTAGGGTTGGCCCTCGCCGAGCACCGCATGGACGCGAGGCATCCACTCACTGATTGGTATGCCCTGTGGGCACAGTTCCTCACACTCGCGACACTGAATGCACGCGCTGGCCCGTTCACTCTCAGGTAGCCCTGAGTTGTACGTCTTGCGCGCGTGATCGGGTTTGTCGTACATCACGCCTTCGTTATAGATCTCAAAGTTGCGCGGGATATCGACACCGTTCGGACAGGGCATACAGTACCCGCATTTTGTGCAAGGAATGGGCCCAAGTTCCCGGTACTCTGCGCGCACCTGGGCGACGAGCGCCAGTTCTCCTTCACTCAGTATATTGATCCCTGATGCACCGGCGCTGGCAACGTTTTCTTTGACGTGCTGCATTGTGCTCATACCGCTGAGGACGACCGACACCTCAGGTTGATTCCAGAGCCACTGCAACGCCCAATCGGCTGGCGTACGTTTCTTCGCAGCGCTGTTCCAGAGGTCCCGAATCGGTTGAGGCGGGTTCACGAGCCTGCCACCCAGTATCGGCTCCATAATCACGACGGCCAGTCCCCTCGAAGCCGCATATTTCAGCCCCCTGGTACCGGCCTGGTTTTCTACATCCATGTAGTTGTACTGGATCTGGCAGAACGTCCAGCCGTCATAAGCATCCACGATCTCCTGAAAGACCTCATACTTGTCGTGAAACGAGAACCCCAGGTGGCCGATGCGTCCGTCGGCGATGGCTCCCTCGGCCCATTCGAGCACGCCCAGGTCGTGCACCTTGCGCCAGCTCTTCTCGTTCAGCGCGTGCAAGAGATAAAAGTCGACGTGGTCGGCCTGCAGTTTTGGGAGTTGTTCGTTGAGGTACTTGTCAAAGTCCTGAGATGTCTCGACCAGCCAGCAGGGCAACTTTGTCGCCAGCTTGACCTTTGCACGGTATCCTCCCTCGAGCGCCCGACCGAGGAACAGTTCGCTGTTTCCGCCATGGTACGGATACGCCGTGTCAACGTAGTTCACGCCGTGATCTATGGCGTAGTGGAGCATGCGGGTTGCTTCTGGCTCGTCAATGTTCGCGTTGTCCTCACCCTTCGTGGGGAGCCGCATACACCCGAATCCCAGTGCAGAAACCTCCCAATCCAGATTTCCAAATGTACGATACTGCATCTGCTGTCCTCCTTACGTCGCTTCCACGCCCAGCACCCGCATCCCCAGTGCTGTGGCCACCCTGGTCACCCGCTCGCCGATAGCGCCGACGCCGACCGGCACTATCGTTTTGCCCGTGTTATTGGTTCGTAAGGTCGTGGCCCGGGAATTGAACACCTGACGCCCATCCATCTTTGTGCTGTCTACTCACCGACACCGTTCTGGGCGATAGTTTGGCTGTACCAGCGCGCGCTTTGCTTGGGGGTACGCTTCCCCGTCTCATAATCCACCCGCACGATGCCAAAGCGTGGCCCGTAGCCCCTCGCCCATTCAAAGTTATCCATCAAGCTCCAGACGTAGTAGCCCTGCAAGTTGGCACCGGCCTGGATGGCATCGTGCACCGCAAAAAGGTGAGCCCGTAAGAAAGCGACACGGCCCCAATCGGCCACAAAGCTATTCTCGTCGGGTGCATCTTTGAGGGCACAACCGTTCTCGGTCACGTACATCCTGGGATTGCCATAGTTTTGCTTGATGTTGAGCAGCACCGCCGTCAGGCCAGGCGGGTTGATGCCCCAACCCATCTCGGTTTGGCCCCACCCCGGTGCGGAGACAGGAGCTCCATTCGCCTTGAGCAAACCATGCGGCAGGGAGTAAGAGACCGCATTGGTCGTATAGTAATTCACGCCCAAAAAATCAATGGGCTGGCTAATCAGTTCCATATCACCTTCGTGCACACGCGGCGCGTGGGGACCGATCCAGTCGAACAACGATTTCGGATAATGGCCCTTGAAGAGTGGATCCATAAACAGAGCTACGTTCTCCTCGTAGGCTCGTTGGCAAGCCTCGCGGTCGGCTTGACTCTCACTGGCCGGTTCAAAGTGCCCCAGGTTCAAGACGATGCCGATTTCGCCCTGGTAGCCGCCCTGGCGGAAGAGTTGAACCGTCTTGCCATGGGCGAGCAGCAAGTGATGCACCGTCTGGTAGGCCTGCGAATAATCGCAAATACCCGGTGCCAGAACCCCCAGGGCGTAGCCAATGAAGGCGGTCACCCACGGCTCGTTGTGGGTAGACCACAGCGCCACCCGGTCGCCCAACCGGTCAAAAACAACACGAGCGTAATCCACAAACCAGTCGACACTATCGCGGTTGGGCCAGCCGCCGGCATCTTGAAGGCTTTGGGGATAATCCCAGTGATAGAGGGTAGCGTTAGGTACGATGTCGGCTGCCATCAGGTTGTCCACCAGCCGATCATAAAAGTCCAGCCCCTTCTCATTAACCGCGCCGCGCCCCTGCGGCAATACGCGCGGCCAGGAGATGGAAAAGCGGTAGGTTTGCAGACTCAGCTCTTTCATCAACGCCACGTCCTGGGGCATACGATGGTAGTGATCGCAAGCCACGTCGCCGGTGTCTCCGCTTATAACACTGTACGGGCGGCGGACGAAACGATCCCAAATGCTTTCGCCCTTACCGTCCTCGTTCCAAGCGCCTTCGATTTGGTAGGCCGAAGTGACCGCGCCCCAGAGAAAGCCTTTAGGAAATTGTCGTGTGCTCATTATGATCTCCTGGTATCATAGAGATGTTCTGTCCAGCAGCCAGG
>CAYPOY010000456.1:0-3656 GCA_964412395.1 uncultured Anaerolineales bacterium | reverse complement strand
GGGTGGGAGGGATCAAAGGGGCGGCATACATTGACCCGGCGTTATGTACGGGGTGCGGCACCTGCACAGCGGAGTGCCCGGCCAAGGCGATTCAGTTGGTCTCCTATCGGGATGAGCAGATTATGGGGCTGCCGCTGGGAGCGTGGGCGGAAGAAGCGGTTAGCGGTCAGCAGTCAGCAGTTAGCAACTGACAAATCAGGCATCACGTTTCACGTAAAGGGTGTCAATGACTGAACAGGATACGGCAAGCAACGGGTTTGAGCCTGAGATCACCGTTTTTATGTGCATCTACTGCGCGTACATGGCTGTTGATACTGCTGGCGCGCTGCGCATCAGGTACCCGGCCAGCATCAAGTTAGTGAAGTTGCCATGTACGGGTAAGATAGATGCACGCTATCTGCTGGAGGCGTTCGAGCAGGGGGCTGATGGGGTCTGTGTGGTGGGATGCCCGATTGGAAACTGCCACCACGTGCGCGGGAACGTGCGCGGGCTGGCGCGGGTGAAGTATACCAAGAAATTGCTGGATGAGGTCGGGTTGGGCGGTGAGCGGCTGGAAATGTACTTCGCCTCCGGCGGGATGGGGATGACGTTCGCCAACGCGGTGCGAGAGATGACGGAGCGGGTGCGAGCGCTGGGGCCGAGCCCGTTAAGAACAACAGGAGACGATTGGTGAGAGGGAGGTTACGACCAGGCTACTTTGAGGCCGCGCAAGGGATGCCGGATTCTCTGCATGGCCTCTCCGATGATCCCTTCCAGCCTCGGACGGCGTTCTATCATCGCATCGGTCAGCCGGTCTAGCTCTTCCGCCACGTCTATGTGGATGTAGGCTTCACCGCACATAGGGCAGACTTGGGCTGGCACATTTTGAATCTCGATAGAGACTCCGTCGCGCCAGAGGGTGACGTTCGTTACTCCTTCGGTCATTTCTGATTTGCATTCACGGCATAACATAGGAGGCATAATTCATCTATCGCTTGCGAATCCGGTCGGCAATCCATTCACTACGACTGGGTATGTATACTGTGACAGCAACCACCTCGTCGGGATCGGAGTAGTCACAGACAATGTGGATGGAGATATTGTCTTCAGGACGATAACCCAATATCAGCAGCCGCTCGCGTTCAGGATAGGATTCGATGGCCTCTCCGGTCAGGATAGCATGCACGATGTCCTTTGTGCGAATGCCGTCTTTGCTGGCTTCCGTGAGTGCATGGGCGGCGATACGAAATCTGCGTTGGCAAACCAGCGCCTGGATGTGTGAGAGGCGCAAGGGCAATCTCCCGGTGTTTACAGTAGGGCATTGTACCATTCAAATCGCTGGATGGCAAGTGAATTATCCTGCCTGTGGGTAAGGAGCAGCAGTGCTGCTGTTGGCGAAAGTGGATAAGTCCCCCCCCTTCCTCCCCCCCCATGGGGGGATAAGAGGGGGGGAGAGTGAGCAGAAATGAGCGATAGCAATCGTGCAGGAACTGGAAATGTCGTCGGCGCGGCCATGGTCGTCGGCGGGGGCATCGCCGGCATACAGGCGTCGCTGGACCTGGCCGAGGCCGGCTACAAGGTCTACCTGGTCGAAAACAAGTCGGCCATCGGCGGGCACATGGCGCAACTGGACAAGACGTTCCCCACCAACGACTGCGCCATGTGCATCGTCAGCCCCAAACTGGTGGACTGTGGCCGCCACCGCAACATCGAACTGCTGGTGGATAGCGATGTCGTTGGCATACACGGGAAGGCCGGGGACTTCACCGTTCGGGTGCGGACTCGCCCCCGTTACATTGATCTGGACAAGTGCACTGGCTGCGGCGACTGCGCCGACGTCTGCCCGGTGATTATACCTGGTCGCTTCGACGAAGGTCTGGCGGTCCAGCGGGCAGCCTACAAATTGTATCCCCAGGCAGTGCCCAATGCCTACGCCATCGAGAAGCGGGGCATCGCTCCTTGCCGCGACGCCTGCCCCGCCGGTCAGCGCGTTCAGGGCTACATCGCCCTCATCCGCGAGGGCCGCTACGAGGACGCGCTGCGGGTCATCAAAGAGGACAACCCCTTCCCTGGCATCTGCGGGCGCATCTGCAACCACCGCTGCGAGGACGCCTGCAACCGGGGCAAGCTCGACGACCCAATCAATATCCATGCCCTCAAGCGCTTCGTCACCGACAAAGTGTACGCTCACCCCCGCGTCCCACTGGAGCCCTGTGAGCGAAAGTACGACGAGCGGGTCGCCATCATCGGCGCGGGCCCCTGTGGGCTCACCACTGCGCAGGATCTGTGCCAACTCGGATATGAGGTCACTGTCTTCGAGGCGCTGCCGGTGGCCGGCGGGATGCTGCGTGTGGGGGTCCCCGAGTACCGCCTTCCGTCCTGGATCGTGGACCGAGAGGTGCAGGACATCGTAGATCTGGGGGTGGAGCTGCGTCTCAACACGACGGTCGAGAATCTGGACGACGTCTTCACCGAGGGGTTCGACGCCGTGCTCATCGCCGTAGGTGCCCACGAGGGCATCCGCCTGCCCATCCCTGGGGCGGACCTGGAGGGGGTGCTGATCAATACCACGTTCCTGCGCGACGTGCGGCTGGGCAATGTGCCGGAGTTGGGGGAGCGGGTGGCGGTCGTCGGGGCTGGGGACGTGGCGATGGATGTGGCTCGCACCGCCGTGCGGCTGGGGTCGGAGGTACACCTTTACTACCGCCGCACCCGCGAGGAGGCGACGGCCGGCGTGGAAGAGATGCGCCACGCGGAGGAGGAAGGAGTCGTCCTGCATTGGCAGGTCACACCTGTGGAGGTTATGGGGGATGGAAACGGGCGTATGGAGGGTATGAAGTGTGTGCGCACCGAGCAAGGTCTGCCCGACGAGACGGGTCGGCGGCGACCGGTCCCGATCCCCGGGTCGGAGCACTTCGTCCCCTGCGATAATGTCATTTTCTCCGTGGGACAGCGGGCCGGTCTGGCCTTCATCCCGGAGAGCGCGGGGGTCGGCGTCACCCGCCAGCAGACTATTGCGATCAATCCCAACACGCTGGCGGCCACCCGGCCGGGCGTCTTCGCGGCGGGCGACGCCACCACCGGGACGGCGTTCGTCATTGAAGCGGTCGCCGCCGGCCATCGGGCCGCCGAGTCCATTCATCGCTACCTGCGAGGGGAGGAACTGGAGCCGCCGCCCAAGCCCGAACTGCCGGTGGTGGAACTGACGCGGGCGGAGATCGAGGAGCGCGTGGCTCTGAGAGAGGTGCAGGTGCAGCCCCGCGTGCCGATGGACGAACTCCCGGTCGAGGAGAGGCTGTCCACCTTCGAGGAGGTGGTGGCAGGCTACACCGACGAGCAGGCCCAGGCGGAGGCGGCCCGCTGCCTGGCCTGCGGCATCTGCTCCGAATGTCTGAGTTGCGTCTACGCCTGCCAGGCCGACGCCATCAACCACGACATGGTGGAGCAGGTGCAGGACGTCCAGGTTGGCGCGATTATCCTGGCCCCCGGCTACGAGGCATACCAGGCCGAGCAGTCGGTGGAGTACGGCTGGGGCCGTTTCCCCAACGTGGTCACCGCGCTTCAGTTCGAGCGGCTCCTCAGTGCCTCTGGCCCTACACTCGGCCACGTGCAGCGCCTCTCAGACGGGCAGGTGCCGAAGAAGATCGCGTTCCTGCAGTGCGTCGGCTCCCGCGATC
>CAYPOY010000455.1:0-3693 GCA_964412395.1 uncultured Anaerolineales bacterium | reverse complement strand
ACACGATGACGATGGCGATCTATGAGCGTACGCGGGAGATTGGGCTGATGAAGGCGGTGGGGGCGACCAACCGGGACGTGATGTCCGTTTTCCTGGCCGAGGCGGGGAGCATCGGACTGCTGGGTGGGGTTGGAGGGGTCCTCCTGGGGGTGGGCCTGGGGAAGTTGATAGACCTCATCGCCGGCACCTACCTGGCGGCGCAGGCAGTGCAGAGCGGCGCGACGCCCTCGGATATGATAATCTCCATCATCCACACGCCTTTGTGGTTGCCCGTTTTCGCGCTCTTGTTCTCCGCGCTGGTGGGTGTGGTCTCGGGGATCTATCCGGCGGTTCGGGCGGCGTCCCTCAGCCCCATCGCCGCGCTGAAGTACGAGTAAACGCACGTAGAAACTGGAAGAAAGTATTACCGCCGCAGCCCGACCGATTATCTGAGTCGGCGTGAAACGTGATGTGTGAAACGTGATGTGTGAAACGTGATGAGACGGCGACTGAGTCGTCTTCACGTTTTACGTTTCACGTCCTCGTCTCCAGCCGCCCTGCTCGCCAGCGAACCGCCCGCGCTTCTACGCCTTCTCCAAGCAGCCGCTTGATCATCGCGGCGAAAACCGCCACGTCCCCGCTGGTGTAGAATACGTGACGGCCCACGCGGCTCCGGCCGGCCTCTAACTTCCGTTGGGTCAGCACGCGCCCCGTCTGGCAGGCAACAGCAGGGGCGGGATCAATCACTGTTACGCTCGTTCCCACCAGCCGCTCGATGGCCGGCAGGAGGAAGGGGTAGTGGGTGCAGCCAAGCACCAGTTGATCCACCCCGGCCTCGACTAGCGGTGCCAGGCACTCCCGCAACAGCATCTCAGTCTCGGGGGTGTCCAGCGCGCCGGCCTCCACCGCCTCTACGAGCCCCGGGCAGACCTGGGTGAGCACGCGCACGTCGCCCGCGTATCGCTCCACCAGGCTGGCAAAAAGTTCCCCCTGAAAAGTGGCCTGGGTGGCGATCACTCCCACGACGCCATTGCACGTCCGCTCGACGGCGGGCTTGACGGCCGGCTCCATCCCCACGAAGGGGACGTTGGGGAAGGTGCGTCGCAGGTAATGCAGCGCGGCCGCGGAGGCGGTGTTGCAGGCGACGACGATGATCTTCGCGCCCTGGTTCAGCAGCAAGCGTGTGATGTTCTCGGAGAACTCCCGCACCTCGGCTATCCGGCGGAAGCCGTAGGGCACGTGGGCCTGGTCGGCCAGGTAGAGCGTGTCTTCGTGAGGGAGTTGGCGGGCGATCTCACGCCACACGCTCAGCCCCCCCACGCCGGAGTCGAAGATGCCGATAAACCTGAAATTTCTCATTTTAGACCTCCGAGGTTTGGGCAGCGTATTTGGTTCGGAAAGCGAGCATCGTGCCACCAATCACTTTCTGGAGGGCACAAATCTATAAACCTCGGAGGTCTTGCCCCATATTATTGAAAAGATACCATGTCATGGACATACCTGTGAAGACGTGATGCGTGAAACGTAAAACGTGAAGGCGATTCAAAGTTAGTGCCGGATCACGTTTCTTGCCCTCGGCGCAAGGCCAGGTAGACACCGAGGACGAAGGCCAGCCCTTGTAGCGCTGCGAGCAGGGCCAAGGGCGTGTCAGTGTCGTTGCTGGCCTCCTGGAGCGCTGCCGTCGGGAGCGGTGTCCAGGTGGGGAAAGGCGTAATGCTGGGGGCAGGGGGCGAAGAGGGTAGCGAGTAGGAAGTAGGGGACGGTTTTACGGTTGGGAGCGGTTCGGGTGTGGAAGTGACGGCGGGAGCGAGTATGGCAGTAGGCTCAGGAATGGGGGTCGCAGTGGGCTCGGGCGTGGCGGTGGGCTCGGGGGTAGGGCTGGGTGGAATGGGCGTGGCGGTCGGTTCAGGAGTAGGACTGGGTGGGGCGGGTGTCGGTGTGATGGGTGTTCCCTCACCGAGGAAGATTGTGTCCGCCGAAGCGGCAGTACGGCCGGCAGCGTCGCGCAACTGGACGTAGACGGTGTGCTCGCCCGGGGTGTCCAAAGTCCAGGGGACGAGCGGCTCCCAGGGTTGCCACGGCAGGTCGTTAAAATTCGGTTCGTTGCTGATGCGGATTTCAATCGCCCGGCCCATAAAGATCACTCCCTCCCCGCCTGGACGAGCCTCCTCGTTAGTCAATCGGATCGCGATTTGTGGGTTATCAGTATTGGCAGTTCCATCGTTGATGAAGACAGGCAGCACATTGGGACGTACACTAAAGTCGAGTACGTAGTAGCTACGACCGGTGGTGTCGGTGGCGACGCCGATGCCGATCTCCCGATAGGTGGTGCCGAGGATGTTGTCGCGATGTAGCGGATCCTCCAGGAAAAAAGCCATCGCATCCTCGACTGTGCCGTAGCCGGCCCAGAAGTTCTCGCTAGCGATCAACTCCCCGCTATTCCAGGTCCAGGCAGCGTAGCCGGCCTCCGCAATGCGCTGTCTGGGTGTAGAGCCGTCGGAGCCGGTGTGGGACCAGATTTGGTGGGCTGCCAGGTCATCGGCGTGGCGCTGCGCCGCAGCGGTCAGCAAGGTGGAGAAACCATAGGGAGCCAGCCCTTCGCCCAGGCGGGCCTCGTTCACCAGAGTCTGCCAGGTGACGACTGAGTCAGTCTCCTGGGCTCTGGCTGGGAAGGCGGCCAGGATGAGAGCAGCGACAAGGACGAGGACACGCTGTGGGTTCCGCATAGGCGGGATTTTAGCACACAGTTGGGAGGATGCAAGAAGCAAGGTGCAGGATGCAGGGTGCAGGATACAAGAATGACTCAGGCCCCAGTCTTCATCTGGCTGAGGCCTGGAATATGGGCCTACTTCGCGCTGCTATGGGATGCAGAGCACCTGCCCGGCGCGAATGTAGTTCAGGTTGAGGATGTGATTAACCTCGGCGATGGCCCACATACTAACCCCGTAGTGTAACGAGATGCGGTACAGGTTATCGCCCCAGGCGACGGTGTGATACCAGCGGCAGTTGGGAGGGATCGGCGTGCCGCCATTGAACTGGCGCGGGCAGACCTGACCAGGCGGTAACTGGCGCGGTACGTTAGGGATCGCTAGCCTCTGCCCAGGGCGGATGAGGTTAGGGCTGAGAATTCCATTTTGGCTGGCAATGGCGTAGGGATCCACTCCGTAGGCTCGCCCAATGCAGAATAACGTCTCCCCCGACTGCACGGTGTGGTAGCCGAGGATACCCCATGTTGGAATGGGAGTCACCGAGGGCGTGGCAGTAGGTATGGATGCGGAACCGGTAGGCGTGGGTAGGGGGCTGGAGACAGAGGTAGCCGTCGGAGTTGGGGTCTCCTCGTTCATACCCTGGGCCAGCCCGTAGCCGGCAGGTGCGAAGAACAGCGCAGCCAACAGTAAAGCCAGGCCGATCCAGCGGCGCGACAACGTCGAAAACTGCTTTTTCATCATCCCCCTCCTTACTCTTTATATTACCTGAGGCCGTTCGGAAACTCTTCGCGCTCGGTCCTCGTTCGCCGAAGGGCCTCGTCCTCGTTCGCCGAAGGTCTCTGACCGAGGTGTAAAGGGCTCGGTCGGGAGACCTTCGCCCATCAGCCTGGGAATGGTCTCGTCCTCGTTCGCCGGATGGCCTGGTCCTCGTTCGCCGAAGGTCTCGTCCTTGTTCGCCGAAGGTCTCGTCCTTGTTCGCCGAAGGTCTCGTCCTTGTTCGCCGAAG
>CAYPOY010000454.1:0-3713 GCA_964412395.1 uncultured Anaerolineales bacterium | reverse complement strand
CCTTCTCCCGCTCGCAACTCTGGCCTGAATTTGCGAAAACTTGGTGAGGGTATCACGATTCAGTTGCTGTGGAACCGCTGCTGCAGCGTTACCTAAACGAGAAACGCCAGATCCTACGCCGCTTGGGATTCCACATACTGCACCGATTTCCAGCAAGGTATCAAGTACACGTGATGAATGAACTGGGCAGAACAGAGAATCTAGACGACGTAGACATCCACCACGAGTTCTTTATGCTCTTGCGACGAGGATACCCTTATCTGGAGGCCTCAGACCAGAAGGCGCTGGTTTCAGCGATTTGCAGTGGTCCCCCTCCAGACCGCACAGAGAAGCTGGCAAAACGGGCTCAGCAATGGCATGGAGCAGATCCTGATGAATACGCTCAATATTATTCAAAAGCCTGGATCCGCGACAGGTTGTGGATGCTGAGGAAATACCTCACAGATGAACCAGCACAGGTACTGAACGCACTAGTCAATGAGTTGGGAGATCCAGAGCACCCAGCTTTCACCAGATGGAGCACAGAGATCCACTGGGAACGAGACGTCAGTCCGATCACGGACCGGGAAATCTCCAAAATGTCACCGGCCGAGTTGGTCAGATTCTTAGAACAGTGGCAACCTGGCCCTGACCGAGGATTCGGACCTGAGCGTGTCTCCTATACAGGGCTAGCAAACGTGGTAGCAAGTGTGGTCTGCGCCAACGCGCAGAAATACGCAGATCAACTGGCTCCTATAGCCCTTCATCGCCCTGAGTTTGCTTATGCCTTATTGGATAAGTTCAGAAAAGATGAACAAGCTAAATCTGTGCCTTGGGACTTGATCATCGATCTTTGTAAAGAGTTGCTGGCAGATGACACCGTTTGTCAGGATATGAGTCGTGCCTTTGACGGAAACTGGGTTAGCGTTCACCGATCGATTGTGAAGCTCCTGCAGTTGGGGCTAAAGAACCCGGAGCGCGCAATTCCGGCGGAATGTCTACCAAGAGTGAGAGAGGCTCTTCTTGTTTTGATTGATGATCCCGATCCTGAACCCACGAGCGACCGACCGCCAGAAGGTTGGCTTGGACACAACGATCCAGCTACATTGGCAATAAACCATGTACGTCCCAGTGCACTACTTGCCCTAATAGAGTACGCTCGGTTCAGAGTGCAGGTTGCTGAAGAGACTATACAAGACGTCGCGTCGGAGGGGCCTGGCCCTGAGCGTCTAGAGACAATCGTTCGAGAGGCACTGACTCGAAAACTGGACCGACAGAAGGACCCTAGTTGGGCCGTCCATTCAGTCTATGGCCACTATCTGTCGCTGCTGTACTGGCTAGATCAGGGGTGGGTAGAATCGCATATTGATCAGATCTTTCCAGAAGAGGACGACGAACAGAGCACCTGGTTTTACGTGGCGGCCTGGGATTCTTTTGTCATCTTTAATCGTTTCTATCGTCCCATGCTAGAAGTGCTGCGCGTCAAGTATGAGCGAGCGATACATAACCTGAGTAGAGGATACGTAACCCGAACCCACCTCCAGCCAGAGCAGAGTCTAGCCGTACACTTAATCTGGGAGTATCTGGGCTCTGATTATGACGTGCAATCACCTGTCGGGCGACAAAGCTTGATAGCGACCTTCTTCAAGCTGGCCCCGCCAGAGGCTCGCGGTAGCGCAGCTTGGGCATTGTGGCGTATCTGCGAGGATAATCCTTCTGAATTAGAGACCTATTGGCCAAAAGTGCGTTCTTTATGGGAATGGCGCGCGCGCGAGGCATCAATGGCAAATCACCCCACTGATTTCGACGAAGAGATGCAGCGGCTTGCACACCTACCGCTCGTGGCACCGAGTTCGGAGACAATCACCTCGATGTGGCCCTTGCTGGAGGGACTATTGCCACATATCACACGTTCCGAACATCGAGACATGGGTTGGGAGTCGGTCGAAGAGTACCTTGCACGAGAAGTCAACCGTGATCCGGTAAAGGTGATACAATTCTACCGCCTGATGCACGAGCAGGCGGCAAAACCTCCTTGGTTCTATCACAGACAGGAGCCGCGCAAGATCATCGAGACCGCTGCCGCGTGCAAAAGTTCTCGGCACGAGGCCCTTTCGTTAATTGATCTGATTGCCCGCTCGGGAGTTCATCAGTACTGGGGTATTTACGAGCGCTATGCAGGATAGCGATTGATCACTTCAGGAGTAGAGACTATGGCATCACAACCCTGGCACCAACTCTGCACTCTGCGCGAAGACGTCCGCACGGGACGCCTGACGCTGGACGAGTTTGCCGCCGACCTGAACGGTGTGCGCACCGGTGAGGCGCCGCCGGTCTACCGCGAGGCGAGGATGTTCTTCTCCCGCACCTACGCCACCTTCCGCATGAAGCAACTGGTGCGGGACGTCCTCCTGCGCCTGGCCGGAGAGGGCGGCAAGCCGGTACAACAACTCCAGGTGGCCTACGGCGGCGGCAAGACCCACACCCTCATCGCGCTGCTGCACCTGGCCGAGCAGGGGCAGAACCTGGCCGACCACCCCACGGTGCAGGAGTTTGTCACCTTCACCGGGCTGGCCCAGCCGTCCCGGGCGCGGGTCGCCCTGCTCCCCTTTGACAAGTTCGACGTCAAGGAGGGGCTGGAGGTCTACGGCCCCGCCGGGCGCATCCGCCGCGTCCGTACCCCCTGGGGCGCGCTGGCTCACCAACTGGCGGGCGATACCGGCTACACCCGCCTCAAGAGCCACGACGAGGAGTTCATCGTCCCGGCCGAGCCCCTGTTGGTGGACCTGCTACGAGCGCCGCAGACAGACTCCCCTCTCCGCACCGGGGAGGGGACGGGGGAGGGGTCCGAGGGATTGGGCGCACTCGTACTGGTGGACGAGGCCGTCTGGTACTACCGCAACCTGGTGCTCTCCAACCCGCGCTTCTTCGGCGCACTCAAGGACTTTTACCAGGTGCTGACCCAGGCGGCGGTCAAGGTGGAGCGCGCGGCGCTGGTCGCCGGGCTGATCGCCTCCAGGGTCGAGGCGAACGACCAGACCGGCATCCAATGCCTGGGGGCGCTGGAGGATATCTTCGGGCGCATCGCCGAGCCAGTGGAGCCGGTGACGCGCGAGGACGTGGCCGAGGTGCTGCGCCGGCGCCTCTTCGAGACAGTGCCGGGCGAGGCGGAACGGCGGCCGGTCGTGGACGCGGTGATGGCTGCGATGCAGCGGCTGCCCGTGCGGGACGCCCAGCGGGGGCAGGCCGCCTACGACCGGATGCTGGACAGTTACCCCTTTCACCCTGACCTGATCGAGGTACTGTACCAGAAGTGGACTCAGTACGACCAGTTCCAGCGCACGCGCGGCGCATTGCGTCTCCTGGCCTACGGACTGCGGGATACAGTGGGGCACGACCCGTCTCCCCTCGTCGGCCCCTGGGCTCTGTTGAGCGCCGGTGGGGGCTCTCCCTCCCCTGTTCCGACGGGGGAGGGCCGGGGTGGGGGCTCCCTCTCTTCTGCCTTGAACGAACTCATCCCCGTCTGCCAGGAGCGGGAGAAGTGGGGGCCGATCCTGACGGGCGAACTGGAGAAGGCCAGGGAGGTGCAGGGGGGCTTGCCGACTCTGGGCCAGCGGGAGATCGAGCAGGCTGTGATCGCCACCTTCCTGCACTCCCACCCACTCTCTATCGCACCCGGCCTCATAAATGATTTCCCGTCCATGCGGTGCGTCATTTGAATTGCGCAGAAGACG
>CAYPOY010000453.1:0-3714 GCA_964412395.1 uncultured Anaerolineales bacterium | reverse complement strand
TGTGCCTAAACCGCCCCCGGGACGGGGGCTGGGAGCACTGGAAAACAGTTTTGTATCGCAAACTAACTACTACTCAGGCTGATGGGCGAGGGTCTCCCGACCGAGCCCTCTGGTCCAAGAGGCAATCATTGTCAACAGAATTCACCACCCCTGAGTGGGTTAAAGACGCCGTATTCTACCAGATCTTCCCCGACCGCTTCGCCAAAAGCGCGCGGGTGCCCAAGCCGTCCAATCTGGAACCCTGGAACTCCCCGCCCACTGTGTGTGGTTTCAAGGGCGGCGACTTCCTGGGCGTGGCCGAGCATCTGGACTACCTGGAGGATCTGGGGGTACGTGCTATCTACTTCAACCCCATCTTCCAGTCAGCGGCCAATCACCGCTATCACACCCACGACTACTATCGCGTGGACCCAATCCTGGGTGGTGACGCGGCTTTTCGCGAGTTGCTGGACGAGGCCCACCGGCGTAACCTGCGTATCGTCCTGGACGGCGTCTTCAATCACGCCAGCCGGGGCTTTTACCAGTTCCACCACACCCTGGAGAACGGGGGCGCTTCCCCATATCTGGACTGGTTCTATTTCGACGAGGAGCGGTTGCGGGCGGGGAAGTCGCTGGAGGCCTATCCCTCCGAGGCGAGGAAGCGCCTCCTCCGTCGCAGTCACAAGAGCCTCCAGATGCTGGGCTATCGGGCGTGGTGGGACCTGCCAGCCCTTCCCAAGTTCAACACCGATACGCTAGCGGTGCGCCGGTTCATCTTCGACGTAGCCCGTCACTGGATCGAGTTCGGCATAGACGGCTGGCGGCTGGATGTGCCCCACGAAATCGGCGACGACGACTTCTGGCGTGAGTTTCGCCGCGTGGTCAAGGCGGCCAACCCCGAGACCTACATCGTCGGCGAGATTTGGTTCGATGCCCGGCGCTGGCTGCAGGGCGACCAGTTCGACGCGGTAATGAACTACATTTTTAACCGCGCCTGCCTCGGCTTCTTCGGCGGGGAGCAGTTGGACACCGCCCAGCACCCTGGCGGCTTCACGTTACAACCGCTGAGCAGTGTCCAGTTCGCTAATGCCATAGACCGCCTGCTGGCCCTCTATGACTGGGAGGTGACGCTGGTACAACTCAATCTTCTCAGCAGTCACGATATGCCCCACTTCCTGACGCTGGTGCAGGGGGACAAAGAGGCGCTGAAGCTGGCCACCCTGTTCCAGATGACCTTCCCCGGCGCGCCTTGCGTCTACTACGGCGACGAAATCGGCATGGAGGGGGCACACGACCCGGATTGCCGCCGCGCCTTTCCCTGGGATGAGACGCGCTGGGATCACGACTTGCTCACCTTCTTCCGGCGAGCGATCAGTCTGCGTCACGACCATCCCGCCTTGCGGCGCGGGCGCTACCTGCGTCTGCACGCCGACGATCGGCACGGGGTCTACGCCTTTGCCCGCCAGGGGGAGGAGGAGACGCTGGCGGTGGTGTTGAACAATGGCTCGGCTGGCTACGACCTGGATGTGTCAGTGCGGGGGCTGTTCGCCGATGGCACGGCCCTGCACGACCTGTGGGAGGGAGGTCAGGCGCAGGTGACCGCTGGGCATCTCACCGGTATGATGCTGTCATCTCGTTCGGGGGCGGTGCTGGCGGTGAAGAAGAACCTCGGATGCGGCTTCTGACAAAAGCGCATTGTTCACCTGACTCGCTGATTCGCTGACTCGCTGACTCGCTACTCGCTCAGTGCCACCTCGTCCACCACGCCGACGATGACGGCACGCACGGCGCCGGGGTCGAGCCCGAGGATCTGCCGCGCCCCGTTCCCCTCGTCTATCACCAGCACCGTGTCGCCGGGGCCAGCCTGCGCCACGTCCACCGCGATGTCATAATAGCCGGTCTCCTGCCCGCGCAGGTCGAGCTGATCCACCAGCAGCAGTTTGCGCCCAGCCAGGTGCGAGATCTTGACCGTGGCAACCACCGTGCCGGTGACCTTGCCGATGTACATCGTCAGTCATCCTCCGGCGGGTAGTGCCAGACGGCAGTGGGCTGCTGGCGGCGCGGGCCGCACTCAAATTCGACTTCGTCCACGATCCCTGTGATCGCCAGGTCCACTGGCACGAAGACCTCCGGCAGCGCCTGCGCCCCTTCTCGGCTGGCCACCATAAAGACCAGTTCACCCGGACCGGCCTGGGCCGTGGCGTCGGCCGCAATGGTGGGGCGGCCCTGGGGATTCAGGTCTCTATCCAGCGGTTGTACGACGAGGAACTTTATTCCCTCCAGTCCCTCGTACTTGCGGGTGGCGACCACCGTGCCGATCACGCGGGCGAATTTCATAGCCGATCTATCACCCGGGTGCGGAAGCGCGTGGCGTCGGCGACGTTCTCCCACATCTCCGGGTGCAGTTGCGGGATGACGACCTGTCGCACCAGCAGATCAGGCTGCTCCAGCACGCCTATGCCGATCTCGACGGCTGCTTCCACGTCGGCGACCAGGCCGGAGAATAGCACGATGCCTTTGCCCCCCAGGCCATCGGCCAGCCGCACCTCGACCAACCGCACCTCGGCCCCCTTTATCCCTGCGTCGGCAGCGTGGATGGCGGCCGCGACGGTGGTCGTCTCAATCACGCCCAGGGAGTCTGTGACCTGCGGCACCCGTCCACCACCGATGGCCTCCACCACCTCCGGGTGCACCTGCGGCAGGTAAACGAAGTCCAGCGCAGCCGCGCCGCCGATCTCGCGCCCGGCCGCCAGCGATTCTTCCACATCGGCCACCTGCCCCCCGATCAACACTAGATACTTGCCGGGCTGCACCGTGCCGGCCTTGATCACGTCAATCGAGGCGCGCTTGACCATCGCATCGGCGGCCTGGATGCCGGCTGCGATGCTGCTGAATTCGAGTAGGGCCAAGGCTGGTTCAACCATATGCGTAATGCGTAATACGTGATGCGTAAAAGGTCAGCCCACTGGTGTCGAGAACTGAATCTGATGAAAGCGCCAGATGCCCTCAGTCTTTACAAGCACAGCAGTGAATAACAATGGCCAGAGGCGGCCTTTGCCCATTAGGCCACTAGCAACTTATCAAAGTTCAAATAGCGGTCAATGAAGCTATCGATCCACTTGGCCTGTGTACGCCGTTTGATTGCCATACTGACATACTCCAACGTCCAGTCTGTAAAAGTGTCAAAGTTCGAGAGACAATCGCGATAGCCCATCACGGCGTTGGCGCAATGCTGATTATCCTTTGGATACAAAAACACAAAGAACCCATCATCAAAGTTATCTGCGTGACGAAGGCTACCAGCGAGCAAATGGTCTCGCCATATCTGTTGCAGTGGTTGCGCTTTGAGTTGCACCAGTTTATTTTTCTTGAAACAGCTCATTACCTTTGCGACTTCCTCGTATCGGGGACGGTGTTGAGCTGCTTTTCCCTGTAGATTTTCGTGGTATTTGACCTCAATACCGATAAAACCTCGCCCACCTTGCGCCGTTCGAAAAGTTACATATACATCAAATGCTGAATTGTCACCGGTATATCGGCCATCACCCCGACCGGGAGAATATTCAAACTCAATTCCCGTTACTTCGCCTACCCGTCCGAACGTGAGAGTCTCAAACACAGCTGTGGCTAACGTCAAGTCTTGCTGGAGTTCTCCAAACAAGTTGAAACAGAGTGGTTGACTTGAACTCGACTTTATCCATTTGGTGGACAAAAGCGCGGCAATAGGGTAAACTG
>CAYPOY010000452.1:0-3717 GCA_964412395.1 uncultured Anaerolineales bacterium | reverse complement strand
CAATTACACCGAGAAGTGACCTCTGAAACCTGTCAGGTCTGGCGGTGGCGTCCTTAACTTGATGATATTGCACATTTAGCACCTATTTTCGGATAGGCTTTCAGTATAGCCCGATATTGCGCGGAAGTCAAACATCAGAGCCAAGAGTTGTGAGACTTTGCTACTGGCACAACGTAGTGTATAATGCTCACGAAGGCTGGACATTCAAGGAGGTGAAGCAGATGCGAAAGACCATCAGTTTCCTGATCGGACTGCTGTCTGGTGCTGTGGTTGGGGCTGCGGCCGCGATACTGCTGGCCCCATATTCAGGCCCTGAACTGCAGGAGCGGGTGCGTGCCCGTGTGCAGGGGTTAATTGAAGAGGGTAGACGGGCCGCCACTGCCCGCCGGGCTGAACTGGAGACCCAGCTCGAGGCGTTCAAGCGCGGCACCCCGGTCGTCATCGAAGCGACGCCCGAACAGCCCCAGGCGTAGCTGCGTCAATTGGTCATCCTTCTATTTCTCAATTGTCAGTTGATAGAGCGCCGGATGTAGAGTGAGAGGGGCCAGCCCGGAGAGCACGAGCACCGCTTCGCGCCAGCCCTCGCTGCCCAGCGGCACCGTCCATTCTGCTGCCTGATCTTTCTCCACCGGCAACCGTTCGACTGTGACCTCGTCCCCCGTGTCTCCTCCCAGGCCGATGAGGAGCGCCAGGTAGCGCTGGGGTATGAAGTTGTCGCTGCGTATGAAGCCGGCTGGCTCCCACCCGCCTTCTCCCATCTCCACATCGTCGGCATAGCCGATTTCAGGGATGGCGATGTCGTCGAGCACAAGGCCCGTACCGGTGATCGCTTCGTCGGTCAGGTACGCAAAGCGCACCAACACCTCACCACCAGTGTAGGGCGACAGGTCAACCGTCTCCTGGACCCACGCCGGTGGGTCGCCGCTCTGCCCCGTGTAGCCCCAGCCCGGGTTGTTGCCGTGGGGGTCGGCGTCCGTGCCGGAGGTGGTGGAGAGCACCCGCCAGTGCTTACCTCCCCCGACCCCCCCGGAGCGGAGGGGAGGGTCGGTGCTGACCTCGACGGTGGCGTAGTCGTAGCCCGGCTCGATGTCGTACCACGTCCAGTAGGTCAACGTCGCCTGCTCGACGTTGGAAAGGTCGAAGGTCCGCGTAAGCGTGGTCAGCGACTCGTCGGCGCGGTTCGACCACCAGAAGGAACGCCCGCTGTGGGGAAGCAGGTCCAGCAGGGGAGTCGCAGTCGCTCCAGTGAACCGGACGCGGAGGTCGTCGTCGCCCCGAAGCAGGGTGTAGTCCGCGCCGAACTGCTGGACCGACAGTTCCACCGTGACCGGGTAGTTCTCGTAGACAGCCGCAGGCGCGGGACGTTCCAGGTCCAGGGTGGCATAGGTATATTGAGGGATGGCTACCTCTGGCTCGCTGTCCAGGTAATTGGCCGCCAGCCACTCAGCGAAGAGATCTTCAAAGGTGAGGCCGGCGTCCAGGTCAGCCAGCACCGCGTCGAACCCGGCAGTCCCGTTAAGCGGCTGGGCCACCAGTGCCTGCGTGCCTGCGTTGCCAAACCGCTCGTGGAAGTAGGTGGCGAAGAGATAGGCTACTCCCCGATGGGCCGCGGCATCTTCATTTTGCCAGGCATCTTCCCAGGCAACGAGCGAGGTATCGGGACACCCCAGATAGGCCAGTTCCGGCCCGGCCGAGCTGGGCCCGTTCAGCCGGACGGCCAGTTCCGCCAACCCTTCCTTCACCCAGCGCTCCTCGTTTCGATCCTGGAACCATTGGATGAGGCGTTGGAACTGACGGGCCAGCAGGGCATAGTAGGCCGAGTTTTCCGACTCCACCCCCGGCCCCTCCCCGAAGCGGAGAGGAGAGTACTCGGCGTTGACGGTAATCATCTCGGCTTCGTTGGAGAAGGGGTAAAGGGTGTGGGGGAGCTCGTCGGCACTGGAGGTGTAGCCCAAAATACTCTTGCCCAAGCCAGTGGCGTGCAGGATGAGGATGTGCGGATCGTTGTCCACTCCCGGTGTCCACTCGGAGCCAAAGGCAACGCGGGTGGTGGAGTAAACCTGCGTCTCGAAGAAAGTTGCCGCTTCCTCCAGCTTCCGCACGTCGTGCCACACTCCTTGCTCTACCCACATCGCGGCGTGCTCGGTCTGCACGCGCAGGCGGGCGGTAATCTCCCGCCGCTCCCCGGTCGTGCTGTCGGTGACCCAGAAGGCGCGGGTGGCGTTGGGCACCCGGCGCGCTGGTTCGGGGTTGACCACGGTGTAGTCGAAGGGGCGGGGTGGTGGCTCGACCAGCGATGTATCCAGGCTGGCAGGCTCGGCGTCGGGGGTGGGAGGGGATGGGGGCGTAGGGGTGAGCGGGGGGGGGTGGGGGGTGGGGGGGGGGGGGGGGGGGGGGGGGGGTGGGTGGGGGGGGTGTGGGGGGGCGCGGGGGGGTGGGAGTGTAGGTGAGCGTGGGGGCTGGTGTTGGAGAGACCGCGCACGCTGCCAGGGTCAGCAACAGAGCGGTGATCAGCAGGCGGCGCGAGCGCATCATCCGATCCTGGCCCGCGCTGCCTCAGCCAGTCCCTCGAAGAGGCGGCGCATCACGAGGTGCTTCTCGACCATCACCTCGGGGTGCCACTGTACGCCGACGCAGAAGGGATGATCGGGGGCCTCCAGACCCTCAATAATGCCGTCGGGAGCACGGGCGGTGACGACCAGACCTGTGCCCACGACTTTGGCTGCCTGGTGGTGGGCGCTGTTCACACCCAGCTCTCCAGCCCCGACCAGTGCAGCCAGCCGGCTGCCTGCTGTCACCTCGACTGTGTGGGCGACCACGTCCACGGGGCGGCCAGCAACGGTGCTGTGGGTAAGAGCGCCAGGAACCTGGGTGGGGATGTCCTGGATGAGCGTTCCCCCGGCCACGACGTTGAGCACCTGGGCTCCCCGGCAGATCGCCAGCAGGGGGAGCCCTTCCGCCAGTGCCCACCGAGTCAGCGCGAGTTCCGTTCGATCGCGCCGCTCATCCACGAACCACAGCAACCCGCTGTCTTCTTCGGCGAACAGGGCTGGCATGATGTCCCCACCGCCGGAGAGGATCAGGCCGTCAAGATGCTCGAAGACGGCGCACAGTTTCACCTCCTCCAGGTGCGGTAGGATGACCACCGGAGCGCCCCCGCCCAGTTTCACAGCCTGGACGTAGGTTTGGCTGATGGCGAAAAGGGGCAGGTTGGGAGGGCGGGCGGATCGGTCGATGCGACCAGTGATGCCGATGACGGGAAGGGGCATTGGAGTCTCCTGGTTGGGAAACTGGTAAATTGGTAGGCTGGGAAACTGGTAATGTGCCAACCTACCAGTCTACCAACCACACGCAAAAAGGGGCGTAGGACACACCTACGCCCGCCTTAGGCTGGCTCCCGACAAGGCTTATTAAGTACGCTTCTCCCGCAGGCGAGCCATCTTGCCACGTCGCTGCCGCAGGTAGTAAAGTTGGGCGCGGCGGACGTGCGCCCGTCGCAACACTTCGACTTTCTCGACGCGCGGCGAATGCAGCAGGAAGGTGCGCTCGACGCCGATGCCATGGGAGGCGGTGCGCCGCACGGTGAAATTGGCATTTGCTCCGCCCCCACGCAGGTGGATAATGGTGCCCTGAAAGACCTGCACTCGCTCGCGATCACCCTCGACAATGCGCGCGTGCACCCTGACGGTGTCGCCTGGGCGCAACTCGGGAATATTT
>CAYPOY010000451.1:0-3719 GCA_964412395.1 uncultured Anaerolineales bacterium | reverse complement strand
ACTCGGCAACGGAGCACATGCAGACCTGGCAGCATCTGTTTTTCACCAGCGAGGAACGAGAAGAAATCTACTGAAAGAGAATGTAAGGAGGCGTCTTATGACTATCAAATTTGGCACCGACGGCTGGCGCGCCGTCATCTCTGATACCTTCACCTTCGCCAACCTGCGGCTGGTGGCCCAGGCCATCGCCGACTACGTGCTGGAGGAAGCCGGCGACGGTCAACCCGAAGTCGTCGTCGGTTTCGACACCCGTTTCCTCTCCGACCGCTACGCGGCTGAGGTGGCCCGTGTCCTGGCCGGCAACAGCATCGTCTCCCACCTCACCCGCGCCGATGCTCCGACCCCGGCTATCTCCTACGCTGTCGTCCACAAAGAGTGTGTCGCCGGCGTGATGATCACCGCCAGCCACAATGCGCCGCGCTACAACGGCGTCAAACTCAAGGCCGCCTTCGGCGGGGCAGCGTTGCCGGAGCAGGTGGATCGCGTCGAGGCACACCTCGTGCGCAACCAGGAGATGGCTCGTGGGCCTAACATGATGGACTATCAGATGGCGCTGGACCAGGGGCTCATCCGCCGATTTGACCCGGCCTGGGCCTACTATGAGCACCTTGGTCAACTGGTGGACCTGGATGTGATCTCGGATGGTGAACTGCGGGTAGTAGCCGACGCAATGTACGGCTCGGGCCGTAAGTGCATCGCCGATATGTTGGCCCGCACCAGATGCCGGGTACACGAAATCCGGGGCGAGATGAACCCCGGCTTTGGCGGCATCCACCCAGAGCCTATGGCCCGCTACCTGAGCGCATTGGGGGCGGCCATCCAGTCCTACCACGCCGATTTGGGGCTGGCCACCGATGGAGACGCCGACCGCATCGGCGCGATGGATGCCCGCGGGAACTTTGTGGACCCTCATCATATCTTTGCATTGGCGCTCCAGTATCTGGTTGAGAAGCGGGGGTTGAGTGGGACAGTCGTCAAGACCGTCTCAACCACCCGCATGGTAGACCGGCTGGCGGTGCGCTACAACCTGCCGCTGGAGGAGACGCCTGTGGGCTTTGACTACATCGCCGACCACATGCTGAACGGCGACGTGCTCATCGGTGGGGAGGAATCGGGCGGGATGAGCATCAAGGGCCACATCCCAGAGGGAGATGGCGTGTTGATGGGACTGATGTTGTTGGAGATCGTCTCTGCCGCCGGTGTGCCTTTACACGAACTGGTGGCTGGCCTCCAGGCTGACGTCGGCCCGGCCCATTATGCCCGCCGCGACATGCCACTGCGCCGTCCCGTCGCTAAGGCGGAGATGGTCGCCCGGCTGACCGAGGATGTGCCGCAATCTCTGGGCGGGCAGGAGGTCGTCGAGGTGAAAATAATCGACGGGGTCAAGTATCTGCTGTCCGACGATTCCTGGCTTCTGATCCGCCCTTCAGGTACGGAGCCGGTGCTGCGCGTCTACGCTGAAGCGCGCGAGCCGGATGTGGTCGAAGCGCTGCTGGCCTACGGCGAGCAGGTAGCCGGTGGGTAGCGCTTGTTTATGCGCCAACCCTTGGGGCTTCTGAATGAAACTTTGGAGGTACATCCGATCCGCTCGCAAGTGGCTGACCCCCGGCATAGGGGTCAAACGATGGCTGCTACTTCTGGCCTGCGGCATCGCCCTTCTGAGCCTGGGTTTCAGCTCTCTGCTTCGGCAATTCTACCCCTTGCCAAGCGTCTTTTACTACATAACTTTACAATTCATCCCACGTGGTCTACGAGTGGGGCTTTTCGGGCTGGTCGGTATGTCCGCAGTGGTGATTGCGCTGGTCGGTCTCAATCGGGCGCTGCTCGCACCTTTTGTGGAAGCCGACCCAGAGGCGGTGATTAGCGCCGTGCACCAGCATCACCAGCGCGGGCGAGGGCCAAAAGTGGTCGCCATCGGCGGGGGACATGGCCTTTCTGTCCTGCTACGCGGGCTGAAACGCTACACCTCCAACGTCACTGCCATCGTCACCGTCGCCGACGACGGGGGCAGTTCGGGGCGACTGCGGCGCGAACTGGGCGTGCTGCCGCCGGGCGATCTCCGCAACTGCATCGCCGCTCTTGCCGACGATGAGGCACTGACGACTCAGTTGTTCCAATATCGCTTCAGCAGTGGCAGCGGACTCAACGGTCACAGTTTCGGCAACCTCTTCATCACCGCGATGGCGGAGGTGACCGGCAGTTTCGAACGGGCGGTCCTGGAGTCGGGGCGGGTGCTGGCAGTGCAGGGGCGTGTGTTGCCCAGCACGCTGTGTGACGTGACGTTGACGGCTGATCTGAGAACCGAGCCGACTGGGATCAGCCGCGTGGCTGGCCAGTCGAGCATCACCGAAGCGGGGGGAGGCATCGAACGGGTTTACCTGGAACCCGACAACACACCGGCTTACCCGGACGCGGTGCGCGCGCTGTTGGAAGCGGACTTGATTGTGGCCGGCCCTGGTAGCCTCTATACCAGCGTCCTTCCCAACCTGCTCGTGCCAGACGTGGCGCGGGCGGTCGCGGCCAGCCGGGCGCTCAAAGTCTACGTCTGCAACGTCGCCACTCAGCGCGGCGAGACAGATGGGTACAGTGCGGGCGACCACGTCGCGGGACTGGAAGCGCACGTGGGGGAAGGTCTCTTCCCGATGGTGCTGGTCAACGATAACCTGGACGTGGACTTCGACGCACACCCCGGGGTCGCGTTGGTGCAAGTGGACTTTCCACCTGATGCAGCATACCGGGTGATCACTGCTGACCTGGTTGATCGCGCCCATCCCTGGCGACACGACAGCGACAAACTGGCTCGAGCACTGCTACACCCAGGTCCACGAGAAGGTAGCCGATTACCTGCGGGCCGGCACGCGGTTGCTCTGGCTGGTCTACCCCGCCAGCCGGACGGTGATGGAGTACCATCCCCTGATGGAGGCGCGGCGGTTGACTGTCGAGGACGACCTGGATGGCGGCGACGTCGTGCCGGGGTTCCGCTATTCCTTGAAGCGATTGTTTGCCTGACCGCTCCTCTCAGAGGAACCACTTGACAATCCCAGCCTGTTGGGATAGAATATTAGTGCGCCGAGGTAGCTCAGCCTGGTAGAGCACCTGACTGAAAATCAGGGAGTCGACAGTTCAAATCTGTCCCTCGGCACTACAAAAACCCGCTTTGCAGGCGGGTTTTCTGCTATTCTGCTGCACTGAGGGGGCGAATTTCGGTCGTTTTTGCGCTCCACCATTGGAAAGTGAGCGACTGATACGCGGGCTGAAGTGCGAGTCAGTCACTCGCTTTTCACGTATCAGTCTATCGGATTTGGTCTCTCAGCGTGATTTGCGCCGCAGCCAGTTGTTGCTGACCTACAGTCCGGCCTTGTTCAATTCGTCCTTCAAGGCGCGCAGTCGGCGGTTCTGCTCCCGCAGGTCGGCAATGAGGGCCTGCCAGGTTTTAGGCTCTCCCAGACAATAGTAGAGATCGCGCACGCGAAACAAGTATCGCACTGCCTCGGTGTAGTTACCCCGCCCATGGGTGGACATGAGCCGCGAGACCCAGGCACACTCCCACCGCAGTGCTGCCCAGCGGCGACGCAGGCTAGCGGAGCGCGCAGGATAAAACGTGCAGCGGCTCATCGCTTACCTGATCTGGGCAGGCTTCCTGGCCTTCCTGTACCGGGGGGTAATTGAGCTACTTGTGGATCGTTTGACCGGTCGGCTGCCGGAGGCTGCGTCTCTCC
>CAYPOY010000450.1:0-3723 GCA_964412395.1 uncultured Anaerolineales bacterium | reverse complement strand
TCATCCACCTCCACCCCGGTCCCCTCCACACACTTCACCAGATTCTGGATCGAAGTGCTGGAACCGATGACGATGTGGGCCTCTACTTCCAAGCGAAAGCCGTGCATGCCCACCGGGTCGCGCACGCCGTCCTGCCCATCCACTATGTAACCACGGGGTACTACGTGCACGACCTCCTGGTTGTGAGGGACGGCGATGGCGTGCGCAGCATCCAATGCCCGGTCTACGTCCTCCACCGTGATGCCATGCTCGCGGCGGGAAATGCCCACCACCCCACGGCTATTGAGGGACGAGACATGCGTACCGCTGAGACCCACGTAAGCCCGCTCGATCTTGTACCCCGACGTACGCTCCGCTTTCTCGATCGAGGCTGCAATGGCCACCGTGGCATCCCCCACGTTGACCACCACCCCCTTGCGAACACCCCGCGAGGGAACCAGGCCCACGCCGATCACGCGGACATCCCTTTCGTCGTCCACCTCGCCCACCAGGGTGCCAATCTTACTGCTGCCCACGTCAATGCCTACGATCGAGCGTCCCACGGTCAACCTCGCTTTTTTCTTGGCTGGCTGTGACCTCTCCTTGGGGGGCTTCTGGAAGTCACCGTCAGACCATCACCAGTCATTCGTCAGCGAATAGTAAGGCGCATCAGCGAAGCGCACGTCCACAAACCGGGGTGTCAAACCCCGCGCTTCCAGGTCGGCTGCCAGCCGCTCCAGCACCTGCAGCCGTCTTTCTACCCCCGGCCCCTGCCCTACGATTACACGCCAGCCCCGCTCATCGGTGAACACCAAACCCCGACCTGGTACGTAGTAGAGCAACGGCGACACGCCTACGCCAGTCGTCCACAAACCAGTCAGCGCGACGCGCACACGCTCGTCTAGCTGACCGTCCTCACCTCGTGGCAGCGGCCCTCGCACCACCCAACCCTCCGCCTCCCCCGCTTCACCCCCCCCAATGGGGGGGAAAGAGGGAGAAGCAGGGAAGATGATGCCTTCAGCGTCAATCCACCACAACTGTCCATCCTCATCCCACGCCACCCTCGGCTGCCGCTCCACGACGGTGATGGTACATTTCGTCGGTAATCTGGCGCTTAACGCCGGCAGTTGTAGACGACAAGCGACCTGCGCACTCTTGATGCACGGCAGCGCGTCCAGGAGACGAGCCTCGACCTCGGCGGAACGCACCCACAGAATGTGAAGCCCTGGCAGACCGCTGGCCTGGAAGACTTCGTCAGGCGATGCCTGGACTGTGCCCACCACATCGGCGTGGTAAACGTAGAAGCGATCGTCGAGCACCAACCACAACGCTCCGGCCACTACCACAACCAGCGACAATAAAAGCAAATTACGAATTGCGAATCGCGAATTGCGAGTTTTCGACGGTCGTCTGACCCGCGCCCGCCGCAAGATCAACGTGCCCGCCGTTTCAAACCGTTTCTTTTTCTTCCGCCGCCCCTTTCTGGATTTTGTCATTGGTCATTGGCCATTGTTCATTGTTCATTGATCGCCGGTTGGTACGAAGTCTCCAAGCGCTCTTTGTCCTGATACCGCTCCAGCGCTAACTCAATCAGCCGATCCATCAACTCCGGATAGGAGATACCGCTGGCTTTCCACAACTTGGGATACATACTGATCGTGGTGAAACCCGGTATGGTGTTCAGTTCGCTGACGTACAACTCCCCCGTCTCGCCGGAGAGCAGGAAATCGGCCCGTGCCATCCCGGCGCAGTCAATCGCCTTGTAGGCCCGCACCGCCAGGTCACGAACCCTTTCCGTCATCTCCGGCGAGATAGGAGCGGGGATCAGCAGTTTCGACGCTTGGTCGCCGTCGTCAATGTACTTGGCCTCGTAACTGTAGAACTCACGATTAGGGATGATCTCACCTGGCACCGATGCGATGGGGTCATCATTACCCAACACGCTGACCTCGATCTCGCGTGCTGCCGGCACGGCCATCTCGATCAGCAACTTGCGGTCATACCTGGCCGCCTCGGTCAGACCCCGGGCCAATCCCTCTCGGTCGTGGCACTTGCTGATGCCGACGCTGGAGCCCAGGTTGGCTGGCTTGGTGAAGACTGGATAGCCCAGCGCCGCCTCGGCCCGGTCCATCACCTCCTCAGGGTCCGCATCCCACTCCTTCCGCTTGACCAGCAGGTAGTCTGTTATCGGCAGGTCGTGAGCCCGCATCACGTCCTTAAAGATAGCCTTGTCCAGGCCCAACGCCGAGCCTATCACACCTGCACCCACGTAGGGAATGCCAGCAAGTTCCAGCAGGCCCTGGACCGTGCCGTCCTCACCATACGGCCCGTGTAGGACAGGGAAGACGACATCGAGTTCCAAAAGCCGCGTCACCTCGACCGCCCGTTCCGTGTCCTCAAGCCGCATGAGGCCACGCCGGGAGGGATCGCCCAGCAATGCAGCAGGCTGGCTTATGCCTGCATCGCCTGCTTCCAATGACTTCATCACGTCTTCGCCGGCGATCCAGCCCCCCTCCTTTGTGATACCGATGGGCACAACCTCGTACCTCTCCTTGTCCATCGCGCTCATCACAGAGCGAGCAGAGGTCAGGCTAACCTCGTGCTCTCCCGACCGCCCGCCGAAGATCACCCCTACGCGGATTTTTCGTGCCATCGCTCTCCCCTCCCAACTTACCAACCCACTAACTCAATCTCCAACCCCAGTTCTACCCCGAACTGCCGCTTCACTTCCGCTCGCGCATGCTCGATAAGTGCCAGCACGTCCGCGGCGGTTGCATCGCCGGTGTTCATGAAGAAATTACCGTGTAGTTCCGAAATCTGCGCTCCGCCGATGCGGTATCCCTGCAACCCGGCCTGCTCAATGAGATACCCCGCGTGGTTGCCTGGCGGGTTCTTGAAGGTCGAGCCCATCGTCGCCCCGCCAGGATGGCGCGTCCTGCGCCACTCCAGAATCTCGTCCGCCCGCGCCGCCAGTGCCTCTGGGTCGCCCGACTGCAACCCAAAAGTTGCCGCGAGTACCACGTACCCGCCCCCTTCATCCCCCCCAATGGGGGGGAAAGAGGGAGGGTAACCTCCCTGTCTCTTGATCCGGCTCAACCGGTACCTGAACTCGAACCACCCGGCCGACCTTTCCACGACCGCGCCATCCGGCCCCAGCACTGTCGCGCTGCGCAGCACACCAGCGATGTCGCCCTCGAAAGCGCCAGCGTTGCCCACCACCGCCCCGCCCACCGTCCCCGGCAGCCCCGCCGCCCATTCCAGCCCTGCCAGCCCGCGCTCGACCGCCTCACGGGCCAGCACGGCCAGCAGCGCACCTGCCTCGGCTCGCGCCACCCGGCCTTCGAACTCGATGCGAGCCGCCCGATTGACGATCACCAGCCCGCGCGCCCCGCTGTCCGCGACCAGCACATTGCAGCCGCCGCCCAGCAACCGCCAGTCCACACCGTGCAGTCGCGCCAGTTCCACCGCCCCGACCACCTCGTCCACGCTCTCACAAACGACCAGCAGGTCGGCCGGGCCGCCGACGCGCATAGCGGTATAGTGCACCAAAGGCTCATCGCGCCGGACACATTGCCCCAACGCCGCAGCCAGAGCATCCAGATCGGAGCTAGCGGTCACCTTCCTCCTTGACCTTCACCAGCCGCAACTTGAATGTCACCACCTCGCACTCGAACTTATGGCGGGCGCGTTTCCGCTTCCGCACGCCCTTCAGCCGTCCTCCCAGCCGCCCACCCCCCTCATTTT
>CAYPOY010000449.1:0-3725 GCA_964412395.1 uncultured Anaerolineales bacterium | reverse complement strand
GGTGAGGGTGCCATCGTCCGCCGCGATAGCCCGGCGATGAAGGCGGCGTTTCGTGCTTATGCTGAGGCCTTTGGCAAGGAGCCTGTCTTCGTCCGCGAGGGAGGCTCAATCCCCGTCGTCGCCGCGTTTCAAAAAGCCCTGGGGATTGAAACGATTCTGATGGGCTTTGGGCTGCCCGATGATCGGCTGCACTCCCCCAACGAAAAGTTTCACCTGCCCAATTTCTACAAGGGGATTGAGACGATCATCCACTTTATGGCTTTCCTGGGCGAATAGTGGAGTTGGTCCAGCAGCGACCAGCGGGATCATCCTTCGAGGAGTTGCAGGTGTTGCAAGAGAGGAGGTCACGATGGACAAGCTAAAGAAGGCCGCAGTGCGCCGGATCACCGTGGACGAGCGGCTGAGCGATGACCACATCCGGCTCCTGATCGCTTCCCTGGCTGAGGGGGTGGAGACCTTCGCCGACCGGGATGAGGACTGGAGGCCAGAGCGGGAAGTGCTGGTGAGACCGGCGACCTACGCCCGGTGGATGAGTGTGCGGAAAGAGAAATTGCCCTGGCGCACGCTGGAGGAGGGCCAGGTCTTCCTGGCGGGACAGTTCGAGGTGCTGGGGGACCCGGCCGCGCCCGATGGGTTCCAGGTGTGTCCAGGGGTGCGGGCCTTCCTGCGCATTGACCGGTTACCACTGGTGAAGGAACAGGCCAAGTTGCTCTACTCGGCACTGGTGCGGGGAGAGGAGGCGCGAGATGGCTGAGCCGATCCAATCGCAGGACATGGTCATCCACGTGCTGAACGTGGGGTTCGGTGACACTATTGTGGTGGAGTTGCCCGCCAACGAGCAGGGGCTGCGCCGGTACGGATTGGTGGATTGCTGCCGGGCGGAGAAGCTCCGCGCCTACCTGGAACGGTTGGCTGCGGTGCGGCCGGCGGAGAAGCGGCTGGTTTTCCTCTGTGCCACCCATCCCCACGCCGACCACATTCGGGGCATCCCGTCCTTCCTGAAGGACCCCACCTACCAGCCGCAAGAGTTCTGGGACAGCGGTTTCCGCCACAACTCCCGGATGTACCGGGTCATCCTGCGGGCGCTGTACGAGCAGCGAATTCAACTGGTACGTGTCTCTTCGGGGATGGAATGGTGCTTCGGGCGGGTACGGATCACGGCCCTGGCCCCGTCGGTGGCACTACGGAACCGGTACGCCACCTACGGGGTGGACATGAACAACGCCTCCATCGTGCTGCGGCTGGAGCACCACCGCGAGGACGTGGTGCTGACGGAGTCGCTGCGGTACGAGGGGGTGCGAGACCCGGAGGTGGAGCGGCGAGCGGGGCGGTCGGTGGTCATTCTGGGAGGCGACGCAGAGTTCGACAGTTGGGCGCAGATCAGCGAGGAGTTCCCTCGTTTGGAGCGGACGAGCGCGCACGACCCGCTGGTGAAGAAGATGGTGAACCTGCTGGCCTGCGCGGTGGTGAAGGTGTCGCACCACGGCAGCATGCACAGCATCCCGCTGGACGTGTACGAGCGGATGTGGCCGGAGTTGGCGATCGTCTCGACGCGGCAGGAGGTGAGCGTCAAGCGGGTGGGGGATCGGGAACTGGAGCGGGGGTTGTTCCCACACCGGGCGGCGGGATTGGCGCTGGAGGAGGTGGGGGCGCGGGTGGTGACGACGGATGGGAGTTACGAGGGGGAGGTAGAGGACGGGGCGGTGCGTGACTCGGAGTTGGCCCACCCGGGGAGCGTGGTGGTGGTGGTGCCACCGGGCGGGCGGCCGAGGTGGGTAAAGTTGCGGGACACTGCAGGGCGGGTGCCGCGACCGCCGGTGGCGGTGTGAGGCTGGGCCAGAGCGACATACCGCAGCAGGGATTGGTGCATCGCCGACGTGCGAGCGGCGCTCATTAATCCAGATCACCCGGTTGGCGACCATGCGAGCCAACCCTTAGCCCGATAGCGGCTTTGGCGAAATCACGCAGTTCACCCTCTCGTCCCAGACTGGGATGTTCTCGGCGGTTCGAGCTGGTGGTTACCCGCATGTCTGAGATACCTCGACCTTCACAAGGGTGGTTCCAACGCGCAACCCCGTTCCTGCTGCTGCTGGTCGTGGCGCTTGGCGGCTTCCTGCGCGTCTACCAGATCAGCAGCAAGGGATTGTGGCTTGACGAGGCATTCAGCGTCTGGATGGTCCGGCATCCTGTGGGAGAGATGCTGGACTGGCTGGTCCGCGTTGACCAGCACCCACCGCTCTACTACTTGCTGCTCCACTTCTGGGTGGTCCTGGGTGACGATGCGGCTGCCGTGCGGGCGCTCTCCGCTCTGTTCGGTACGCTGACCATCCCGGTGGTCTATCTGCTAGGGTGCCGCCTGGCCGACGACAAGATGGGCTTGTTAGCCGCGCTGATCCTGGCTGTCTCTCCCTTTCACGTGCGCTTCGCCCAGGAGACGCGCATGTACACACTGCTGGCGCTGAACGTTTCGCTGGCGCTGTACGCGCTGGCGCGGCTGCTGGCTGACCCCCGCTCCGCCAGGATACCGCTGGGCCGGCAGTTCGTGGACTTTTGGCAAGACTGGCGAGCCACCCGCCGCTGGCCTCCCCTGCAGGCTATCGAGACCGATCTGACCTGGCTAGGCTACATCTTCTTCACCGTGGCGACGGTGTTGACCCACAACACAGCAATCTTCTTCCCCATCGCCACCAGCCTCCTCGTGCTGGGCCTGCTCCTCCGACCTAACCCCCCGGCCCCCTTCCCTGCAAGGGAAGGGGAAAGCTCCCCTCCCCGCTTCGGGGAGGGGCTGGGGGAGGGGCTTCTGCGCAACTGGCTCCTGGCCCAACTGGGCGTGTTCCTGCTGTGGCTCCCCTGGCTCCCGGCCTTCATCATCCAGAGCGCCGGCGTCTACCGCGAGTTCTGGCTGCCTGCGCCCACGTGGGAGACGGTCGTCGGCGTGGTGGGGGCCTTTCTGAGCGACTTCCTGCCGTCGCCGCCTGCGGGGGCCTGGGGAGTGTGGGGGCTGTACACGGGGCTGGTGTTGTTGGGACTGGTCCGCTTCCGCCGCCGTCCGGCGCACATTGCCTTCCTGCTCGTCACCTTCGCGACCCCGTTTGCGGGCGAGTGGCTGGTCAGCCTGCGCCGACCTATTTTCTACGACCGCACGCTTATCTGGGCCTCGATCCCGCTCTACCTGCTGCTGGCCGCCGGCGTGCGCCAGTTACGCCGCTGGCCCTATGTCATCGCCGTCGTACTGATGATGCTGGCGACCAACACCTTTTCGCTGCGGGAGTACTACGTCCATTTCGAGAAGGAGCAATGGGACGACGCAGCCGCGCTCGTGGCGGAGAGGGTAGAGCCTGACGACCTGATTCTGTTCAACGCGACCTGGACGCAAATCCCGTTTGACTATTACTTCCACCGCTTGTACAATCGTCCGATAGCCGAGCACGGTGTGCCGGTGGACCTGTTCGACTGGGGCATTCTGGAGCCGAAAATGGCCGAAAGCGACCGACCTCGGTTGCGTTCGCTCACCCGGGGCTACGAGCGAGTGTGGCTGGTCTACAGCCACGACTGGTACACCGACCCGCAAGGGCTAATTCCTGCCGTGCTGGAAGAGGAACTCGACCCGCTCAACCGGTGGGACTTTTACGGCCTGCAGGTGCGGCTGTACGAATAGTCACAGATCAGTTGGTTGACTGACAAAACTCTGGATTGGCCCTGGGAGCAAGAAATGGGACGCAGAT
>CAYPOY010000448.1:0-3732 GCA_964412395.1 uncultured Anaerolineales bacterium | reverse complement strand
CCGTTCACTAAGAGTCGCCCAAAAAGTGTCCAGTTTTAGGGGGGCACTACAACCATCGCACGTCCGAGATAGTAGTAACCACCGAATTTGTTGACGTGTCTATGACGGTCACGGAATTGGAAAGATGACTAGCTACGTACACGCGACTTCCATCACTATTGAGTGCAGGAATCACAGGACCATCACCAGCCGGTATCGTTGTTACAACTGAGTTGTCTGCCAGATCTACTACAGATATCCAATCGGAGTCACTGTCCGCAGTGTAGGCCCTGCTACTATCCTGTTTGATCGTTATTCCTTGTGGCCCGCTACCGATGGGAATAGTTGCAACAACAGTATTGCTTGAGGTGTCCAAGATCGAGATTTCACTAGATAACCTATTCGTGATATACAGCTCAAGTCCCGATCCTTGACTAAGAGCGTCAATTAGCCGTAACCCCACGCCAGGGTACGCGTAGTCCCCCTGCACAGCCACGGCGTAGGTGGCGCCGCCAATGTGGCCCACAAATTCCACGTTTTCGGCGTCGGCGGTGGAGAACGGCGGATTGGCAGGATTTAGCGGATCATTGCTCTGATCAAAGTAATCCGTTTGAATCCTGCTGATCCGTGTTCTTGGCGGCGCGGCGGTGGTGGGCCTGCCCTGAGCACTGGCCTGAGCCTGCCGAAGGGCGTAGCCGAAGGGTGCGCCGGGCACCAGGGTCAGGACCAACAACGCCGCCATCGTCAAACTGAATGCTTTTGTGCGTGCCAACACCTTCTGCCTCTTCCTGGTGTATCGCTTGCGAAAGACTACCTCGGATTACTGCCAACGGATTCTGGGAACGATTGAACGGATTTCTCGGCGGCGCGGTGGTGGTGGGTGCACCGGGCACGTCGCCTGGCGTTCCTTTTGGCCTTGACGGCCTACTCCTGTGTTAACTCTGCGATGATCTGCAACAAACGCTCAGTCTCCTGCTCCAACTCGCGCACGTACTCTCGCAGCCGGACATTCGCTTGCTGATTGTATTCCAGAGTTTGACGCAACCGTTGTTCCTCGGCCCGCTGTAGCCGTAGTTCGACCAATTGTGCGCGGTTCAATCGCAACCGCTGGATATGAAACCAACCACGTTTCGTCAAACCAATCAGCCGGCCATCGGGAAGCGACCTGATGTGTGCGGTAGGTCATCCTGTTGCGGATGGAGCAACATCAAGTCTGGGCTCGCCGCAGGCGCAGGCCAATAATCTCCCTTGAAGCGATTGCAGGTCGGGCAGGCATAGACCAGATTATCCAGAATGTCTTTGCCACCGCGCGACCGAGGACGAAAATGGTCAACCTCCAACTGGCCGCCGGACTCGGTCTCTGTCACCCCGCAATATCCGCAGCGGAAGTCATACAATGCGCGAATGCTGTCGCGCAGCGTCCGAGAAACCATTACCCTGCTGCCAATAATGGCTCGCCTGTGACGTGCTGATACGCTTGCCGAATGGCCTGATGACGACGCTGCAGGTCGCCCATCAATCGCCGTGCATCGGCCAACCATTGTTCCTGTTGTGCGGCCAGGAGCACCAGTTGCTCGTTCGCGGTTTCGCTCGCTTGCACCTGTTGGCGTAACGCAGCCTGCTCTGCCCGCATCTGAGCCAACGCAGGAGTCAAACGCTCCCGTTCCTCCGTCTCAAGGGATTCGATCAGTGCGGTCAATTCTGCCTTGCTCGCTTCGTCCAGTGTGCCTGTCAACCCGGCAACACGCAGCGCATCCAACCGGGCTTGTTTTTCATCATTCCATTCCATATTTCACCCTCTCTTCTCATACACAGTCGGCGCGATAGTCAGAGCTTCCCGCGAGGTCCAGATTTTGTCCCGCCGTCGTCCACA
The DNA here is from genome assembly GCA_964412395.1 of uncultured Anaerolineales bacterium. Taxonomy (GTDB): domain Bacteria; phylum Chloroflexota; class Anaerolineae; order B4-G1; family B4-G1; genus CAYPOY01. The sequence continues at coordinate 1,880 of CAYPOY010000448.1, read as the reverse complement.
CATCAGTTTAGCCCTTTTCCCCACTTTGTCAAATATTCTTTGCTCGCTCGTTGCACTCTAGAGGATGGGGGGAGGACGCGGCGATGGTTAATGCGCCGGGCGCCATCGTCAGAACCAACAGTGCTGCTATCGTCAAACTGAATACTTTTGTGCGTAACATTTCGTCTCCCTTCCTGATGTATCGCTTGTGAAAAGATGACCTCCAATGAGGAAATGGACGATTGGCCGATTAACCGTCGGTCATCCAGGGTCTGTTTCCCTGTCCGTGGTGCTCTTCCTCCATCGGCACTTCCTGCACATCCCGCGCCTGAAATATGCTACCCCATGTCTGCACTCCGAAAGACTCCAGGCAGGTACACCTGGACAACCCGATCTACGATCAAGAGACGAACAGGCACAACCAGGTCTGTGACCGCTCCGCCGCCGAATACTGTAGCAGTAATGTGCCCTGAGTACCCTCCAAGAGACAACCCCTGCGGATCAACGGAAGCATAGGTTACTGTGTCTGTGAAAGTGGAGACAGGGTCTAGCGTAAGCCAGGCAGCATCATCATCAACAAACCACGCCAGACCATCACACGCATTGATGTCCTGAATCTGCAGGCTTCTGCGGTGTACACCCTGTCCGTCCAGCGTGACCAGAAACGTCATCGCCGCTGGAACAAGCCGGAAGGGCAGGCGATCCCAGCCCGGCACGTATGCTGCCATGGCTCCGTGGACGCTATCCGTGTAGGGAGAGCCAACAGCATATAGGAGTTCGATTTCCCGATAGTCCTCGACGATCGTCCTATAAGATGTGGCCGGATCACCGCATCGCTCGCATCCTCCAAGGATGAAGTAGACGGGCACGAAGTTCTTGCTACCTTGGGGTTCTGAGAACACCCAACCGGCATCCAAGTAGTATACCTCTATCCAGCTATGACTCCCGCCCTTGTTGTCTCCCCACCCATGACCAGGAGGAATATAGCCTGATACACGCCGTGCTGGGATGCCCGCTGCCCGCAGAAGCGCTACACTCAAATTGGAAAACCCTGTACATGTGCCACTACGGTTGCGATACACCGATAGTGCATCATTGGGGAGCGAGAAGCTATAGTCATAAGAAATCTTGGCCAGAACCCAGTCAAGAATCTGCTCAACAGCCTGCACCTCGGTGCTCGCACCCAGGACAAGCTGTTGCGCCAGTCCCACGATATCTGGGTGATCTGACTGGATATTGTAGGAGGGCTGAAGATAGCCTCGAATCGCCGGCGGGACTTCCGAACTAGCGAACGGGAAATGCGTTGTCGTGTCCAAGTAGGCAATGGAGTGGATCTGCACTCTCGTCGTAGTGGATGTTTGCGACAAGACCTCCTGAACAAAGTTGACAGACTCATAGTTGGAGATGCTGCCCACCCCTTGCGGATGCGAGATGTCAACAACGAAGGTTGCAGTTCCAGAGTATATCTGTGTGCACAACTGGCCAGTCGCACATAGACTTGTATCTAGCACCAACGACGAGGATATACGCAGAGGCGGCACAGGCCCAACGCTCAACCGCGAGCGCTGCCGTACAGTTCCCGCTGGACGATTGTTCCCAGCGAGGGAATGGCAGAATGGTGTCTCAGCCGCGCGCGGGGCTCTTTCGCTGGCCCGCGCTGCCAATACTGCACCGAGGGTGCTCAATACTAGCAGCGCTGCAACCAGTGCGCAGGCAAGTAGGGGGCGCGCTCTGCTCACAGTTGCTTTCATGCGGTTTGTCATGACTATTCCGCCTGGTGCGCGCGAATTGTGCCTATCTTGTTCGATGACGAAATGGTTCGTCAGTGGGGATCTCAGGCTGTCAGTTCAGCTCGACTTTATCCATTTGGTGGACAAAAGCGCGGCAATAGGGTAAACTGA
>CAYPOY010000447.1:0-3736 GCA_964412395.1 uncultured Anaerolineales bacterium | reverse complement strand
TCGCCAGCACCTCGTGGAGCTCTTGAAGGAGCCTGTGAAAAGTTAGTGCCATTGGGCTTTAGGGTCCGTAACGATATAACTTCCCGCATTGGTCAAGTAGGACTCGGATTTGATCGTGGATGAATTATGTTGTTTGCCTTCCTCGCAACATGTTTCAATAGGCCAGCGCATGCCGCTGATGCGGACCAGGGTTTTCAGCGGTACGTCGACCGGCGCGTTACTCAGGTAGGTCTTCAGTTCACCACTGATGACGTCTCGCCGCAAGATCAACCAGGCCTCCGGCCCTGGCAGTTCATCGCGGACAGCAACCACCCGCAAGAATGCAAAATCAGCGACGATGGGCCCCTTGCTACCTTCCTTGATCGTGTGGCGCGACCATTTGTGAGCAGGCTGTGCCTGGGCTATCGCCGCAACGGTTTGCGGAAGGGGCTCTCCTTCTACCAGCCGTTCGCGTGTCGGTTTGCGTCCCTTGCCCGACCACTCGGGCACCGCCGTAGCCGGGCGTTCCAACCATACCTGGGTATCGTGGGGGACTTCTGCGTAATACCACAGTCCAATCCCTGCCACTTTGTCCAAGAGGCGGGTGTCGCGTCCGAAGGCCTCGTCACAGGCCAACCAGCGGCCGCGCAATGTCCCTTCTTTGTGCACGGCCTCGATCATCTCCCAGCTCAACTGGAGTTTGGTTTTGAACCCGATATCCTCGGGCACACCACACTTCTCACGCCGCTCCGCATAGGCTGCATCTTCCACCCATTCTTCCGACAAATACAGCCGCCGATCCAGCAGCGTGTAGCCCTTACGACCAGCATAACCCAAGAATACACCCGCTTGGCAATTCGCTATCTTCCCCAATTCACCACAATACTGGCGCTTCACTCCCACCGATTCATCCCCTTGCTTCGCCAAGTCGCTGCCATCCAAGGTGAACACGCCATCTTCCTCGCCCAAATCCTGGTTCACCTCTTGCCAATGGCGTTTCAGGATGGTTTCATCGCTCCAGGCCCCTTCACTGATGAAATGCTGCCTCGCACGAATCTCATTCGGGTCTGCGCCTTCCTGTACCAACACCATTGGCTCAATCGCCTTGGTGGGAATGTCCAACAGCAAGCCATTCAAGTACTTCTCGGACTGTTCCCGTTGTTCGCGGCGATGAAACAATGGACTGTAAGTCGCATGGTACTCGCGCAATTCGTCCATCAAATTGTCAATGTCCTTGGGCTCCAGATTCATCTCAGGAGCCGTTTCGATAAAGTCACTCACTCTGCCCTCCCAGTTTGATAGTGGGCAGAATTATACCATATCAAAGTCTCGTTGTAGTACTAGGCAAAATCCGACATCGCATTGAGACGGCTTTCAGCGTACTGACGACTGCCTTCAGTCTCGATAAACTGGGGTCACGTAGCTTCTCGGTCATGGTTGCGCGAGCTACCACGCGGGTCTTAGCATACACTCTGAGTTTCTTCTTGGCAGAGATTCTCACTCCCGATGTGGTCGCGTATCGGCCCTGTTAAAACTAGCAGATAGGGTATTATACGACGTCTGGTGGAAAAGGGCAATCGAGGTGGAAACGGAACGTGCCTGCGAGACTCTCTCACAGGCACGCTCATGATCGTAGTAGCTACGTGTCTACTCGCTCACCGTCACCTCCAGCGGCGCTCGCATTGTCAGATCACCCGGATTGTAGTAGTCATACGCACTGGAGGGGGGCGTCTGCGCGCACATCGGGAAGCGCGCCCGCAGCCGGTAGCTGAAGCGCAAGGGCGACTCGGACGAGAAGTCCTCCAGGTAGATGATGACCTGCCGCCCCGTCAATTCGTAGCGAGCGATGATGTCTTGCTCCACCAGCCGGCCCAGGTCCTCGGTCAGCACGGTGAATCCGGGCGGCACGCCCAGGTCAATCAGCGCCATCTTGACCACGCCCTCTCTGTTGAGCCTCACGTTCACGTCCACCGTCACCTCGTCGTTGACGGTCAGTGCCGTGCGGTCGTAGTCCACGTCAATAGCGATCAGTTCCTCCATCTCCAGCGTAGGCTCCACCTGGTCCCAGGGCAGGTAGTAGCGGGTGGCGACCTGGTACATCAGGTTGCCGCCTCCCTCTACTTCGATCTGCACCCGGTTGGCACCACTGGGCGAGAAGCCGCGATCGAAGGTGACCAGATGCACCACGTCGGCGTTGGTCTCGTCAATCACGATCTCTTGCGTCTGTTCCTTGCTCAGGCTCACGCGCAAGCGCACCGGGCCTTCGACCTGTCCTGCCTGCTCGGTGGACAGCAGCAATGCTTTGAGCGAGAGGATGGTGGCCTGGGTGGTGGACCACGTGCCCCAGGAATCCTTGCCCTGGATGAGGTAGGCTAGCGCGCCGCTGACCGCGTCGGCGTGGGCGTTGCCACGCATGAAAGCGATGGCCGCCAGTGCCGTCGTCTCCAGGCTGCCGCTTTCGCCCGTCGCGCCCATGAACGAGGCGGCCCCGGTCTGCCAGTAAATGATGTCACCCTCTTCCACGCGCATGTCGTACAGCCGGTCGAGCACGGCCCGCGTCATCGAGTGGTCGGGGTCGTAAGCGGTCAGCGCGTTGGCGACCAGCGCCAGGCTGTAGGCGTCTTCGCCCTCACCCCGGCCCTCTCCCTGGGAGGGAGAGGGAGTTAGGGCGAACTCGCGGATGTAGGCGATGGCCTGTCCTACCTGTGGTGTGTCTTCGTAGCCAGCCTCGATCAGCGCCCAGGCGATGTAGGCGGTGGTGGGCACCTTGGAGTCAATGTGCCAGTGCTCAGAGTAGCCCTGGTCGGTCCACGTGCCGTCCGTCCCCTGCTGCCCCAGCAGCCATTGCGCTGTCCGTTCGATGAGCGCCTCGTCCACCGGGTAGACCTTGGCCATGTCGTTGAACTCCATCAGCCCGTAGGCGGTGAGGAAGGGGTCCGCCGGGGTTTGGCCAAAGAGGGAGAAGCCGCCGCCCTGCACCTCGAAGGTCAGCAAGCGCTGGTAGCCGGTGCCGACGTACTTTTCGGCCTGCATTTGCACCTCGGGGTTGGCGTTGCCGGTGGTCTGCATATAGTCCAGGATCAGAACATTCGGGTACGTCGCCGACGTACTTTGTTCAAATCAGCCGTGGGGCAATCTGAGTATCTTCTCCAACCCCTCGACCGCCTGGGCCATCACCCCTGGGTAGATCTTGACCTCGACGTAGGGAGTCTCCGGCACGGCCTCCAGTGGGATCTCAATGCCGATTCCTTTGCTCTCGTGCAGCCAGTCGCTCTCCGTCAGGCGTATCTCTTTCCCGTCCGGCACGACGTTGACCTCGCGCCGGATGGCATCGCCTGTGCTCGGGCCGGTCTCCGACCGTGCCCGCTCGCCCCAGGCGGTCACCTGGAAGCCCTGCCGCCCAAACTTGAGGACGCGGATGGGGAAGTAGACCACCTCGATGTCGTTGGAGGCAATGGTCAACGTCTGCTCCGCACCCCCCCCGGAGCGGGGGGGAGATTCCTCGCCCAACAGTTCAAACCAGGGCTCTTGCTCAACCATCAGCCGCACCTGCTGGGCCTCGGGCAGGTAGTTGAAGACGCCGACGGGGATGCTGATCTCGTCCCCCTGCGTCAGCGCGACGGGCAGGTCAATATCCACGAAGAAATCCTGGAACACGCGGATGCCGCGTGTGGTGAAGCCCAGCCGTCCGTCCTGGGACGAGGCCAGCGCCGTCAGCCGCCAGGTGGTGATGGAGTCTGCCATGGGAATTTCGAGC
>CAYPOY010000446.1:0-3737 GCA_964412395.1 uncultured Anaerolineales bacterium | reverse complement strand
TGGAAGCCCTCTTGGCCCCAGATAGCATTGACGATGTTCAGCCGGAAGCCCTTTTCATCCTTACCCCTAGCGCCTTCACCACGACGGGCGAGTTCGAGGTCCAGGCCATTGAACGCGGGATGCAGACGGTCTTGCGAGAGGATGAAGTGGAGGGTGTCCGCCATCTGCTGTTCAGTCTCACCGCGAGCACCAGCATACGTCATCGCCAGTGCCAACGAGATGCTGTAGGGAGAATAGAAGAGGTTGTCATTCTCCTCATCTTCCCCAAGGACCTGGTACAGGTCGAAGGCGAACCCACTGTTTCCGTTGACCAAATCCGCCAGGTCCGGGGCGGCCACGTCGGGTGAAGCCACCCGCTGTTTTGCCGACCGTGCGATCTCCGGCCCATTGCCGCAGCCCGCCAGGGTCAGCAGTAAGATCACCATTAGTACACTCAGTAATACGCTCCTCATCTTGCTTATCTCCTTCCTGTTTTTGGAGGCCCTCAAACTGGCTTTTCCGTGTTCTAGACGAATTGAGGGCTAAAAAGGTTCCATAAAATGAAGGCAACCCAAAAGCGAGTGAGGTCCCCTTTGACCATTATCGAAGTCAACAATCTGACTAAGGCCTTTGTCACGACGGAGAAACAATCATGACTTGTCGGCAGCCTGCGCTCACTACTGCATCCCAACCGACGGGAAATCCACGCCGTGAAAGATGTCACCTTCGATGTCGCTGAAGGAGAGCGACTAGCCTTCATTGGACCGAACGGTACAGGCAAATCTACTACCATAAAAATGCTGACTGGAATTCTCTACCCCACGTCAGGTACGGCGCAGGCGTTGGGCAAGATACCCTGGCAAGCTCGTCAGGAGTTGGCCTACGAGATTGGTGCGGTCTTCGGGCAAAAGTCGCAGCTCTGGTATCATCTTCCTCCGGCAGATTCATTCGACTTGCCAGCCCACATCTACGAATTGAAAACGATGGTCTACCGTGAGCGTCTAACGTATCTAGTTGAGCTGTTCGAGATCGGTGAATATATGTACATGCCGGTGCGGAAGCTCTCGTTAGGAGAACGTATTCTGGTGGGTGCTCTTCAACCGGCTGCCCACGCTACAGGGGTGGGACCTGGCGGGGGTGATGAGACTCTACGGGATCGTCGCCTTTGGCTTCGGGGCGGCCACCGTGGTCTGCGGCAACGCCTTCCTGGTGGCGCGGGTCATCGCCAGCGGCAATCTGGACTACTACCTGGCCCTGCCAGCCGACCCGCTGGTGCACCTTTTGGTCTCGCGGATGTCGCTCTCCGCCTGGGGGGACCTGCTGTTCGGCCTGGCGGTGTTCCTGGTCGCTGCGCCAGGCCGGTGGGCGAGCCTGCCACTGTTCCTGCTGCTGGGCCTGCTGGCGGGCGTCATCCTGGTCGCCTTCAGCGTGCTGGTGGGGTCGCTGGCCTTCTGGGTGGGCAACGCCGACCAACTGGCGGCCCAGGCGATCAACGCGCTGATCACTTTCGGCCTGTATCCGGTGGAGATCTTCCCCGGCGTGGTGCGGCTGCTGCTCTACACCCTCATCCCCGCCTTCGTCGGCTCCATACCGGCGGGTCTGCTGAGCGATTTCGATTGGGGGCGGCTGGCGGCGCTGGTCGCCTTCACCGCCGGGATCGCGCTGGCGGCGCGGATCGTCTTCCGTTGGGGGCTGCTGCGCTACGAATCCGGCAACCTGGTCATGGTGCGGGGGTGAGGGAAGCAGAGGAGCAGAGGAGCAGAGGAGCAAGAGAGCGGGGGATCCTAAAGCCATAACAGATCCCACTCTCAGTTGTCATCGCGGGGGAGGGCAATGAAGTGGATGATACTGTACAGCTCATCCGCAATCCACACGCTGCTTCCCCAGGCGACATCCTCAACAAGTCCCCTGAAGACCCGCCGAGATGGAAAAGCGGGGGATCGGCATAAGGTTGAGTTCAGTGGCCGAGACCTGGGTGTTGCCGTTCGTGGCGCGAAAGGAGAACTCTATCACGTCGGAGCAAAGGATGCCCAGCAGGTAATGGAGGTCAATGGGCGGCGCGTCAGGGCGGGGTTGGATCAAATTAACGTGGTTTTCTACAAAGTACCCCGCAGCGTGCTCAGCACAGAAGTGCTCCGGCACACAGGCGACCAGACGATGGGGTTGCTCGTCGGCGGTCACTCGTTGAGCCAGCAGACTTGACCCTCGATTCATCAACCGACGGGGGCGGGGACCTGTCTTCAGATACGGAGGCCGGCTTTCGCCAGCACTGCCGAAGTCGAAAGTAAACCTGCCCACATCGGTGGCCCATACCAGGGGCAGCGCATTGGCCTCCGGGCTGGAGCGTAGGAGGGGCTTGACCCGGTCTGCCCCTGGTCAACCTGGGCGGCTAGCATTTGTTGGGTTTCCAGATCCACGACCGAACGAGCCACGGCTGTCTTGAGGGGGCGAAGAGGCATAGTCCCGGAATCCCTGTCCCGGGGCTGGCGTTGGATGACCAGTATCAACGTCCACGCCCGCAAAGGCGGACAGCGCTCGCGGGTACCACGCTTCTATGGGGACACCAGCCCGGCGCAGTGCCGCCAGGTAGACCCTGACCGCCTCCACCAGGAAGATGCCCGACCCGCAGGACGGGTCGGCCAGTCGTTTGCCCAGGATGTTGGCGTCGTGCCGGTATCCTACGGCGTCCAGGATATACTTCACAATGACACTGGGGGTGACATACTGCCCCAACCGTTTGCGCATCTCCTGAGAAACCAGGTGCAGGTAATCGTGCACCTCCAGGTTCTCCGCGCGATGTGTGTCGAACAGGGTGCTTTCCCGCAGAATACGCCCTGGGGCACGTTGGTCAGTATCGGAGGCTGTCGTGAACACTTCCAGGGCTCGGGTATGAGCCCAGCAGCCTGGTGACGGTGCAGGGGTGACGTGAGCCCTCTCTTGGTGGAGAAAGCGGGGCGGCGGGCGCTTTGCCCTGAGCCTGTCGAGGGGTTGTCGTTTGTGCGAGGGGTGCCGGTGGGGTATAATCTGGGCGCACCACGAGTCCACTTCAGTGTAGATGCCACTTCAAGTGCAAGGAAGGGAGGACAATCATGGCGAACGTCAGCAATACTGGCGACCGGGCAGCGAAGTGGATGCGCTGGATTGCCCGCGGAATAGGCTCATTAGTAGTGGCGTTTTGGTTGTTCATGGGCATCGGCTATGGGATAGTTGAATCCGGTCCGTGGACGCTGGAGGATACGATAATGACAGGGCTGGTCATCACTTCGGTGTTGGGCGTCCTCATCGCCTGGTGGCGGGAAGGGATCGGCGGGATAATATTGGTAGTCTGCGCTGTCGCCCATAGTACATTCGCATACATTGTCGCTGGTCACAACAAGGGCTTTGCTATGCTGATATCGGGCGGGCCCTTCTTGTTGATTGGCATCCTGTTTCTCGCCAGCGGGTGGAGATCGAGAAGGACGACGTCGTGAACCCGCGCGCAGGCGAGGGAGCGGCCCACCGCTGGCCCGACGAGGCCGTTCACCGCAAGGCAAGCCCGCGGCTCCGCGTTTTTCGCCCACCGGCGCTGGTCGTGGTGGAGAAAAAGGACGGCGGGCGGCGTTCGTTTGTGCAAGAGCTACCATTCGGCTATAATTGGGGCGGGCCACCATCCACGACAGCGAAGACGTGCGCACCGGCGCGTTGGAGATAAAGTTGACGGTGGTGCGACCGAGTGGCATTTTGAACTGGAGGTATGAAATGAGCAGCGTACCGAATGT
>CAYPOY010000445.1:0-3739 GCA_964412395.1 uncultured Anaerolineales bacterium | reverse complement strand
TTAGAGCACGCTTCGGGAGCATCCAGTTCAAGGAACAGGAAATCACCACCACCCCTCCCTACGAAATCGTCTCCATGGGCATCGTCCAGGTGCCAGAGGGGCGCAAAATCTTCGCCCCTCTGACCGTGCAGGAGAACCTGGAAATGGGCGCCTTCTCACGCAAGGACCAGGAAGGCATCAATCAGAGCCTGGCGCGGGTTTTCCAGAGTTTCCCGCGCCTCAAGGAGCGGCTCAACCAGTACGGCGGCACTCTGTCCGGCGGCGAGCAGCAAATGCTGGCCATAGGACGGGGATTGATGGCCAGTCCCGAATTGTTGCTGCTCGACGAGCCTTCGATGGGATTGGCGCCCGTGCTGGTCGAGGAGATATTTGCCATCATCCAGGAGATCAATGCCCAGGGCACCAGCATCCTGCTGGTGGAGCAGAACGCGCAGATGGCTCTCTCCGTTGCTGCCCGCGCCTACGTGCTGGAGACCGGGCGCGTTGTGCTCGAAGGCACGGCCCACGAAGTGGCCGACAATCCGGAGGTGAAGGTGGCTTACCTCGGCGGGTGAGCCTGCAAGCGGGAGATCCTAATCCGTTATTGTCCTGTCATCCGCGTTCTAATAGCAGAAGCCTCCCGCCGGTGTCTACCGGCGGGAGACTTCGCGTTTATGGCTCTCTGGGATTCCGCGGAGTGCTCCAGGCGGGCGTGTCGCCCGCGTCCCATTATCTGGGGGCAGTGCGGTGTCTCAGCGCCGCAGGCGGGGATGGCACATCCCCTTTGAGCATACCTACCCCCCCGAAATCCGGAAGACCCACGTTTATCTACTGGTGGCAGGCGGATTAGGTCAGCGACTGGCTTTCAGTGGTCGCAGGTGCTCCCGCGCCCAGGCCGTCACTGCGTCTTTATCCAGTCGTCCGCTAGCGACGTCTATCGTGAACTGATACAGGTCCTCGTTTCCCACGTCCAGTGTATACCCGTTGCTCTCCAGAAACCAAAAGCAGGCCGATAGTGCGGTACGTTTGTTCCCGTCCACAAATAAGAAAAACAACTCCAGCGGCATCGTCAGTGGTATATCGCTGGCGACCAGCCAATCTTCTAGCGTTTGGGCCAATTCTTCCCGTTCGACAACTTTACTGACCGTCATCTTACCTTCTCCTGCAAGGTGGGGTAATTATACGAGAGGCCTTTGCCCTGTGCAAGCAGGTCAGAACCCCTCCAACCGGCTCAGGTCCACGATGCCGTCGGCCAGCGCCGCGATGTGTTGGAGTTGGGCCAGCCGATTCTTCCGCAACGCCCGATCCTCCGCCATCACCAGCACCCCCGACGCTTTGGCAAAGTACCGATCAATCACCTCCACCAGCGGCACGAAGGCGGTGAGGAACTTGTCCACCGTGCTCTGCGGTGTGACCTGCGCCCGGGCCTCCATGTACGCCGTGTACAGTTCCTCCTCCGCTGGCTGGATGAAGCGAGATGGGTCCAATGTGAACCGCTCTATGAACCCGCGAGTGATGCGCACGCAGCGGGCGTAGTTGTCGAGGATGAGGCTCCAATCGTCGCGGGTCACCCAATGGGAGAGTTCTTCGATGGCCTGGTGGGCGCGGAAGGGGTCGTCGCCCCGCGCTGCTAACACCCCGTCCACCACATCGTAGCGGAAACCCTGCTCGCGCAAGGTGCCCCGCAGCCGTTCGACGACGAAGTCCAGTGCCGCTGCCAGCCACCCCTCCCCCGGCCCTCCCCCACGGGGGGAGGGGGAAGTACGAGGAGGGAGGGTGACCTCCACCGGCAGCAGGCGGGCTGCCGCTGCCAGACCCTCTTGCACTGAGAAGGGAAGTCGGTGGGCGATCAGGTTCTGCACGAGGCCGATGGCATCCCGCCGCAGGTGGTAGGGATCGGCTGAGCCGGTGGGGGTTAACCCCACCGCGAAGAGGCCCGCCAGGCTGTCGAGCCGGTTGGCCAGCCCCACGACCAGGCCGGGTCGGGTCCGCGGCGACGCATCGCCAGCGAAACGGGGCAGATAGTGCTCGAAGATCGCCTCGGCCACGGCGGCGTTCTCCCCCGTTTTCAAAGCGTATTCCCGCCCCATCACCCCTTGCAGGCTGGTGAACTCGACCACCATCTGGGTCGCCAGGTCGGCCTTGCAGAGGTGGGCCGCCCGCCGCGCGACTTTTGTTTCCTCGTCGCTCAGCTCCAGCATCTCGGCCAGTTGAACCACTAGTTGTTCCAGGCGCTTGGTCTTATCCAGCATTGAGCCCAGTTGTTCCTGGAAGGTGAGCGTTGCCAGGCGCGGCAGGAACTTCTCCAGCGGCCTTTTGGTATCCTCGCGGTAGAAAAAGTCGGCGTCGGCGAAGCGGGCACGGATGACCTCCTCGTTGCCGTGACACACGATGTCCAGGTGCTCGTCGCCCCCGTTGCGGACGGCGATGAAATACGGGAGTAAACTCGTAGGTTCGTAGATTCGTGATTCAGGATTTGGCTCCGCACTCTCCGAATCTACGAATTCCGAATTTACGAATCCCGAACTCCGAATCACGGGAAAATACCGCTGATGTTTCTTCATCACCGCGATGAGTATGTCGGCGGGGAGCCGCAGGTACTCGTCCTCGAAGTGGCCCAAGAGGGAGGTGGGCTGCTCGACCAGGTTGGTGACTTCGGCCAAGAGCGCAGGGTCGTCGGGGATGCGCCCGCCGACGCTCTGCGCCAGTTGCGCGGCCTGCTCAGCGATGAGGGCTCGCCGCTCCTCGGGGTCGGCCACGATGTGGTGTTGAGCCAACAGTCCCAGGTAGTCCTCCGCCCGCGCGATCTCGAACTCGGGGGAGCCCTGTGGTCGGGCACCTCGGCTCGTGTGGCCGCTGGAGACGCCCGCGTACTCGAAGGGGATCACCGCGTCGCCCAGCAGGGCCACCAGCCAGCGGGTAGGCCGGGAGAAAGCGACGCCGCTCTCGTTCCAGCGCATGCTCTTCTGGAAGTGCAGACTTGCGATCAGCTCGGGCAGCAGTGTGGTCAGCACCTCAGCAGCCGGTCGCCCTTCTTCGCGCCTGATGGTTACCACGTACTCGCCGCCGTCTATCTCCCGCACTTTCAAATCATCCACGCTCACGCCCTGCTTGCGGGCGAAGCCCTCGGCCGCCTTCGTCGGGCGGCCCGCGGCGTCGAAAGCCACGCGCACCGGTGGCCCCTTCATCACCTCCTCGACCGGCCGCTGGCGTGGGGCCAGCCCTTCGATCAGCACCACCAGCCGCCGGGGAGTGCCCAGTGCACGCAGGCCCTCGTAATCGAGCCGCGCTTCCGTCAGGTGGGCCGGGGCCAGTTGGCGCAGTTGCGCCAATGCGTCGTCCAGGTCGCCAGCGGGGAGTTCCTCCGTTCCAATCTCCAGCAGGAAAGTGGTCGGAGATTCGAGATTCGAGATTCGAGATTCGAGATTCGTGGTTCTTGCTTCCTGCTTCCTGCTTCCTGCTTCCTCCTCGTCCAGCCATGGATACTCCACCCGCTGCCGCTGTTCCACGTAGGCCTCCGCCACCTGTCGGGAGAGGTCGCGCATACGGCGGAAGTAGGTCGCCCGCTCCGTCACGCCGATAGCGCCTCGCGTGTCCAGCAGGTTGAAGGTATGAGAGCAGCGCAGGACGTAGTCGTGGGCGGGAATGATCAGCCCCGCAGCCAGGCAACTCTGTGCCTCGGCCTCGTAGAGGTTGTACACCTGGGCCAATCGCTCCACACCGGCCAACTCGAAGTCGTAGCGGCAGTGCTCGACCTCTG
>CAYPOY010000444.1:0-3746 GCA_964412395.1 uncultured Anaerolineales bacterium | reverse complement strand
CTTCTCCCGCTCGCAACTCTGGCCTGAATTTGCGAAAACTTGGTGAGGGTATCCATATTCCTCTAGGTGCTCAAGCAACTCATCGCCTACCTTGACCTGGCTTATTTGTCCTGCACAAGAGGGGAAACAGCCCCGCTCTCGAGCCTGAGCAAGGCAACCTGTGAAGGAGCCTGGAATCGGATGCCATTCTCCCACAGGTCACGAAAGACTTCTACCTCGAAGGCGTACCCACGCGCGAACGCGCCCCACCAGTACAGCAGGTAGGGTAGCTCAACAGCAGACGGGTTTCAGGCACATCGGACCGGCGCCACCCACGCTGCGTGAACTCGCTGACGATTTGCCGTGCAAAGCGCGACCACAAGGCAGGACTTTGCTCCTTTAATTCTGCAGCGCCAGCAGTTCACCGAGATAGGCATCCGCCATCCGCCGGTCCACTATCTGTTGATAAAGCGTGCGGAAGGTATAGCGTCCTCTGACTGTGACCAGCATGGCCTGATCCAGCAGATCAAACGCCTCAAAAGCCCTGGCCCACGCTTCCCACCCTGAAAGACGACCGGCCAGGTAGTCAATCACAACGCACTCGTGGTCGGGGTCGAAGCCGGATGGAAATTGTATTGGGTGTAATCGCTCTTATTTACCTGTGCATTGCTATATCGGGGGAGATGGGGCATAATGGGCTTGAAAAGCGCGTTGAGGAGGCCCAATGGAAGAAATGTGTCCGTCTGCTCTCCCGGTGGAAGTCACAGATGATGTTGCCACCGCCCCCACAGTGGGAGAGGTGAAAGCCAACATCATCCAAGAAGTGAACGCGCTGGTGGCATGGGTCTTGACCTGCCAGTCGCTCACCTTCTTTGCCTTCGAGACCCAATTGGTGCCCAAAGTCCTGGCATTGGGACGCCTGTTTGTCCAACTCTTTCTCTGTATGCGCGAAGAGCAGTTTCAAGCGATGCACCCGCGGCCACAGCTAGGGTATAAGCGGCTCGGCCCCTGCACTCGGCTGTTGGGGACCTTCTTTGGAAAGGTTGGCTATTGGCGTACCTATTTCTACCGCAAAGGCGGTGGATACTATCCCTTGGATGTGGAACTGGGGTTGACCAGCGACGGTTTTAGCATGTTGCTGCGCAGCTATGCCACACGGATGGCTACCAAGGTCAGTTATGCGCAAGCAACCTTGATCTTGTGTCTGTTTCTGCACTGGACGCCAGCACAGGAAAGCATCGAATGCATGGTCTTGGGGCTGGGTCGGCATACAGCAGCATGGTTTGAAAGTGCCCCCGCGCCGGAAGGGGATGGGGAGGTGTTGGTGATCCAGATCGACAGCAAAGCCACGCCGACCGCCACGGAAGCGGAGTTGGAGAAACGGCGGGGCAAGCGGGCGAAGAATCCGCATCCAGGGTCGCAGCGGCACCGTGGCCGAGCAGCTCGCCAGCGGCGGGGCTCCAAGAAGCGGCGCAAGAAGGGGTGCAAGGCCAAGAACGGGAAGATGGCAACCATCGTGACGACGTACACGCTGAGGCGGAGTGCGGATGGCCAGTTGGAGGGACCAATCAACAAGAAAGTATATGCTTCCTACGCCCCCAAACGCCATGCGGTCGCCATCGCCCGGCGCGAAGCGAACAAGCGCGGCTTCGGACCGGAGAGCGGGAAACTGATACAGATTGTTACCGATGGGGACAACAATCTGCAGCGCTATATCGAAGAACTCTTCCCTGAAGCCATCCATACCATTGACGTCTACCACGTGACTGAGTATCTCTGGAAAGCGGGCGAGTGTCTTTACAAGGAAGGCAGCGATGAACTGGTGGCGTGGGTGGAGGCGCAGAAAGAGAGGCTGTATGATGGGCAAGCGGCGGAGATTGTGGCAGAGATTGACAAACGATTCGCTCAATTCGATCCAGGCAAGCAAAGCGTCCGAGAACGCTTGGAGAAAGTGCGGAACTACATCAACAAGCGTGTGGACAAGATGAACTACAAGGAACTGCGCGAGCAAGATTTGGAGATTTCGTCTGGGGCGGTCGAGGGCGCAGTGAATTACGTCATTGCCAAGCGCTTCGATAGCGGCGGCATGCGCTGGATCAAAGAGCGAGCCGAGCACTTGCTGCAACTTCGCTGCATTGAGGTGAACAACGATTGGGATGCGCTTATCGAATTCGTTCATGACAGAACAAGAGAGCAGGCGCAACAAGAACATAGAAACCTTTCCCTGAGACGCATAGAACCTGCCCCACTCCCAACCTATGGGCTCACTTGACAATCTCTGCGGATGGATGAGGAAGTGATGGTAAATGAGAGCAACTGCACCCAATTGTATTTCTATGGATGTCGTGACCATCTCTATTGTCGGCTCCGTTCACTCTATTGTCGGCTCCGTTCACCCAGCTAATCCGCTCTCTCTTGTAATGAAAAGGCTATCTGCAGCCTTCTCTGCGCCAAGCTGATTAATCGCTCGAGTAGCTCCTTCTGCTCCTGCGAGAATCTTTCGAGGACGCCAATTGGTATTGCATTCAGGGCTTCAACGGCTTTCCTCAAGGGCCTTTCCCAGTCCTGCTGCCTCATCTCCTCCGTCATACTCAATGCCTGAGCAAGAGAGACTCCAGGCTTCCTAAACTCGTCTAGCGCCCCTGGGTCCGCTACCACTTTGGCTAGATCCCGCACCTCTGCCCCACGAGCAATCTTTGGCTCTTGACCCTCTTCAGGAAATATCCAAGAATAGAACAGACGTAAGTTCTCAACCCTGGTGAATTCCCAGGTGTCCCTATCCCAACCCAAGAAATCGTCTCGGAGAGACGGGGATTTCATAACCTCCTCGAAATAGCTGAACATACTGGGTTTCGCGAAGTCGCCGTATTCTTCGTCTTCTCGAAGGTTCTCCAACGCCTTCAGTGCCTGGAGCAAACGCCTGGCTGTGGTACGGCCTATTCCGAGAGCCTTGCCAGCCGCAGTAACATCGTTGTTCATTTGCTCCGTCAGCGCTCGTAGTGCTATGGCGCGTTGGTAAGGCCCCCACGATTTCACGCCAGAGATGTGGCGCAAGCCAGCGAGTAGCAATTGGTCGCGCGCTGCTAACTCGGCCTCTGCATCAAGCACCCACACTTCGATCGCCTGCAACTGCTCAAGCAGCTCCTGCGGTAATTCTCTACCCGCCTCATGGTCTTCCAGTAGGGATTTTATCGCAGCCAGACGCCTGTTCCCTTCAACTATTGCGTGGTTGCCATTACCTATGGCTCTTACGACCATCCTATCCATCGGTAGGAATCCGACTTCTGCGATCGAATCCTTCAGTTGTCGGATGTCGAACCTACTAATCTTCTCAAATGCGCGTCTCTGAACCCCTGGTTCAGGAATCCTTTGATCTGGAACTGTTCCAATCTCCTCCTCAAAATCAAGGAATCGCGGATTGTTTGGATCGAGGAACAGATTATCTATGCTGATACATCGAAGCTCCAGATTCCGGCCAAGATCTAGCATATTGAACTCTCCTATCTGCTGGGGTAGCGTATGTCATAGATGAATCGAACTGCAGCTCTATAGGCAAACTCGGCTCTGTGCCGCTCACTTGCGAAGTGCTGCCCATTGGGGTCAGTGAGTTGTCTGTATTGTTGCAGGTCGCCATGCGCCAGTGTGTTTCTCATTTTCCTCAAACGTTCCCATCCCTTCCATGCTTCATCTGGAATCCGAATTCCCATAATCTCCTGAACTCGACTTTATCCATTTGGTGGACAAAAGCGCGGCAATAGGGTAAACTG
>CAYPOY010000443.1:0-3751 GCA_964412395.1 uncultured Anaerolineales bacterium | reverse complement strand
CGCTTGTCGCCCAACGATTTGCGGCGCGGTTCCCAGAGGTCGCTGGCGTCAATGAGCTGCACTTGGCCCCGGCGGTGCAGGGGCTTTTTGTTGGTCAGTATCCAGATGCAGGTGGCGATGCCGGTGTTGTAAAAGAGCTGTTCGGGCAGGGCGACGATGGCCTCCAACCAGTCGCGCTCCAGAATCCAGCGCCGGATCTCGCTCTCGCCGCTGCCGGCGTCGCCGGTAAAGAGGGGCGAGCCGTTCATGATGATGGCCACGCGGCTGTGGTCCGCGCCCGGCTCGAAGCGATGGGCGAGCATGTGTTGCAAGAAGAGCAGTTGACCGTCGCTGCTGCGGGGCGTGCCAGCGCCAAAGCGCCCGCCGTAGCCCAGCCGAGCCTCCGCTTCGACACGCATTTTATCGGCCCGCCAGTCCTTGCCGTAGGGGGGATTGGAGAGTTGGTAGTGAAAACGTTCGCCCACGTGTTGGTCGTCGGAGAGAGTGCTGCCTTTTTTGATGCCCTCCGCCTCCCGCCCGTCCCTGCTCTTCATGTAGAGATCGGACTTGCAGACGGCATAGGTCTCAGGGTTGACCTCCTGGCCGTAGAGGTAGACCTTGGCCGTGGGGTTGACCTCCCGGATGCGTTGCTGGGCGATGGTCAGCATCCCACCGGTGCCGCAGCAGGGATCGTAAACTTTGACGATGCGGGCTGGCGTTTTGACAAAGTCGCCGTCCCCCGCCAGGAGCAGGTCCACCATCAGACGGACGACGTCGCGGGGGGTAAAGTGCTCGCCGGGGTTCTCGTTGGAAGCCTCGTTGAAGCGGCGGATGAGTTCCTCGAAGATGGTGCCCATCTGGTGGTTGGAGATGACGTCGGGGTGCAGGTCGGCCTGGGCGAAGGCCTGCACGACCTGGTAGAGCAGGCCGGCCTGGTGCAGCGTCTCGACGGTGTTGCGCAGATTAAAGTTCTCAATGACCTGGCGCATATTCTCGCTAAAGCCGTTGAGATAGTTGACCGTGTTGGCATAGATAGCGTCCTGGTCGTTGAGCAAGCGTTGAAAGTCGTAGAGGATTGGCCCAGCAATCCGAGCGACGCACTGCCGAGAATGAGAAACTGGGTCAGTGAGGAGTCGCGGTCTACCAGAACGCGTAGGATGGGAAACAAGTCGGGGCGGCGCTGTATCTCGTCAATCACCACCAGCCCGCGCAGGTCACGCAACGCCGTCATCGGTTCGTCCAGGCGGGCCAGACTGACCGGGTCTTCCAGGTCGAAATAATTGAGGGAATCGGGCGGCACGAAGGTGCGGGCCATGGTGGTCTTGCCGCACTGGCGCGGCCCAATCAGGACCACGACACGGCTGCGGGTCAGCTCGGCGAGTCCTGTCTGGATGGCAACCTGGCCGCGAGCGCGCAACCGTGGCAGGAGCAGGGGTGGGTCCTCGCGCGTGCTGATGACCACGTGCATCGAAGATGGCTGGTGCTCCAGCAGAAACTGCAACACCTGGTGTACTGAAGCGGAAGAGATGAAGTGATAGTCATCCAGCACGAGCGTCAGTGCCGTGACAGCGGTGGTGATAAGGAGCCCCACCCCA
This sequence comes from uncultured Anaerolineales bacterium, assembly GCA_964412395.1. Classification (GTDB taxonomy): domain Bacteria; phylum Chloroflexota; class Anaerolineae; order B4-G1; family B4-G1; genus CAYPOY01. The sequence continues at coordinate 2,177 of CAYPOY010000443.1, read as the reverse complement.
AAAGCGCCGGACGCACGCCATCCGCTCGGACATACCTCATCCCCGCTGGCGCAGGTGCTTTCTCCCTGCCTTGGTGACGCTCAGTTGTTCTACTCCGATTAACCAACCGCGATCAAACAAGTCAGACAGACTTCGTTCGATGATCTCATTGGCCTGGGGCTGTGGCTGAGCCACCCCTAATGCTTGCACCGCCGGGATTCGCTGAAAATCGAGGGCCTGACGCGCCTGCGCAACCAATTCGGTACGTGTCTCCACGCCTTGCTTCCCGACCAAATAGAGCATCCAGTCGCGCAACTGTGCGTGCCAAAACCGCTCATACGGCGCGGCAAGCCCGAACTCGAAGCGGGATAGGTCCATTTCCTCTTCGCCCAGAGAACGCACGGTCTCAATGGTCAATTCGACCGCACTTTTGAGGATCAAAAGCGCCACAGCCAGCCCAACGAATGTATCAAACAGAGGGAATTGGAGCAGCGAGGCCACCAACCCAGCGGTGACGCTGGCTGCGACGATCACGTGGTTGCGCGAATCCACCGATTGGGTAATGAGGGCCATGCTGCCGCTGCGCAGCCCCACATAGCGTTGATAGACCCACATCACCAGGCAGGCGAACGCAGAAAGGAGCGTCGCCAGAAAAGTGAACCAGTTTACATCGGGTTCAGAGGGCACGAAGAAGCGCCACACCGCCTCATAGAACGTCAGGACACCGGTCACCATCATGAACACTACCAATGCGATGTTGACGGCTTGCTCCTTGTCGAAACGCAGTCCCAAGTAGACCAGCAGGCTAGAGAAGCCGTCGAGAAGCGTGTCGGCGGCGTCGTTGAGCAGCCCTACGCTGCCGGATATCAGCCCTGCCGGCAACTTGAGCGCAGCCAGCGCCAGATGCAGGGCCAACGTGATCCTGGAGACCATCTGAGGCTGCAAGAACCGACGCATCAGCGTGCCGGTTTCGCCCAGTTCCGAGAGCCGCTTTTCAACCTCCTCGCGCCCCAGCGGGGTCAGTGCATAGCACTCGCCCTCACGCACAACCCAGCCCCGCCCCAGCAATGCCTCCAGCCTCTCGCCTATGGACGCAGTTTGTTCGCGTGCCCGGCGCTCGCTCACCTTGAAAAGCCCTACAAACCTGAGGTAGCTGTGAAAACGCGCCGAGATCTCTTCCAGGGTCCGGGGGCCATCCCGCAGTGCAGCGGCGACTCGGCTGTTCTGGACATACTCTTTGTGCTGTCGCCTGCTGGAAACCTGTTCTGACATACCGTTCTCCTCTGTATGCCACGATTCACATCCGCGTTTACCCCACGACGCTATTCGATCTTTTCAAAGATGCGCCCTATAGTATAGCACAACAGCGACTCGGAGCAACATCCCCGCTGCCGTCCTGGCGTTGGCCCAGGAGCCTCCCCCAGGGCAGCCTCCTCCACCGGAGGGCGGAGGAGGGCGCGGCGGGGAGATCGTCGCCCTGTGCCACGCGGGCTGCGATCTGCGCGTCACCTCCATACGGTCCTGAAAGCAAGCACTCGACATCGAGCCCTACCTTTTCGGCCAACCATGCCTGCCTTCTTGCCGTCGTGTGCGATCAGCGCAATGGTTTTTTTTGGCATAGCACCTCCTCGAGTTTCAAAGTGTACCGCGAAGTGGTCGGTATGCCGTCAAGCCGGGGTGCCAGGGGGCAGGAGGCAGGATGCAAGAGGCAAGAGGCAAGGGGCAGGAGGCGGAGGGGCGATGGTGGGCGGCGGCATGGGCGCTAGGTGAGAACTACGAAGGAATGGCAGCGCGGACGGTGGCGGCAAGCTGGGGCAGACCACGCTCTTCGAACGTGGTTGCGCTTCGTTCCAGCAGCGGGATCGCCTCTGTTTTTTGGCCGTGCTCAAGCAGGTAGCGGGCGTAATAGTACAGGCCGTAGGCGATGGAGTACGGGTCGCCGACGGCCTGGTAGAGGGCCATGGCTTGCTCAAACTGGGCTCTGCCTGCCTCCAGTTCCGATTCCAGCCCCGCCATGCTAAGAAGGGTGTTGGCCTCGCCGAGGCGGGAGCCGACGGCGCGGAAGAGTTGGAGGGCCTGGCGGTAGCTGTCGAGGGCGGCGTCAATTTCCTTGCGGAACTGCTGGACGTCGCCGATGGCCTTCAGGGTGTTGGCCTCGCCGAGGCGGTCGCCGACGGCGCGGAAGAGTTGGAGGGCCT
>CAYPOY010000442.1:0-3756 GCA_964412395.1 uncultured Anaerolineales bacterium | reverse complement strand
CCAAACGCAGCGCGCTAGCCGTCTGCGCTACGCCCCGCCTGTTGTAAGTATACCGCCTTTGGTCTTTCTCGTCAAGGTTACGGAGCCCACGAGAGCCGCTGCGCCGTCCAATTGGGGAGACTGGGACCGAGGGTGAGAATTTTGTGTGGATCCTCCCCGTTCGGTCCCATCAGGTAGAGGCCCCAGGCCCCGCCCCGGTTGGAGACGAAGGCCAGGCCGGAGCCGTCGGGAGCCCAGGCGGGAAGGCCGTCGGAGGCCGGGTTTTCGGTGAGCCTCGCGAAGCCGCCGGCAGTGCTGACCAGGTAGACCTCCCAATCGCCGGTGTGGTTGGACATGTAGGCCAGATTCCCTCCGTCGGGAGACCAGTGCAGGCCGATGTCGTTGATGCTGGCGCTGAGGCGAATCGGCGGCTGGTCATCATCGGGGTTATCCACGAAGATGCCACAAGCTCCGTCAGGCTCGCAGCCGGTCCAGGCCAGCCAGCCGTTCCGTCCCCAAATCGGCCCCTTCCCCGCTGCGTGCATCTCCGGCTCGGTCGAGCCGTCCGTCGGTGTGATGTAGATTTTCCAGGCACCGGCCACGTCTTGCGCAGCGTAGGCCATGCGGCCGCCATCGGGCGAGAAGGTGGGCCAGGCCCGTCCGGCGCCCGCAGCCAGTTGCCGTGGCGTAGCCTCCCCTGGCACCAGCAGCGAGATGCCCGGCGAGAGCAGGTTGCGATATCCCAGGGCTCCACTGCCCCATAACCAGCAAGGCTGATCGGCCCCACCGACCATCCTCATCAGGCGTCCGTCGGCAAAGAGGGTATATATGTCGTAGAGGCCGGTCTGTGTGTTGTAGACCGGATAGGCCAGACGCCCTGTGGTGAAGCCCGGCGGCGGTTCGGTCAGCGTGATGGGCAGCGTGCCGGTGATAGGCGCGATGGGAGTGGGGGTCGCGACCAGGCAGATTTGAGCTGTCTCGACCCGCTTCCGCTCGACTGCGGGATCGGGATCGGCCGTCAGTTGTAGTGCCAGTGCGTATTGTACCTCAGCCGGGCACATCTCCCCCTGCGCGTACCAGGCGTCAGCGTAGATCACATGAGCGCGGTAGAGTCGCTGGAAGACGTCCTTGTAATTGGGCGCAACGGCGTAGAGCTGCTCGTAGCGCTCGATGCAGCGCTCCCAGTCCACCCCCCAGTAGCCCAGCGCGGTCATATACTGTACAGCCAGGCTGCGCTGTTTCAGTGCGTCCTCGTCCGGTGGGCGCAGTGCCACGGCCTGGTCAAGGTAGAAGATGCCCTCTTCGAAACGGTTCTCATCCAACAATGCTATCCCCGCGTTGTAGAGGCTGGTGAAAAGCATCTCCTCGACCGTTTCTGCCTCGTAGGTTGGGTCTAATGCGCGTAGTTGGGTGAGCACAGCAACTGCCTCTGCCCATTCCTCGGCATCGTAGTGGACTGCGGCTTCACGGTATAGATCGTCCGCGACAATTTCGTAGGTCTCCGAAGTGGGGGTGGGGCGGGCGGCAGCGCGTGCTTGTGCTTCGGCGATGCCTTGTGAGGCGAAAGGGTGATCGGAATCGAGTTCGAGCACGTATTCGAACTCGGCGATAGAGAGTTCGTACTCACCGGCATCGAGCCGCTCTAAGCCAGCGCGGTAGTGCTGTTCGGCCAGCTCCTGGCGTTCCTGCTCCCGGTCGCGTTCTCCCTGGTAGAGCCCGCCGTAGGTTGCTCCTCCTACGATCAACGCCAGAAGGCAAAGGAAGCCCGTCATCCAGAATAGGATCGGTCGTAGGCGTTGCCAGCGCGTGCGCGTTTCTGAGTCCGGTGTGGAGGTTTCTGCAACAGATGCGTCCTGCCTGGATCGTCGGGCATGCATAGGTCGCGTCTCCTCCACCATCGCGCCGCATTGTGGGCAGAGGAGCAGGTTATCGGGGACTTGGGCTCCACATTCGGGGCAGTGCATCCAGTCTCTCTCTGAACAAATTGAGTAACAGAGACGATTATAGCCCTTTTGGCTCGACTTGTCCAGTGATGCGTGTTGCGTTAGGCGTGTGTTTGGCGATGTGCTGCATTTGTGCTATACTGTTCATCCAGGAGGGATGCGATGGAGGAGCACAATCTGCTGGTTGTGAGTGACCTGCATATAAGCGAGGGGTTAGACCCAGAGAGCGGCAAGTTCTCCCCTCTGGAGGATTTCTTGTTCGACGATGCCTTTGCGCGTTTCCTGCGCTATCATGAGGAGATCAGGAGCCAACCCCGCTTTGGTGATCGCCCGTGGCTGTTGATCATCAACGGCGACCTTTTCGACTTCTTGCAGGTGGTCTCATTGCCGCAGGAGGGAAGGTTGCTGCAGGCTGTCAAGGGATTAGAACGCCGCAAGGAACTGAGCATCAACGAGCGAGACTATGGGCTGGGGACGACGGCCGAGGAATCAGAGTGGAAGCTTAAGCAGATTGCCCGGGGCCATCAGCACTTTTTCGCTGCCTTGGGCTGGTTCGTAGCGCGCGGCAATCACGTCGCCGTGGTCAAGGGCAACCACGACGTTGAACTCCACTGGCCCCAGGTACAGGAGCGGCTCGTCATAGAGGTGGAGCGGGCGTACACGCGGGAGCGGCTGATGATTGGCGATGGGTTGCCTGTCACATTGGAGGAATGCCAGGCGCACATTCACTTCTACCCCTGGTTCTACTATGAACCAGGGCGGGTCTACGTCGAGCACGGTGGGCAGTACGAAGCGGCCAATCACTTCCGCGATTACCTGAACCCGGTGATGCCTGACGATCGAGAGCGCATCGAGTTACCGGGTGGGAGTCTCTTTGTGCGCTATCTGTTCAACAAAGTGGAAGATGTGCATCCTTTCGCCGACAACGTCAAGCCAATCACGCGCTACCTGGGGTGGGCGTTCAAGACGGACCCAGTCAGGGCAATCGAGATACTCGTGACCCGTGGATGGGTCTTCTTACGGGCCTTCTGGAACGTGGCGCATAAGACGGTGGCCTCCGCGCTTCATAGTGCGCGGAAACAAGGGCAAGTTGGACAGCCCGGCCCCGTTCCTCTGCCGCCGGAGGTGGCGGAAAAGATCGCCGCACTGGCGCAACGGTGGGTAGACGCTTCGTGGCAGGAATGGATCAGCTCAGCAGTACAGGGCTTGCTCTCCCTGCTGATGACTTTGATCATTGTCACCTTCGTCGTCCTTGCGGGGCTGACCCTTGCCGGCGGTCTGAGTTGGATGCTGGTTGTATATCTGGGAGCGGCAGTATTGGCCTACTTTCTGCGTCGTGGGCTGAAGCGCGGTCTCGTCTACCTCTTCGAGGGTGACTATCTGCTGCGCGCGGCGCGCGGGTTGGAGCGGATTCTGAAGCCTGCCCACATGGTCCGCTACATCGTCATTGGCCATAGTCATCGGGCTGCACTGGAGCGACTGGAGCAGGCGTGGTACGTCAATACAGGAGCCTGGGTGCCGGTCTACGAGGAGGAAGGGCCAATCGAGGGGCGGGAGGAACTGACCTTTTTCCGCCTGGCCCGGGGGTACGAGGGCACACCGGAATTGTTGCACTGGGACGATGCGGCGGGGGCTCCAGCGCGAGCAGTACTGCGGTAGGGGCGCGGTCACCGTGCCCCTGGGTGCCGATTGCCAGTATCCAGTTACAAGATGCCGACCTGGCTGTGGTCGCCCAGCGTCAGCTTGTACGCCTTTGGCTTGATGGGAGAGCGAACCAGACTGACGTGCCGGCCGATGAGGCTATCCTGGATGCGGGCCGGGATGTCACGGATCA
>CAYPOY010000441.1:0-3757 GCA_964412395.1 uncultured Anaerolineales bacterium | reverse complement strand
GGCCGGTGTACTCCATGGTGTGCAGCACCGCCCGGTACACCTCCTCCAGTTGATCGTCGGAGAAGATACGGAGCTGCACTGATTGGTTGGTTTGGTAGTTTACCCGCATATGTTTCCTCCTTAAAACATTCCCTGTTTGTTTGAATGGTACGGACAAGCTAATTCTATATACTCCCCCTTTACTCCATTTGAACTTTCTGGCGGCAGGGCTCAGACTTCCCGAACGTCAAGTATTTCCACGACTAGAGGCTCGACTACCTCCAGCAACTCTTCTTTGGATATGTCGGTTACCTTAAGAGTACACCCCCAATTGGAGGGATCCTCACCCTCGAAAACGTTAAGGGCCAAGATGAGCCCCCCCGCTTTCGTGATGGCAGTGCTAATCTGGGCCAGCGAACCCTTAAAATAGGGAGCCAGCACCGTCAATCGTGTGCCCTTTTGCCGCCCGCCAAAGAGCTCGAGGAAAGACCTGAACAGATCGGATTCAGTGATGATGCCCACCACCATATCGTCACGCATCACCGGCAGGCCGCCGATTTTGTTGTCGGCCATGGTGCGAGCCGCCTCTTCTATGGGGCAGTCCTCAGTGACAGTGATTACCTCTTTGGTCATCACCTCTTCCACCTTTACCTGGGAAAGCAGGTAGGTGACCTCCCATACGTTTAGAGACGTGACCGGTGATGGCGAAGCATAAAGAAGGTCAGAGCGGGCGACGATGCCAACCAACTTGCCCTTTTTGTCCACCACCGGGAAGCGACGTACTTTTTCCCGTCGCATCCACTCCAGCGCATCTGCGATCGGCAAGTCGGGTTTGATGGTGATAGGATTAGGTGTCATTCTTTTGCCAACTAGCATTGCATCCACCTTCCTTACTTTGATAATGACTGTGAGCTTCTTGAGAGATTTAAGTCATCTGGAGAACATCAGAGCGCGTGTTCCTCCACAAACGCCTGCAATTGGCGGGCCGTCGTCCCATCCAGGGGCGGGTCCTGGTGCTCGGCCAGCAACTGCTGCCAGCGCTGGCGGGCGCGGGCGACCACATCCTGCCGTCCGCCATCCATCCACGCCTCCAGCCCATCCCGGTTGCAGACATCCGGCTGCCAGAACTCGCTGCGGCAGCGTTTTACAGTGTGCATTTCCACCAGGAAATTGCCGCCAGACCCCACCCTGGCGATCACGTCGTAGGCCAGCGTTTCGGGGGTGACGGCGATACCGCGCTGGTAACGGCGCACCATGCCGCACATCTCGTCATCGAGCACAAACTTTTCATAAGAGAAGGCGAGATAAGAGCTGAGAATACCCGCTGAATGCAATACAAAGTCCACGCCGCTGTTGACGGTCGTCAGCAAGCTCAACATCGCCTCCAATCCGGCCTGGGCATCGGGGCTGTGGGCGTCGGTCAGCGAGCCGCCGCTGCGGCAAGGCAGCCCATAGTGACGCGCCATCTGCGCGGTAGCCGTCACGATCAGCGCCAGTTCCGGACTACCAATAGAGAGGGCCCCAGTCTTCATATACAGATTGGTTGAGGTAGAGCCATAGATGACGGGGGTACCTGGGCTGATGAACTGCGCCAGCGTAATGCCCGCCAGGATCTCGGCATTTTGCTGTGCCAGCACGCCGGCCAGCGTGATGGGACCGGTGGAGCCGGCCAGGACCATCGTGGCGATGATCACAGGCTGCCGCACACGAGCGTAGGCCATCAACGCCTGGAGCATCTCGCGGCTGTAGCCCAACGGGCTGAGAGGGTTGATCAAACCAATGGTCACCGGCCGCTCCGGCTGCTCGCCGAAGAGAATCTCCGCCATCTCCATCGTATGGCATACTCCGACCGTCCCCTCGGCGCTGCCGATGAAAGGCTTGTCAGAATGCACCATACAGGCGTGCAGCATACGCACGTGGGCAGTATGGGCCGGCACATCCCCAGGCCCCACCATTAGATGGCCGCTCAAGTCCTGATTGGGCAGGGCATCCGCCAGTCGCGCCAGGTTCTCGTAATCCTGCATCGTCGCCCCGCGCTTGCCGACCTCGGGATCTATGATGAACGGCGCGCCGTAGGCAGGCGCAAAGACCGGCTCGCCATCGCCGACGGTCACGTCCCTGTCAGGATTTCGGGCATGGATCGTGAACTGCGCCGGGGCCGTCTCCAGGGCCTTCATCACCTGCTTCTCGTCGAGATAGACGATGTGGCCGTTGGTCTTGACCCCGTGTTTCTGAAAAACGGCAATCGCCTCGTCATCCGGGAACTCAACGCCAACGTTGGCCAATAGCTTCATGCTCGTGTTGTGGATCTCTTCTACGTCAGCGGACAAGAGAAACTCGCTCCAGTTACGAAGCATCGCAATACTCCTTATGCTATTCTCTACCTTGCCAGGATCGGCAAAACGAGCCCGGCATAGGGCATGATGCCGATTGAGGCACCACCAGCGTAGCAGCCCAAGGTCTCATCAACGGCCTGTTGCACGCTGGGGGCGTGATCCAGGTGGACATCCTCCAGCTCAGCGGCGGTCATGCCGTCGGTGACGACGATGATCCGGCAGTTCATCTCACACAACAGCCACGAGAAGGTGAACAGGACACATCCCTTCTCACTACCCATTTCTCCATCGTCAACTAACTGGCCAATCTCGGCTGGGGTGGGCATGCGACGCATCCAATCGCGGTACTCCTCGTGCTCGATCCCCTCGTACAACCCCTCCCGGCAGGCGTTGGCCATGACCAGAGTGCCCCCCGGCCGGAGGTAGCGATCAACCCCACCACAGACACGTGATCCACCCTGGTACAGGCTGACTTCCAATGCCGGGTCGCCTACCCCGGCGATGAGCACGTCCACCGCCTGAGGGAGGCTCACTTCCACGTTAGGAAGCATGCGGGCCATAGCGGCACGGTGGGCAGCCACATGCTCGCCGCAGAAGACGTCCACCAACTGTCGCTGCGAGTCGAGGACAGTGTTCACCACCATATCTATCCCGCCAATGGTCGCACACTGTTCGATGTCGGCGCGGACCGGGTTTTGGGGCGGCATGATGCCCATGAGAGAAGCGCAGCCCAGCTCCATCAATGGCTTGACGAATTGCTTATGGTTGTGGTGGATGCTGCGCCGGCTGGAGACGCCGGGCATCACAATCTTCCCACTGCCTGACCAGCCGGACAGCATACAAGGATTGACGTTGGTGACCCCAATTTTGATGTCCGCCTCGGCAAAGCGCCGGTGCACCTCCACCGGGGTGCCGAGGTCGGTCGTGCTCAGCCTGACCATCACAGCGTCGTTGTCAGGCTCATTGGTGATGACCTCTACGCGGTCCAGCACGGCCTGACCAACGGTACCCAGGAGGTCTTCCCGGCTATCTGGCGCGTGCAGCCCCCCACCGCTGATCACGGTAATGTTCCGATCGGGCACGCCGAAAGCGTTGAGCTGGTCAAGCAGGATGGGCACGATGCGGCTGTTGGGGGTGCTACGGGTGCGGTCGGTGATGGCAACGCACACCCTCGCGCCAGGCCCCACCTTGGCCGCAAGGCCACGCTCCTCCATGCTGGCCTCGATGGATTGGCGTAGCAGTGTGTCGGGATCGGGGGCAGGCGGCATGGAGCAAGGGGAACAGACCCCTACCACCTGGCTTTCGGGGACCTTCAATGCTAACATGTCCTGACCATAGGGAATTGGGATGTTCATAATTCTACCTTTCCATGGGCCCTAAATACTGACGAAAGTTTCCTCCGTGGGGATGAACAATTGGCCCATGCTATTTCTCCCCCGAAC
>CAYPOY010000440.1:0-3795 GCA_964412395.1 uncultured Anaerolineales bacterium | reverse complement strand
TGATCAGGTTCGCCTCCAGGATCAGCGCCTCCAGTTCCGAATCGGTGACGATGAATTCCAGGTCGGCGATCTCAGACACAATCGCGCACACCTTGGGGTTCTCCCAGGCCGAAGGTTGGAAATAGGAACGCACGCGGCTATGCAGGTCCACCGCCTTGCCCACGTAGATGACGGCACCGCCCACGTCGCACATCAGGTAGACGCCCGGCCTGCGGGGAAGGGTCTCGATTTGGGTCCGAATATGCTCTGGAAAGTCCACAGAATCTCGAATTGCAAATTTCGCGAATGGAACGGATTATGGGGGCAAGGCTCATCTATTGGACGTGGCGGAAGGTCCAGAACCGATTGACGAAAAAGTTCCAGAACAACACCACAACGGTGGCGATCACTTTAGCGCCGTTGTAGGCCAGTTCGAAGTGGGCCATCCCGATAGCGAAGGCCAGCGCGCCGACGGGTCCGGCCAGCAGGCCCGCCCCGCCCAGGAGCCAACGGTCGGACACGTAAAAGATTGCCGTGTTGATGACCAGTCCAGCTACGTTCACAACAGAGAACTGGACGAACTGCTTGCGCAACGGCTCTCCCCGCGTCTCCGGGTAAACCCACAGCCGGTTCCATACAAAGTTGCTGATGACCGCAGCGGTGAAGGAGCAGGTGTTGGCGAGCACCTTGGGGAAGCCGGCCAGTTGCACCAGCAGGTTAAGCAGGCCGAAATCAATCACGGCCCCCAACGTGCCGACGACGGAGAACTTGAGGAAGCGGGCAAAATCCTTCTGATTTGTACGAGCAAGGACGCCAAGTTTAGCGATCATACCTCATCCATCCATTGTTGTCCTGCCATCCGTGTTCTCTGGATGACAAAGGCCAGGAGGCCAAATAAGACGCCAATGTGCAGGTGGACGTTGTTGACGTAGAGGTTATCGAGGAAGTGGTGAACGGTAAGGTGGGTCCATGTGCCCAGGAGCCCGACGGCGACCCCGCGCAGGAGACCCTCGGCACGGCGGGTGGCCCGCCAGGTCTGCCAGAAGACCACGCCCCACAGGAGCAAGTAGGCAGCCAGGCCGATGAGACCGGTCTCGGCGGCGATGTTCAGGTAGTAGTTGTGGGCATGCCCCAACGCGATGGGCCAGTTGATGAGCGCAAAGCCCCCGTAGGCAGGCTCGTAGCAGCCGAAGCCGACGCCGGTCCACAGGTTGTAGCGTATCATCTCCAGCGCCGCCTGCCAGTGAGCCAGCCGTTCGATGACGGCGTAGTTGGCGTCGTTGATACCCACCCCGCGCACGTCCTCGAAACGCACATACTGGGCAAAGCCGGTCAGGCGAGCGGCGACAGGGCCCGGCAGCAGGCCAGTCGCGTACAGGCCGAGCCCACCGATGACGAGCACGGCCACCAGCAACAGCCCCCAGCGCGTCTTGTGCGGCAGCGCGATCGCCATCACCGACACTGCCGCCCCGAAACCCAGCCACGCCCCCCGGCTCCAGGACATCGCCAGGGCAGTACCCAAGGCAACGATGGTAAGGAGCAAGACAAGGTGACCAGGGGACAAGGAGACAAGAGGACTCAGTATGGGAACGTGTCTCCTTGTCCCCGTGTCCCCTTGTCTCCGTGTCTCTTTACCTCTGTGGTCTCCGAATATTCCGATCACTACTCCGATTGCCAACGGCAACGTCATCCCGATGTACCCTGCATACGGGTTCGGCTGTTCGAAGGTGCCATAGGCGCGGTAGAAGCGGCCGCCGAGGATGGCGAAGTGGTCTGGCCCCTCACCGCGCAGCCCGAACTGCCAGACGCCCACGCCAGCCTGGAAGAGCCCGGTCACGATCAGCGCGCCCAGCAGCCAGGGCAGGTGCCGGGGCGTGAGGGTTTCGCTGACGAAGAGAAATAGCAGCAGAATCTGCACCCATTTGATCAGTTCGGGTACACCGTAGACCGGCAGTTCGACCGCGTTCCACAGGGACAGGAGCGCCGCGCCGAGGAAGACTGAGAGAGGCAGGAGCAGGGGTGAATGAGGGATGCGCAAGCTTCGACGAGCCAGGCCCCGTGCCAGCCAGACGGCCAGTGTCAGCGCGACGAAAACCTGGGCGATCTGTGCAGGCACCTGCGGCACCTCGGCACGCAGGTACGCCCACAGGGGACCAAGGAAGAGCACGCTGACCAGCCCGGCCAGCGGCTCAATCACAGTCGCCACGCCGATGACGGCCAGCCCGACGAAGAGCACCCCACCCAGGGGCGTGAGCCGGATCAGCAGCAGGCCGGCGAGGAGGGCCAATGCCAGCCCCAGGAGCGTAACCAACGGACCGTTCCAGGCCAGCAGGCCGCTCAGACCTCTAAGGATTCGACGGTGATGCAGACCTGTTGTTGGAGCCATTGAGCCATACATCACGTTTCACGCTTCACGTGTACGGCCTCCACTACCCACATCCCAAACAACTGCTGTCAACCCTTTCCCCGGAAGTATTCGATGGTGTGGCAGAGGCCCTCTTCCAGCGGCACCTGCGGCTCCCATCCCAACACGCGCCGCGCCTTGCCGATGTCGGGGCAGCGCACCTTGGGGTCGTCGGCGGTGCGGGCATCGGTGGGGGTGACGAACTCGATGGGCGAACTGCTGCCGGTCAACTCCAGCACCTTGTGGGCAAAGTCAAGGATAGTCATCTCGTCGGGGTTGCCCAGATTGACCGGAGTGGTCTCGTCGGAGTGAAGCAGGCGCACGAGCCCTTCGACCATATCGCTTATATAACAGAAACTACGGGTGCGGGAACCGTCGTCGTAGACAGTGAGGGGGTCACCGCGCAGCGCCTGGCAGGTGAAATTGGGCACCACGCGCCCGTCGTCCGCTCGCATGCGAGACCCGTAGGTATTAAAGATCCTCGCGACGCGTGTATCCACGCCGTGGTAGTGATGGTAGGCCATCGTGAGTGCCTCGGCGAAGCGTTTGCTCTCGTCGTAGACGCCACGCAGGCCGATGGGGTTGACGTTGCCCCAGTAATCCTCACGCTGGGGGTGCATCAGCGGATCGCCGTAGACCTCGGAGGTGGAGGCCAGCAGGAAGCAAGCCCCCTTCGCCAGCGCCAGGCCCAACGTCTTGTGCGTACCCAGCGCACCCACCTTGAGGGTCTGAATGGGGTAGTTCAGGTAGTCCACTGGGCTAGGCAAGCTGGCCAGGTGGAGCACCGCGTCGAGGTCGCCTTCGACGAAAATGTAGTTGGTCACGTCGTGCTTGATGAAGTGGAAGCGCTCGTGCCCGGCCAGGTGGGCGATGTTGTCCACGCTGCCGGTGCTGAGGTTATCCATAGCGATGACCTCGTGGCCGTCGGCCAGCAATCGGTCACAGAGATGTGAGCCGATGAAGCCAGCCCCGCCAGTGATGAGAATGCGCATTTGCTGCTCCTTGCTTGTGAAGTCGAGGGGATTATACCCCAGGGTGGCGAAGTTGGGTAGTTGCTGGATGCGACCGTCACACATTGGGGACAATCTCCTGGAAAGCTGAGGAAGGCCACTGGAGGGCCAGCCAGCGGTGAGCCGGCACGACGAAGAGATCACACGTGGCCCTGCCCTGAGCCCTGCCGAAGGGGGAGGCGACGATCAGTTCGATGAGAGGAGTCTGGCCCGAGAGGGCCGCGTAGAGGGAACGCGCGGGGTCGGAGACAACGACACCCACGGAGCGCGAACAGGCCGCCTGTGGAAGGGCTGCCAAACGTGAAAGCGGCCTGTGCCGATCTGGCTGCCCTGGGCGAGGCAACGAAAGATACCCTCACCAAGTTTTCGCAAATTCAGGCCAGAGTTGCGAGCGGGAGAAGG
>CAYPOY010000439.1:0-3800 GCA_964412395.1 uncultured Anaerolineales bacterium | reverse complement strand
CCGGCAGGAGGAGGCCCTCGCCGCCTTCCAGCGGGCCATCGAACTGGACCCCACCGACGCCTACCCCCACAACGGCCTGGGCAACGTCTACGGCGACCTGGGCCGGCACGAGGAGGCCAGCGCCGAATACCAGCGGGCCATCGAACTGGACCCCACCGACGCCTCCCCCCACAACGGCCTGGGCAACGTCTACGCCGACCTGGGCCGGCACGAGGAGGCCATCGCCGAATTCCAGCGGGCCATCGAACTGGACCCCACCGACGCCTCCCCCCACAACGGCCTGGGCAACGTCTACGCCGACCTGGGCCGGCACGAGGAGGCCATCGCCGAATTCCAGCGGGCCATCGAACTGGACCCCAACTACGCCTACCCCCACAACAACCTGGGCATCGTCTACCGCGCCCTGGGCCGGCACAAGGAGGCCATCGCCGAATACCAGCGGGCCATCGAACTGGATTCCAACCTCGCCTACCCGCACTACAACTGGGCGCTACTGGAGGTCACCCATGGCAATGCCGATGCCGCGCTCGAACACCTGGCGCGTGCCGTCGCACTTGACCCCCGTTGGAAGAAGTACGCCCGCGAAGCGGCGGAGTTTGAGGCGCTACGTGACGACCCGCGCTTCCGGGAGTTGGTGGGAAGAGACTAACAACCAGTAGCCAGCAGCAAGCGACCTGCGTGAGCTGCTTGACGTCCGCTCTCCGCTGGTATACCACGTGCGGTAAGTTCCTGACATGAGGTAAGCGTGGAAATCGAGATTGACCAGAGCGTAAAGATCGAGGATACCGCAGGCGACACCGTTCTGGCCTTCTCGAATGATGTACAGCGTGCTATTGTTATTCCAGCAGCAGTGAAGCGCAAAGCACTGGCTTACCTGCGGGATCGTGGAAAGTCACGTAAGGCCGCTGTACTGGCAGTATTTGCCGCGGGGCTGTTCCTGCTGTTGCGGGATGTGGCAGAGTCTATCACCTTGGCGGTTATTGACCAGGAGTACACTGGACACGATGCTCTGATCAAGGACCGTCTCCTGCGGCCGCTACGGGCCGAGGGCCTACATGTGTACCCTGACATATTTGCCTTCGGCTATGTGGGCAAGAAGTCAAAAGCCCATGACTTAGCCATGAAGGTACACCGGGGTAAGTTGACGCCTGACCACCAGGTGACGCTGAAGGAGTTGCTGGACGCGCTGAGGTGAAACAAAGCGACCGGGGCCCGCTTACGCGGTACTGTCCGGATTCACCCATGGACTGGTTACCGTGAGTATTCCGGACCACCCGGTGCATAATTATGATACTACAATCGGCACAGAATGTCAAATCAGGCGGAAAGCGGAATTCAGTAGCCTGAGACCTGGAACTATGAAACCCGAAGCCCACAAGACTCTCCGCATCCACAACCTGCTCCTCTCCGAATACGGCGACCACCCCTGGCACCCCCACGACCCCGTCGCCACGCTCGTCTCCACCATCCTCTCCCAGAATACCAACGACGTGAACCGGGACCGGGCCTTCGAGCGGCTGCGGGAGCGGTTCCCCACCTGGGAGGAGGTGCGCGACGCGCCGCTGGAGGAGCTGGTGGAGGCGATTCGACCGGCGGGGCTGGCCCCCACCAAGGCCCCCCGCATCCAGGAGGCGCTGCGCCGCATCGGGGCCGAGCGAGGGGGAATCTCCCTGGACTTCCTGGCCGGCCTGCCGCTGGAGGAGGCGCGGGAGTGGCTGCTGAGTCTGCCGGGTGTGGGGCCGAAGACGGCGGCCATCGTCCTGCTCTTCGCGCTGGGAAAGCCCGCTTTCCCGGTAGACACCCACGTCCACCGGGTCGCCCGGCGGCTGGGCATCATCCCGCCCAGGACCTCGCGGAAGAGGGCCCACGAACTGCTGGAAGCCCTCGTCCCGCCCGAGATCTACTACCCCTTGCACCTCAACCTCATCGCCCACGGCCGCGCCATCTGCCACGCCCGCAATCCCGAGTGCGCCCGCTGCGTCCTCCGGGATCATTGCGCCTACTACGTATCCAGCTTGGGCTGTTCCAGAAAAATAATTGTCCCAAATTCCGATTTAAATTCTGGAACTCCCTTGACGGCTTCCCGCCGCTGATGTACCATGTTCGGTGAGGAGATGTACCATGCGTATCGGCCAACTGACCGAAGTCTACAAGCCGGTAATCAACGGGGTGACCAACTTTATCTCCCTCCACAAGCATGTACTCGAAGAATGGGGGCACAAGGTCTTCGTCTTTACACTGGGCCACGAGGATTACGAGGATGACGAGTTGCACGTCATCCGCTCTCCGGCCATCCCGCTTTCCGATACAGGTTACCACCTCAGCTACCGGTTCTCCCGTCGCGCCCGGAAAAAGATCAAGACGATGGACGTGCTGCACGTACATCACCCGTTCATCAGCGGGCGACAGGCGGTAAGGCTGGGGAAGCGATACGACATCCCGGTTGTGTTCACCAATCACACGCGCTATCACGTGCAAGCCCGATTCTACATCCCCTTCGTTCCGGAGGGGCTCTCGCGGGCTTTCCTGGAGGCGTATTTGCCCAATTTCGCCGACCAGTGCGACCTGGTCGTTGCCCCTTCGCGGGGGATAAAGCAGGTGTTGCAAGAATTGGGCGTGACTTGTCACATTGAGGTTGTCCCCAATGGCGTGGACGTGGCACGGTTTCAGCGCCCTGCCGCGCCGCTCTCGAAGCGCGACCTGGGCCTCCCTGACCACACGCCGGTAGCGATCACGGTGGGACGGCTGGGGCCGGAGAAGAACCTGCCTTTCTTGCTGCATGCCTTCACCCGCATCGCAGATGAGGTGCCAGACCTGCACCTGGTCGTCATTGGCGGCGGCCCGGAGAAAGAGCACCTTGGAGAAATGGCCCACTTGCTGGGGTCGGCCCCACGGGTCCACCTGGTCGGTGAGGTACCCTACGAGGACGTACCCAATTGGCTGGCGGTGGGTGATTTCTTCGTCATCGCGTCAGTCAGCGAGTCACATCCTCTGGTCGTGCTGGAGGCGCTGGCTGCCGGCATGCCGGTGGTGGGTATCCCCTGCCCGGGGATCGAAGACACTATCGCGGATGGCCTCAATGGCCTGCTTTGCCCTGAAGACGCGGATGTCTTCGCGGCACAGATGCGCCGCCTGGCGACGGAGCCGTGCCTGCGGGCCCGGCTGGCCACCGGGGCGCGGGAGACGTGTGCTCAGTATGACATCCACCACACGTCGGCCACGCTGCTGGCCCACTACGAGCGGCTGGCGGAGGAGCGCGCACGCGGGCAAAAGGAGAATCGCGGTGAGTGACGCGAGGGTAAAGCTGGGACGAAGGGGAGAGGAACTGGCCGTCGCGGAGTTGACCCGCCGGGGCTACGAGATCATGGCACGCAACTGGTATTGCCAGATCGGCGAGGTGGACATCGTGGCCCGCCGGGACGACGTGTGGGCCTTCTTCGAGGTGCGCACACGGCGCGGGCGCGAGTTCGGCACACCGGAGGAATCGCTGACGCCGGCCAAGCAGCAACGCATGATTGACGTGGCGCTTACCTACCAGGGCGAGCACGAATTGAACGACGTGGACTGGCGGGTGGGGTTGGTGGCGGTGGAAATGGACCGGGCGGGGCGACTGCTGCGAGTCGAGGTGTATGAGAGTATTTGGTAGGAAGCAAGAGGCAGGATGCAAGATGCAGGGGAGCGGGGGGGGGCAGAGGAGCGGAGGAGCGAGGGAGCAAGAGAGCAGAGAGTGGATAGACCTTTAGTAGCAATACCCGTGAATGAGTGCCCGCTCAATAAGTGCTACAACGAGGCCGGTACCT
>CAYPOY010000438.1:0-3806 GCA_964412395.1 uncultured Anaerolineales bacterium | reverse complement strand
ACACTGGGCGGAGAGAGCAGCCTGGGGTGGGAAGTGCATATCACTCCGACGAGCATATACATGAACCCCAACGACACGGCAGAGGTAAAGGTCGGAGTTTACATTCCCCCTGACGTCATCAACACCGTAGATAGAACAACCGTCTGGGCTGAGACGCTCGTTGACTGCCTGTCGCGGGACGAAGCTACGGATACCACCACTGTCGCCCGTCCCCACGTGACCCTGGATCCGGACTACACGAGGAGCGCGATACCGGGAACGGTCATCACCTTCGCGCACATTCTGGCCAACGACGGCATGATAACCGATAGCTACACCATCGCCCGCACCCTCGTCCACACCAGCGGTCCGGGGTGGACTTCCTCTGTCACCCCGACCGTGGTCCACAAACTGCCACCGGGGGGTACGGTGCCAGTCACGGCGACGGTCAGCGTACCCACAGGAGTTCTGAGCGGTACCAGGGCTACGCTCGTCATCACCGCTACCTCCCAGATCACCGACACGGTCTTTGACACCGCCATTGATGAAATGACGGTACCCTACCTGCCGGGGGCGGTGGTCGCGCCTGGCCACAGTGGCCAGGCTGGTCCCGATGGCACCGGCAAAGCCGACCCTGGTGGGACGATTACGTACACCCATAGCCTGACGAACACGGGCAACTACACCGAGGTATTCGCTTTGACCACCCATAGCACGTTCGGCTACGCTGAGATGATCGCCCCTTACCTGGCTATCGTCTTATTGGGACCGGGGGAGGTATACACGCCGGTGGTCGTGACGGTGCAGATCCCCGACCACGCCGCAGCGGGGGAGGTGGAACAGACGGAGGTCATCGCCACGTTTGCTGGCGGGCAGGCCGTGGCTTTGGACTCCACCACGATCAATGCTCTCCCCGGCACCCGCTACGTCGCACCTGGTGGGCAGGACACCAACAACAACTGCACGGCACCACTGGACTACGGCCCTTGCGCCACCCCGCAGCACGCGGTGGACGAGGCCCAGACCAGCGATCTAATCAAGGTGGCCGGCGGGGTCTACGCCCTCCCTGGAGCGGGGGGGAGCGGGACGTACACGCAGGTGGTCTATCTGGACAAGAACGTCGTTCTGCAGGGCGGCTATACCCCCGACGACTGGGATACCCCCGACCCCCTGGCTAACCAGACGGCGCTGGACGCCGGCGGGCAGGGGCGGGCGGTCTATGTAGCCGCTGGCATCGCCCCCACTATCGAAGGTTTCCACCTCCGGGGCGGGAACGTGGAGGGCGATGGAGCCGGGCTGTACATCGCCGCCGGTGGGACGCCGACGGTGCGGGACAACACCATTTACGACAACGCGGCCACCGGTCCCGGCAGCAAAGGCGGCGGTGTGTACTACGGGGGCGACGACAGTCCGCTGCTGGAGCGCAACACGGTGTACGGCAACACGGCGGAGGACGGCGCTGGCTTCTACATCGCTGGCGGCAGCCCGCGGGTATGGAATAGCGTCATCTATCGCAACGCTGCCGGGAACGACGGCGGCGGCCTCTACCTCGCCAGCGACAGTAGCCCGACGGTGTGGAACAACACCATCTACAGCAACACCGCTTCCCTCGGTGGCGGCATCTGCATCACCAGCGGCACCCCGATCATCAGCAACACCATCGTCGTCCACAACGCGGCCCTGGGTGACGGCGGCGGCGTGTACAGGGGAGGCGGTGCGCCGGCCCTGGACTACAACGACGTGTGGGCCAATTACGCCCAAAACGACTACCCGAATGCGAACGTGCCCACGGGCACCCACAGTATCTCCGATACTCCCCTATTCATCGCCGAAGCGGCGGGTGATTTCCGCTTGCGGGTGGCATCGCCCTGTATTGACCGCGGCGATCCCGGCAGCACATTGAACGTGGACCGGAACGGCAACAGTCGCCCGCTGCGGGGGGGCTACGACATTGGCGCTTATGAGCAGGGGGTGTCGAGCAGTAAAGCAGTCACGACGGCTGCCGTCCCCGGGGCGGTCATCACGTATACGATCATGATGACGAATGAGGGCATCCAGCCTAGCAGCGTCCAGGTCACCGATACGCTCCATCCCTATCTGGACTGTACCGGCGGTCTGCTGGACTACACCGTTGGCAGTGGCCAGTACCTGATGGCCCCTTGCAGCATCTCCTGGGAGGGTAGCGTCCCCGCCACCAGCACGGTGATGATCACTTTCACGGCCCGCATTGAGGACTGGCTGGCGGCCGGTATTCTCATCACCAACGTGGGCTGGGTCAACTTCGACGCTACCCCTGTGGTGACCACCACCGTCGGCGCCAGGCCGGGCACGCGGTACGTGGCGACGACGGGGAATGACACATACAACGGTTGCCTGGCCCCGGAGCATCCCTGCCGCACAGTGCAGTACGCGGCGGACCAGGCACTGGACGGAGACCCGGTACACGTGGCGATGGGTGTCTACACCGGCACCGGCCAGGTGGTCAGCGTCACCAACAAATCCCTCACGTTGGTCGGCGGGTACACTTCCACCATACCCAACTGGACCCACAATCCCGAGGCGTACACGACGACGCTAGACGCCGGGGGGATCTACACGGCTGTGGTCGTCACTGGGCCGACGACAAGGACGGTGACGATGACGTTGGCCGGCTTCCGCGTCGAGAACGGCATCGAGGGCGTGGCGGTCTACACGGCCACAGCCGTCATCAGCCGCTGCCGCGTCTACAGCAACAGCGGCGACGGCGTCCATGTCGCCGCTGGCGCACTCACCCTGAAGCGCACGTGGGTGTACAGCAACAGTGGTGACGGTGTGGCGGTGAGCGGCAGCAGTTATCAACTGGACAACAACGTGCTCGCCAACAACGATGACGCCGGCCTGCGGACGACTGGGGTAAGTGCCGGGTCGCTGCGACACAACACCTTCGCCCGCAACACGACCGGCGCGGACATCGGCGACGTGGGCAGCGAGGCCCGCTTTACCAACACCATCTTCTACGACCACGCGGTGGGTGTCAACGCGGCGGCCGGAAGCACGGCCTATCTCTCGTACACGGTCTGGTACGGCAACGGCACCAAACGCGGTGGCCCCGGCAACTTTTACTACAGCAACGACATTGACCACGACCCGGTGTTCCTGGACCCGGATGGATTGGACTACCACATCGGCACTGGCAGTGCGGCGCTAGATCAAGGTATGGAGGCCGACGTGAGCGAGGACATAGACGGTGACTCGCGTCCGATGGGCCGCGACTACGACGTTGGCGCGGACGAACTGCCCCTCTCTCTGATCGTCACCAAGCAGGCCGATCCCGCCGTTGTGCAGGCCGGTGAGCAACTGACCTACACGATCCACGTCACCAACACCGGCAACGTAACCCTCACCGCCACCATCACCGACGTCCTGCCCGCCCAGGTCACCCCCGGCGGCGTGCTCACATGGACACCGACCATCACCGCGCCCGGCGGCGTCTGGACGGAGCAGTTCACCGTCACCGTCAGGTGGGGGTACAGCGGGACGCTGGTCAACGAAGTGTGGGTTACCACCGTTGAGGGGGCGATGGGTGCCTACACCGAGACGTCCCAGGCCCTGACCACGCCGGCGCTGAGCGTCACCAAGCAGGCCGACCCCGCCGTGGTACAGGCCGGTGAGAAACTGACCTACACGATCCGTGTCATCAATACCGGCAACGTAACCCTCACCGCCACCATCACCGACGTCCTGCCCACCCACGTTACCCCCGGCGGCGTGCTCACCTGGACGCCGACTATCGCCGCGCCCGGCGGCGTCTGGACGGAGCAGTTCACCGTCACCGTCGGGTGGGGGTA
>CAYPOY010000437.1:0-3810 GCA_964412395.1 uncultured Anaerolineales bacterium | reverse complement strand
GGCTGGCCCTACGACGAGGCTCACTGGGACAGCCTGGGGGCCGACGAGGCCGCCGACGCCGGCATCGCGGGCGGGACGCTGCCCCCACTTGTCATTGCCTTGCCTGGGAGCGGCGAAAGGCTGTACGTCAACACCTGCGGCGGCGATCACTCCTTCGAGGGACAGGTCGTCAATGACCTTATCCCCCACGTAGATGGGGCCTACCGCACCTGGGCGGGGCGAGAGGGACGGGCTATCGGCGGTGTGTCGCGGGGCGGGGTCTGGGCGCTGGAGATAGGCTTCCGACACCCTGGTCTCTTCGCGGCGGTGGGGGCGCATAGCCCGGCCCTCTCGGTCAACATGGCCCCGCCGACCTACGACCCGTTTTATCTTCTGGGGGAGCCCGGCGTGGCGGCGTTGCGCGTCTACCTGGATGCGGGCGATGCGGACTGGGCGCGGGGGGGCACTCAGGCGCTGCACGAAGCGCTGGAGGCGCAGGGTATCGCCAGCGAGTTCGTCGTGCACTCTGGCGGCCACGAGAACCGGCTATGGGCGGCTAACGTCGCCGAGTATCTGGCCTTCTACGCTGCCGGGTGGTCCGGGGGTGACGCGCCACCGTGAGTGCATCACCTCCACTGACGGCACGGTAGGGGCGGGGTTATCCCGCCCCTACCGGCTCTTGCGGCAACGGTCAGGAGACCTTGCCGAACGGGAGCAGCAACGGGATTAGTGTCTTCATAGCTGGTTGACTGACAAAACTCTGGATTGGCCCTGGGAGCAAGAAATGGGACGCAGATTAACGCTGATGAACGCTGATTTTCTGGTTTTATCGGCAGATAATCTGCGAAAATCTGCGTGAATCTGCGTCCTAAAAGATTTGTCAGTCAATCAGGTCTTCATAGGCATCACCTGACCAAAGTATAGCACGGGGTATCAGGCGTGTCAACGGCTGCTCGCGTGATCCTGTACACTATACAGCGCCCGGTAGACGGCGAGATGCTCCTTGATGCGCCTAAGGTAGAGGCACGTTTCTCTCAGTGTGATGAGTTCGAGGAACAGGTCTGGGTCATCGCCCGCGCTCTCCAACCATCGCTGGGCGCGGAACGGGCCACCATTGTATGCCGCCAGCGCCACGTCGAGGCGCCCGTCGAAGCGGTCGCGCTGCTGCGCCAGGTAGTAGGTGCCGAAGCGCAGGCTGACGTAGGGACGGTATAGGTCGGCGGTCTCGTAGTCCGGTGGCCAGCCTACCTCAGCGGCGATTTGCTCGCCGGTGGGGGGGATCACCTGCATCAGCCCATGCGCACTGGCCGTGGACGTGGCGAGGCTTTCGAAGAGGCTCTCCTGTCGGGTGAGAGCGAAGACCAGAAGCGGGTCGAGGTCGCTCCGGCGGGCGTTACGCAACACCAGGTCTTCGTAGTAGGTGGGATAGACCAGGCGTGCGATGAAGTCAGGGGCCTCGAGGACGGTGGCGCCTGGGGAGAGGTACACAAGCCTGGCAGCGCAGAGTATGGAGGAACGGTAGAGGCCGATGTCGCGGAACGTCAGTGCCAGTTGGTACTGGGCCAGCGCGTCTGATGTGGTGGCGCGGCGGAGGGACTCCAGTTCCCACTTGGCCTCCTCAAAGTGACCCAGCCGCCACAACTCCAGGCCGCGCTGGAGGCGAGGATCAGCGGCCAGGTCGGGGGCGAGTTCACTCAATCGCACGGCGTCGTCCAGCCCCAGCCACCTGGTCAGCCACTTCTCCGCCTCGGCCTGGTCTGCCATCGCGTCGTAGTCGGGCTTGTACCAGGTGGGCGGGAGAGGCGGGGAGAGCGGGTCAGCAGATAGGTCGGCGGCGCGCAGGCCGTAGTAGCCATCAGGATCGGCCATGCCGGTCTCCTCAAAGGCGGCCTCGGCTGCCTTGTTGTCTTCCTGGGCCAGGCGGAGTTTCCCCAGCCAGAGGAGGGCGGCGGGGCGGTAGGGTGAGTCGGGGTAGATGGCGACCAGTGTGTCCCAGGCGACGGCGGCGTCCACCCACTCGCTCAGTTGGTAGGATTGCAACCCGCTGCGGAAGAGGGCCGGAGGGCCGTAGTCGGAATCGGGATGCTGGACGTGGCAGTCAAGATATGCCTCGGCGGCGGCCTCCAGGTCGCTGGCGCGCTCCAGGAGTTGGGCTGCTTTCCAGAGCGCCTCCGGCGCACGGGGATGGTCGGGGGCGGTTTCAGCGAACTCTCCGTAGATGGCGATGGCGGTGTTCACATCATCTGCGTCGGCGTAGGCCTCGGCCAGGCTCATCCAGGCATCACCCCAGTGCTTGTTCTCCAGGTAGGTCTCGATCAACGTCTGGAACTCCCCAGTGGCCAGGTTGGGGCTGCCGGCGGCCAGGTACGATAGGCCCGCGTACCAGTGGGCGTCGGGGACCAGTTCGTCTTCGGGGTGGGCGCGGATGTAGCGGTGGAGGGCCTCGATCGCCGGGCCGTAGGCTCCACCGTAGTAGTCCACCTTGCCACGCAAAAAGTCATCCACCGAGTGCCCGGCCTCCACCAGTCCGACCAGCGAGAGGTAGGCGTGGTACTCGGCGGGGTAGGTCTCGACGACGGCCAGGTGGCGGCTGTAGCCGGCCTCGGTCTCCCCGGCCAGGATGAGCGTCTCGGCGGCCTGGTGCTCGATGCGGGCGCGGTAGGCGCGTATCTGCGCCACGTCGAGGATAGCATCGTACTGGGCGATGGCAGCAGGGTAATTCTCCAGGGCTACGTGGACGAGGGCCAGTTTCTCGCGCACGCCGACCTCGAAGGAGTGGTCAGGAGCGTCCGCGATGGCGGCCTCGTAGGCCTCGGTGGCGGGAAGGTAGGCACCGCCTGCATAGAGGGCATCCCCCAGCCATTTGTTGACGTAGGCGGTGATGACCGTCCCGGCCGATAGATAGGCACGGTACTCTTCAGTCGCCGTCATCGGTTCGCCCGCACCGACCAGGGCCTCGGCCAGCAGGAAGTGGCCGTCGGGGGCCAGGTCGCTTTCGGGATGGGTGGCGAGGAAATCGCGGAAGGCGTAGGTGGCGTTGGGATAATCACCATTGCGCAGATAAGCCGTGCCCAGGCCAAGCCGGGCCTGTGCGGCGGTCTCCTCGTCGAGTGGCAGGGCGAACGGCCTGCGGTAGATTCCGGCAGCGGTATCGTAGTCGCCGTCCTGCATCGCCCGCACGGCGTCAGAAAGCAACTCGCCTGGGTCGGGCGTGGGGATGGGAGTAGGAGTTGGAGTGGGCGTGGGAGTGGAAGTAGGAGTTGGAGTGGGGGGCGGCGTTGGAGTTGCAGTAGGTGTGGGTGTAGCAGTCGCGGTAGCGAAGAACGGCAGCGGGGTCAGGTCGGAGGGAACGTTGCAGGCCAGCGCAGCCACGATGAGTATGGAGAGGGCCCAGAGAGCCAGTTTCGGTCGGTGCATAGCTCTATCCCTGCTAAGCCTGTTCCTCCAGCGAATCGAGAAACTCCGGCACCTCCGGGATCCCCAGCAGTTTGACCTTGAAGAACTCGTTGACCAACTGCTCTGTCTTGGACCGTGATTTTGTAATCAGCGTACCCCAGTCATCGCCCAAATCCACCCGGCCGGTGATGTCGTCCCGCAGCCGGATCAGCGCCATCACAATCTCCGTCTCCAGCGGGCCCTCACATACTTCGACCACATTCTGGATCAGTTCGTCGGTCTGCTGTACCAACGTCTCGTGGTCAATCGTCGAATCGGGTTGACCCGCGTCGTCCACTGTATCCAACAGCGACCAGACCTGGTAGAGGAGTGCGGTCGGTTCGTCGAACAGTTCGCGGATCAGCGCGGCGGCCTGGTGACGGCCGGTCAGCCGGA